>JASGEE010000001.1:0-4576 GCA_047606715.1 Microbacterium sp.
CCACGGCCTGCCCGCCGACGTGCAGCTGGCCGCGCTCACCGCGGCGCGCGCCTGGCTGGCCGCGGGGGATCTCGACGCGTGCCGCGCACGGCTGGTCGCGGCGGGCCGGGTCGTCGGCGCCGAGGCACGCGTGCACGCGCGGCTGGTCCGGTCGGAGCTCGCCGACCGGGAGGGCCTGCGCGCACAGGCGCAGCGGCACCGTCGGGCCGCGCTCGCCGAGCTCGACGGGTTGCGGAGCGGGCTGGGCGCGCTCGAGCTGCGTGCGGGGACGGCGGTGCTCGGCATCCAGGTCGCGCAGGCGGGTCTGGCCAGCGCTCTGACGGCCGGCCGCGCCGCCGAGGTGTTCGCGTGGGCGGAGCTCACCCGAGCGCAGAGCCTGCTGCTGCCCCCGGTGCGGCCCGACGTCGCGGATGCCGACTGGTCGCGGCTGCGCGCGGTCGCCCTGGCCCAGCTGCGTGCCGAGTTCGACGGCGCCGACCGCGTCGACCTGCGCGCGCAGCGCGACGAGCTGCGCGCACGGCTGCGGCGGAAGACCTGGTCGGCGGCGGGAGGCGGCCCGGCCGCGCGTCCGGTCGACCTGAGCGTGCTGCGCGCACGACTGGGCGAGCGCGCGCTGGTCGCCTACCTGTGCGTGGGCGGGCACCTCCACGCCCTCGTCGTCACGCGCGAGCGCAGCCGGCGGGTGCGGCTCGCGCGGCTGGACGAGGTGCGCGAACAGCTCCTGCGCGTGCGCGGCGATCTCGACCTGCTCGCCGGGACGGGCGCGGGCGATCCGCTGCACGGCATCCTCACCACGGCTCTGGATGCCGACGCCGCTGAGCTCTCAGCGCGGCTGCTCCGGCCGCTCGCGCCGCTCCTGGGCGACCGCGAGCTGGTCGTCGTGCCCACCGCCGATCTGATCACGGTGCCGTGGGCGGTGCTCCCGGCGGCGCACGGCAGAGCCGTGACCGTCGCGCCCTCCGCGACCCTGTGGGTGCAGCGGTCCGAGCGGGCGACGGCGGACCTCGGCTCGCTGGTGCTCGCGGCCGGCCCGCGCCTTCCGCACGCGACGGAGGAGGTCGCGCACCTCGCCGCGCTCGCGCGGGCTGCGGGGGTCCCGGCGACGGTGCTCCCCACGGCCACCACCGGCGCGGTCCGCGCCGCGCTGTCGCGCCACGACGTGGTGCACGTCGCCTGTCACGGTCATCACGCGGCCGACAACCCGCTCTTCTCCGGCCTCGAGCTCGCCGACGGGCTGCTCATGGGCTACGACCTGCTCACCGTCGCTCGGCCGCCGCGCATCGTCGTGCTCTCGGCGTGCGATCTGGGGATCAGTGACGTGCGCCCCGGCGACGAGGCGCTCGGCATCGCGACCGCGGTACTGGCCGCCGGCGCCGGGTGCGTCGTCGCGAGCGTCGCGCGCACCGGCGACGCGGAGACGGCGGCCGTCATGGCCGACCTCTACGCAGGACTCCTGGCGGGACTTCCGCCGGCCCGAGCGCTGGCCGCCGCCGTCGCGGACCGCCCGAGCGGGTTCGTCTGCCTCGGCGCCGGCTGAGCGATGTATCCAGGGGCGCGCTCACGTCCCTCACGTAGCGACAGAACCGCTACGAGGAGGACACCATGTACCCCGACACCACCACCGCGCCCGCAGCCGAATGGCACGACTTCTTCAGCGTGATCGTCGGCGGCGGCCCCGAGTTGACCGGGACCGCGGTCGACGCCGCGCTCGCCCGGCTCGCCGAGGGTGCCGACACGTCCGACGCCGTCGTGGCCGGCATGCACGCCGCCCGCGCCGCGCTCGACGGGTCGGCCGCACCGCACACCGACCGGGTCGCCGTGGCGATCCCGGGGCTCCCCGGTCCGCCCGCGCTGCCGACCGGGTCGGTCCCGCCGCCCGCGCTCGCCCGGCCGCGCCGACTGCTCGCGCTCACGACCGGCCGCGCCGAGGGCTGAGGAGGAGAGCCGTGAGCATGCAGGCATACGATCGCCCCGAGATCGGTTCGTGGCCGCCGGCACGGATGCCGTCGGCCGAGCCCGACCGACTGGCCGCCGCCCTGTTCGCCCCGCCGGCCCGGTGGGGGTGGGCGGCGGCGCCCGAGCCCGAGCCCGTGCCCGACCCCGGGCTGCGGCCCGAGCCGCCGCAGCCGTGGACCGAGCCGCCCCGGCCGCACGACCCGGTGCTCCACCGGGAGCGCGCGAAGGCCGTGTCCCGGCTGCTGCGGCGCATCGTCTTCGCGGTCCTGGCGGTGGCGTGCTACCTCGCCTACGAGGTGGTGATCGTCGATCAGGTCCAGATCGCCGGCCCGCAGGCGATGGACGTCTTCCGCATCGTGGTGCTCCTGGTGGCCGGGATGCTGTCGATCGGCGTGATCCGCGCGATCTTCGGCGTGCGCCGGGCCTCGAAGGCGATCGAGGCGTTCGAGGAGCCCTCGCGGCGGGCCGCCGCCGACGCGCGTCGGCGCCACGAGCAGGCGGTGCAGCAGTGGCAGCAGGCGCAGTCCCGCTTCGAGGCGGCGCAGGCCGCCGCCCGCGAGGCCGCGCACCGGTTCGAGCACGGTCCACGGTGGCATCCGGTCGCCCCGCGCACTCCGCCCGCGCGCGTGGACGTGATCGGCGGCGATCGGGGCCGCCGCGGCTGGTCGAGCCTGTTGGCCACGATGGGCAGCACCGAGCTGGCCGCCGGGAACCGCATCACGCTCCTCGACTTCACCGGCGACGGCGTCGGGGACCGGCTCGTGGGGCTCGCGAGCTCCGCCGGGCTGACCACCCGGATCGCACCGCTGGGCGAGGGCGGTGCCGACCTCGACCTGCTGGGCGCGGTTGCGACGAACCAGCTGCCCGGATGCGTGGCCGACGCTCTGGCCGCTCGAGGGGAGTCCGCCGACCTGCGGCACGAGCGCGCGCTCATCAGGCACGTGCTCCAACTGGTGCTCGACGGTCTGGAGGGTCCGGTGACGCTCGGCCGGCTCGCCGCCGGCGTGCAGGTGCTGCGGCAGGGCATCGCGATCGCGTCGCTCACCCCGACGGAGGTCACCCGCATCGCCGCCCACGTCGGCGATCTGGATGCCAACGAGTGGACGGCACGGCAGCTGCGCTACGTCGCCGACCAGCTCGCGGCCCTCGCCGCCCTCACCGCGGCCGCGCCGCGCTCCTATCCGCTGTGGAGCCAGGAGGCGGTGTCGGTCGTGGCCACCATCGGAGCGCGCGACGACGTCAAGGACACCCTGGACCGCCTGCTGCTGCACCTGGCGCAGCACGCGCTCGGCACGCCCGCCGGACCGCAGGGGGTCGTGGTGCTCGCCGGAGCCGATCGCTTCGGCGCCGCGCCCCTGCAGGTCTTCGCCGAGCACGCCCGCCGGGCCGGTGTGCGGCTCGTCATCATGATCGAGCAGGCCGGCGGCGAGCTGGAGCGCTTCCTCGGCACCGGCGGCGCGGTGTGCATCCTTCGCCAGGACAACCACAAGGACGCCCAGCTGGCGGCGGAGTTCGTCGGGCGCGACCACAGGTTCGTGCTCAACCAGACCTCGACGCAGTCGGGGACGACCTGGAGCGAGTCCGGCGGCGACAGCTTCGGTGCGAGCACGAACGACGGCTTCAGCGCGCGGGTGCGACTCAGCGGCGTGCCGGGCCGGAACACGGGCAACTCGACCGGACGGGGACACAACTGGGGCACCAACCGCGGCTGGTCGGTGGCGGAGAACGCCGGCAGCTCGGAGAGCCGCGCGCGGGTCTACGAGTTCCTCGTCGAGCCGAACACCCTGATGGCGATGGCCGACACCGTCTTCCTGCTGGTGGACGGCTCCGGCGGGAGACGGCGGGTGAGCCTGGCCGACGCGGATCCGGAGATCGCCGTGCGCGACCGCGTCTCGACGGTCCCGTGGGAGGAGTCATGAACGCCCTCGCAGGCATCGAGCTGATGCAGCTCGTCCAGGTTCCCGCCCCGGCCGCGCGCCGGCATCCGGATCGGCAGAGCGGCGCGGAGGAGCCGGATCGGCTGCTGGCCGCGATCGCGGGGCTCCACGGTCAGCTGCGCACCGCCGGTGCGGACGAGCCTGTGCTGCTCTCGGCATGGGCGCGGCTGCCCGGCGACGCCGCCCTCACGCTGCTGGTCGGCGGTCGGCCCGCGCCGTCGGTGCTCGCCGCCGCGGCCGACGAGGAGGTGCCCGACCGGCCGGTGTCGATGCTGTTCCCGCCGGGCGCGCAGGGCGTCCACCGTGGCGCGGACGCGACCCGGGAGTTGGAGCGGTTCGCGCACTGGGTGCCCGTGGTCGTCCGTCACGACCAGCTGTGGGCGCCCGCCGCGGGGGAGCGCTCCGGTCCGTCCCGGCGGGGATGGTTCGACAAGTACGCCGCCGCCGGCGCCGACCCGTTCGCGTGGGTGGTCCTCGCCGAGCCGCTGGATCCGTCCGCGACGCAGACGGTGCTCGACGCGCTGACGACCGAGATCCTCCCGCTGACCCGGGCCGAGGTCGGCCAGGCGCGTCGGGTGGAGCTGGAGCGCGCCCAGGCCCGCCACCGCGAGCTGAGCCGGGCGCAGGCAGGCGGCACGTGGCGCGTGCGCGTGCTCGTGGGCGGCGACACGCCCGCGCAGGCG
>JASGEE010000002.1:0-29651 GCA_047606715.1 Microbacterium sp.
CTCGACGGCTCTCGGAGAGAGAGTGATCGGCGACGATCCGCTCGGTCCGCCGAGACACTTCTGCAGACCCGCCGTGGCGGCATCCAGCCCCCACGCGTCCGCGTCGAACGCGTTGCCGCCGAGGGAGGCCGTCGCGTCGGAGTAGAACAGCACGCCGTGGCGCGCGCAGATCGCGCCGATGTCCTCGAGCGGCTGGTTCATGGTCGTCGACGTGTCGCCCTGCACGAGCGCGAGGAGCGCGGGCTTCACGCGCACGATGGCCTCTTCGATGACGGATGCCGGGAACACCTGCCCCCACTCGGCCTCGATCGTGTGCACCTCGGCCATCGCACGCTCGGCGATCTCGGCGAGCAGGTGCCCGAAGCGCCCGAACACCGGCACCAGCACACGGTCGCCGGGGCGCACGAGCGAGACGATGGCCGCCTCGATGCCGGCGCGGCTCGTGCCGTCGATCAGCAGCGTCGCCTCGTTGGCGGTGTTCCACACCCCGCGGTACAGCTCCTGGGTCTCGGCCATCGCCGCCGTCATGAACGGGTCGTACTGACCCACGAGCGGTGCCGACATCGCCCGCAGCACGCTCGGGTACGCCGAGATCGGGCCGGGGCCCATCAGCAGGCGGGCGGGCGGGTCGATCGGGCCGGGGACGGTCATGACAACTCCAGTTCGGGGCGGGTCGCCGCAGCGATGCGCCGCGCGAGACGCACGAGGGCGAGATCGGTGCCGGCGCGCGAGATGAGGCACACCCCGACGGGGGCGGGCCCGAGCGGCGAGGGCACGGTCAGCAGCGGTACCGTCAGCGCCGGCAGGCCCCCCACCGCGGCGGGCGAGGTCATGCGCAGCGTGGCCTGACGGATCGCGTCGATCTGGGGACCGCGCGCGGTGCGGGCGGGCGCGGGACCGGGCACCGTCGGCATGATCAGCACGTCGCCGTCGGTCAGGCGCTGCAGCAGTGCACGCTGGGGTTCGAGGGCGGCGCGGGCGGATGCCTCGGCTTCCGGGGTCACTTCTGACGCCAGCCGGAACCGCTCCGCCACGGCGGGACCGACGGCATCGGGATGAGCACGTAGCCAGTCGCCGTCGCTGCGCCATGCCTCGGCCGCCTGCACCGTGCGGAACGGCCCATAGAACTCGTCGAGGTCGCCGATCGACTGGCGCCGCAGCTGCGGCGGGTCGTCGCACGCGGCGAGACGGACAAGGAACGCGTCGAAGGCCGTCCGCGTAGCGGCATCCACCGCGTCGACCGCCTCGGCGACCACGAGCAGCCGCCACGGCAGGTCGGCACCCGACTCGCCGTAGATGCGCTCGGTGGATTCGGATCCGCCGAAGCCCAGCGCCCACTCGGCGACCCGCTGCAGCGTCTCACCGTCGCGTGTGAGCCACCCGATGGTGTCGAACGACTGCGCCAGTGGCAGCAGCCCCTGGCGCGGCACGAGACCGTGCGTCGTGCGCAGTCCCCACAGCCCCTGGTACGACGCGGGGACGCGGATGGATCCGGCGGTGTCGGTGGCCAGGGCGATGTCGGCCTGGCCGGTGGAGACGGCCGATGCCGGCCCGCTCGACGAGCCGCCGGGCAGCGCACCGGGCAGCGCACCGTTGGGCGGCGTGCCGTAGTGCACGTTGTCGCCGGCGATCGAATACGCGAACTCGTCGGTGCGGGCGATGCCGCGCAGCGACGCCCCCCCGTGCAGCAGCTCGCTCACCGCCGGCGCGGTGTGCGGCTCAGGGCGGGCGGAATCGAGATAAGTGGGGTTTCCGGCGCCGATGCGGTAGCCCTTGATCGCGAAGAGGTCTTTGACGGCCACGGTGAGCCCCGCCAGGGGTCCCTCCCACGCCCCCTGCCACAGCGGGTCGCCGACGGTGCGCCACACCGAACGGTCGAGCGCCTGCGCGCGGGGGGTCACGTGGGCCGCGGTGATGAGCCAGCGCCCGTCGATGCGTTGCCAGACCTGGGTCTGCAGGCCCGTCCCGCCGCCGCGGTAGCGCGAGATCGAGACGAGCAGGGCGGCATCCGGACCGAGCGCGCGATGCTCGATGCGCTCGATGACGCGCTCGGGCACACCCCCCCGGGCGCCGCGGAAGGCGCTGATCGTGTCGTGGCCGACGAGCAGGCCCGCGGCATCGCCACGCATCGTGGCCGGCCCGGGCGCGAACGATGCGTCGAGCACCTCGAGGTCGTTCGCAAGGATGGCGGCTTCATAAGCTTCGAACGCCGCGCGCAGGTCGTCCGGCAGCTCGCTCGGGTCGGTCATGCGTCGCTCCCTCTCGAGTCTGTCGTGTCGGCGACCGGGATGCCGGCGAAGTCGGCTTCGCGGATGCGGGCGTGCACGCCGCACACGATGTCGACCACTTGCGAGATGTCGAAGTCGGTCGCGGCGCTGAGGTAAGCGTAGGCGAGATGCTCGTCCATCCCCCAGCGCGCCTGGATCAGATCGATCGCCGCACGCACGCACCGGCGCATCGCGACGCCCAGATCGGGGTCGAGTCCCGTGGGAACGAGGTATTCGGGAGTGCGCACGAGCGGGCCGAGCACGTCGCCGAACGCGGCGAGCGCCTCATCCCGCGGCACGACCTCGAAGCGCAGCGTCGCGCGCAGCGATGCTTCCAGGGCCGTCAGAGCGACCTCGCCGTCGCCCTGCGCGAAGTGCGGGTCGCCGACGTAGGCGAGGGCGCCGTCCACCTGCACCGGCAGGTAGAGCACCGAGCCCTCGGTGAGCAGACGGATGTCGATGTTGCCGCCGTGCGAACCCGGCGGGACGGAGTGCGGGCGCTCGTCGCCGGCGACGGCGACGCCCATCGTCCCGAGGAACGGCTCGAGTGGGAACTCCACGGCGGGCGCAGCGCCCGCCGTCAGCGGCAACACGCCGACGAGCCGATCGCCGCGGCGTTCGACGGGCGTGAAGACGCTCACCGTGCCGGGGGTGCGCGGCAGCTCGCCGACCAAGGCTCCCTTGCCGTGCCGGTTGGAGATGACGCCGTACGGCACGCGCGGATGCAACGTCAGCACCGTGATCTTCAGCAGATCGCCGGGGGCCGCGCCGTTCACCCGGATCGGCCCGGTGACCACGTGCGGTCCGTCGGCCTCGGGGTCGCGCGCCAGGCGACCGGCGATCTCGATCGCGTCGTCCAACACCGCCCCCGGGGGCACGCCGTGGCCACCGAAGTAAGCGAGCGGGTCCTTGCCCTGATCCTCCAGGATGCCCTCGTGGCTGACCGTGTCGATCGTGACGACATCGCCGGAGGCGATCGTCAAAACGGCGGCATCCCGCTCGCACGGCAGGCGCCCCCAGAGAACGCTCTGCACGGTCGCCGGCAGATAATGATCGCCCTCGAGCGCGCCGACACCGGGTTGCAGGATCTCCACCGGGAAGGCATCGGCCGGCCACAGCGCGCTCACGCGGCGACCGCCCGGTCGAGCAGGACCCCGCGAGCGGGCGAGCGGAATCGGGGCGCTTCCCCGGCACCGCCCTCGCTCACGTCGAAGACCGAGCTGCCGCGCAGCCAGGTGCGTCGCACCCGTCCGGTGAGCAGCTTTCCGTCGTAGGCCGTGATCGGGTTGCGGTGCAGCAGCTCCTCGGCGCGCACCGACAGGGGGTCGTCGACGCCGAACGCGACGAGGTGCGCGGGTGCGCCGACCGCGATCTCTCCGGCACCGGCCAGGCCCGCCACACGGGCGGGGCCGGTCGTGAACAGGGGGAGAATGCTCTCGAGCGGGATGCCGCGCCGCCGCGCCTCCGTCCACACCGCCGACAGCCCCACCTGGAGCCCCGAGATCCCGCCCCAGGCGAGGCCGAAGTCGCCCTTGCCGGCACGCTTGAGATCGATCGTGCTCGGCGAGTGGTCGCTGACGATCGCGTCGATCGTGCCGTCGAGCACCGCTTCCCAGAGCACATCCCCGTTGGCGGCCTCGCGAATCGGCGGACAGCATTTGAACTCCGACGCTCCGTCGGGAATGTTCTCCGCGGCGATCGTGAGATAGTGCGGGCACGTCTCGACGGTGAGGGCGATGCCCTCCGCCTTGGCCGCGCGAATCGCGGGAAGGGCTCCCGCGTCGCTGAGGTGCAGGATGTGCGCCCGCCCGCCGGTGCGACGCGCGGCGTCGATCACGGCGCCGATCGCCGATCGTTCGCTGGCGGCGGGGCGAGAGGCGAGGAACGCGGAGTAGGTGTTGCCGAGCTCGCCGTCGCCGGCCAGCAGCCCGGGGTCCTCGGCGTGCACGATCAGTCGCGACCCGAGAGCGGCCACCTCTTCCATCGCCGCGTCGAGCTGAGCGCGATCGAGGTGGCCGAACTCGTCGACGCCGGAGGGTGCGAGGAAGCACTTGAACCCGAACACGCCGGCCTCGTGCAGCGGAGCCAACCGTCCCAGGTTCTCCGGCACGGCGCCGCCCCAGAAGCCGACGTCGACGTGCGCGGCGGGTGCGGCCACGCGGCGCTTGACGTCGAGGTTGTCCGCCGTGGTGGTGGGGGGGATGCTGTTCAGCGGCATGTCGATGATCGTCGTCACGCCCCCGGCGGCGGCGGCGAGCGTCGCACTGCGAAAGCCTTCCCACTCGGTGCGGCCGGGTTCGTTGACGTGCACGTGCGCGTCGACGAGGCCCGGCAGCAGCACGGCATCGTCGGGCACAGAGATCGCACGCGCACGCGAGACCTTCTCGCGCGCCCCCACGATATCGACGATCCGCCCGTGTTCGACGACGATGGCAGCGGGGTGGAACACGCCGCCGAAGTACACCCGGGCGGCGCGGATAACGATCCGCTCCCGGTCACGGCGTAAACCCATGGCTTAACCCTATGCGGAGGAGGTTTCGACGGTGTAAATCCGGGGTCTCTTTCGAGACGGCATCCCACGCCATGGCACTGGTGGCGGGGTCACAGGCCCCGAGGGCACCACAACTGCCAGCAACTCCCCCACACGGGGCCTCGTGCGTAATGCGACCGAAACGCATCCGCGGTACGGTCCACCCATGGACTTGCAGACGTTCAATCTCCTGCCCGCCGACGAAGCCGCCGCTGTGGCAGGTGTGTGGGCGGCGGTGCCGTGGTGGATCGACGCGCTGGTCGCCGCCCGGCCGTTCGACTCAGTGGAACAGCTCGCGCAGGCCGCCGACGAGTCCGCGAGACAGTGGACGGATGCCGACCTGGACGCGGCCCTGGCCCACCACCCGCGCATCGGGCAGCGCCCGACCGGCACGGGAGCCGACGCCGACGCATCCCGGCGCGAGCAGGCCGCGATGTCCTCGGCGGGCGCCGACATCGCCGAGCGGATGGCCGCAGCCAACGCCGCCTACGAGGAGCGCTTCGGACGGGTGTTCCTCATCCGCGCCGCCGGGCGCTCCCCCGAGGAGATGCTTGCCGCCCTGGAACGCCGGCTCGCCGCCGACCCGGAGACCGAGACAGCCGAAGCGCTCGACCAGCTGCGCGAGATCGCGCTGCTACGACTTCACCAGAGCATGACCCCGACCGAGGAGACACCGTGACGAGCCCGCTGACCACCCACATCCTGGACGCCACCACCGGGTCCCCCGCCACCGCGGTGGACGTCGTGCTGACCGATGCCGCCGGCAGCGAGATCGCCCGCGGCCTCACCGACGCCGACGGCCGCCTCGGTCTCGGCACCGATGCTCTCGCTCCCGGCGACTACGCGCTCTCCTTCGCGACCGGCGCGTACTTCGCCGCCAGCGGCGTCGCGGCGTTCTACCCGTCGGTGACCGTGGCCTTCACGATCACCGATCCGGCCCGTCACTATCACGTGCCGCTGCTGCTGAGCCCCTTCGCGTATTCGACCTACCGCGGGAGCTGACCGCGCACGTAGGACCCCAGAACGGATGCCGAGAGCAACGCCTCGGGCTCGGCGCTGAGCGGATCGACATCGAGCACGACGAAGTTCGCCTCCAGCCCTGCGGCAATCCGTCCCCGTAGCGATTCGAAGCCGCCGGCGTACGCGCCGCCGTGGGTGACGGCGACGAGCGCCTCCTCGGGGGTGAACGCCCGCTCGGGGTGGTAGGCGTCCAGGCTCGGGTTCAGCGCCGACTTCCCGGTGAGCGCGATGTACAGGTTCGGCAGCGGCTGGTGGGGCGCCGTGGGGGCGTCGGTGCTGAGCGCATACGCCACGCCGTGCGCGCGCAGCCACTGCCACGGGAAGCCCAGTTCTTGCCGCTCGTCGGCGAGCACCGCCTTCCAGTTCGAGAGCACCGCCGGGTCGCAGTGCACCGGCTGCATCGAGGCGACCACACCCAGTCTCGCCATGCGCGCGATGGTCTCTTCGGTGACCGATTCGAGGTGCTCGACACGATGCCGCCGAGGGTGCTCGCCGTTTTCTCGGATGCAGTGCTCGAGCACATCGAGCGCGATCTCGCTGGTGCGGTCGCCGATCGCGTGCATCGCGATCTGGAGCCCGGCCGCGTCAGCGGCGGCCGCGACCGGGCACGCGGCGTCGTAGCTCCAGATCGGATCGCAATTGCTGCCGTTGGCGTACGGGGCGCGCATCGCCGCGGTGCACGCGTCGATGACCCCGTCCATGATGAACTTCATCCCCACGACGCGCAGCCACTCGTCTTCGCCGGTGCCGGCGAGTTCGTCGCGTAGCCGCACCGTCGCCGCCACGGCGGCGAGGTCTGTGCCGGTGTCTCCGCTCGGCTCGATCAGCATGTGCCCGGTCACCGGGAAGGGCAGGCGCCCGTCACGGGCGATGAGCTGCCGCATGGCGGTGACCTCGGCCACGGTGAGCGCCATATCGGTGACCGTCGTCACGCCGTCCGCCAGATAGCCGGCGAACGCCCGCTCCAGATGCCCGACGAGCTCGTCGGGAGTCGTCTGTTCGCTGAGGAACCCCCACACATACTGCGTACACGCCGTCTCGTACAGCATGCCGGTGGCCCGGCCCTGGTCATCTCTCGCGATCTCCCCGCCGATCGGGTCGGGGGCTGCGGCGTCGATGCCCATCTCGGCCAAGGCTGCTGTGTTCACCCAGGCCGAGTGGAGGTCATTGGCATCCAGGTACACCGGAACGTCGCCGACGGCCTCGTCGATCATCGCGGCGGTCGGATGCGCGTCGCCGACGACGTCGAAGAGCCAGCCCGCGCCGAGAATCCGCTTCGCATCGGGGGCTGCGGCGCGCGCAGCGCGCAGGCGCTCCTGAATCTCCTCCAGGGAGGTGCAATCGCGTAGCGCCACCTTGCCGAGCGCCTCGCCGAACATGGCCAGGTGCGCGTGTGCGTCGATGATGCCCGGCAGCACGAAAGCGCCGTCCAGGCTGATCTCGTCGATGTCGCGGACGCCGCGGCGCTCCAGTTCGGCGCGCACCTCGGCATCCGTCCCCACCGCGACGAACAGGCCGTCCGCCACCGCGAAGGCGTCCGCGGCGAGGCGGTCGCGGTCTGCGGTGAAAACGGTCGCGCCGGTGTAGAGCTGCGCGGACATGCCGACCCCCCTCACTCGACCGGGTCGAGGGCTGAGTCCTCGCTGAAGTCGAGAGTCGGCACGGGGCGACGGAAGAAGTGCGTCTTGGCGACGAGGATGGCGAACCCGATCAGCAGCCACACGCCGCCGACGATCCAGGTCAACGGCTGCAGCGAGGTCCACAGCCACAGCGTCAGCAGCAGGCCGATGAGGGGGATGATGCCGTATCGGATGATCGGCCACACGCCGACGGGCCGAGGTGCGTCCTTCGGGAACAGGTAGACCTTGATGACTCCCAGGTTGACCATCGAGAACGCGCCGAGCGCGCCGAAACTGATCATGAAGGCGGCTTGGTCGAGCGAGAGGAACATGCTCGACAGCGCGACCACCGACACCGTGACAGCCGCGACGACGGGCGTGCCGTACTTCGGCCAGATGTACGCGAAGGGTTTGGGGAGGATGCCGTCGCGCCCCATGGCGTAGATGATGCGGGAGACGGCCACCTGACCGGCAAGGCCCGATCCGAAGCAGCCGATGACGACCATCACAAGGAACGCGGTGACGAGCACCTGACCGCCGACGTGCTCGGCCAGCACGACGCCGGGCGCGTTGATCAGGTCGTCCGAAGCCGTGCTCCAGTCGTCGAGGTAGAAGGCGCGAGCGCCAAGCCACGAGATCACGATGAAGATGCCGCCGCCGATGAGGGTCGTGAGCGTGATGGCCCGCGGGATGGTCTTGCGGGGGTCCCTGGCCTCTTCCGAGAGCGTCGAGACGGCATCGAATCCGAGGAAAGAGAGAGCGAGGACCGCGGCGCCCGTGAGGACGGGGCTGAAGCCGACGGCCCCGGGGATGAACGGGTCGAGGATCCCCGGTGCGTTCGGGTCGGCGATCGCCGTCTTGACCGCGAGGAAGGCGAAGACCACGATCACGGCGACGGTGACCGCGATGATCGTGATGTTGACGTTGTTGACGAGCTTGATGCCGAGCACGTTGAACAACAGCACCACCAGCAGGCACGCCAGCATGAAGATCCAGGTCGGCACCGACGGGAATTGCGTGCCCATGTACAGCCCCAGGATCATGAAGTTGATCATCGGGATGAACAGGTAGTCGAGCATCAGGATCCAGCCGGTGAGAAAGCCTGCTGCACCGCCGAAGGACTGTTGCGTATAGGTGTACGCCGACCCGGCGACCGGGTACTTGCGCACCATCGCACCGTAGCTGCTGGCGGTGAAGAGCATGACGACCAGCGCCACCACGTAGGAGAGCACGAGGTGGCCCTCAGTGAGCTGATTGACGATGCCGTACGTCGTGAACACCGTGGCGACAGCCATGTACGACAGGCCGAACACGATGAGGGGCACGAGCCCCAGCGATCGTCGAAGGTGGGCGGGCTCAGTCTCGGTCATGATGGTTCCTTCCTAGTGCACCGGCGTGAGTCCGCCGTCATCGCTCGGCGTGTCGAGGGCTCGATAGCCACGCATGGTCAGCCAGATCGCCACGGCCTCGGTGTCGGGCGATGGGTTCACGACCCGGTGGGGCCGGGTCGCCCAGAACGACAGTGAGGCGCCCGGGCCGAGTTCGACGACGCCCTCGGTGAACTCGAAGCAGATCGTACCGCTGACCACCCGCCCCGCCTCGTAGCCCTCGTGCACGAGCATCGCTCCGTCGAGGCTCGATGAGGCCAACGGCGGGTACACCGTCTCGTAGAGATCGACTCCCACCAGATCCACGGGAGTGAGCCGGCGATACACGACGCCCTGCCCGAGGGTGCGCTCCGCTGTCGCTCCGGCCGGGGCCACGAGGACTCCCGGGAACGGCTCGGATGCCGAGTCCGAGCCGAGGCTGACCGGTTGCAGCACGTCATGGTCGTCGAAGATCGCCGCGACGGGCACCTGCAGCACCGTGACGATCTCGATCAGACGGTTCACCGAGGGCTGCATGACGCCGTTCTCGATCTGCGACAGCGCGCTCGATGAGATCCCGACGGCCTCCGCCACCGCTCGCAGAGAGATCCCCGACCTCTTGCGCAGCCGACGCAGTCGCGCACCGATCGGTGCAGCCGACTCGAGCCGATCCGTCACGTAGTCCTCCCCGCTGGCGCATCGGCGGTGCGAATGCCGACATCCGGCGATGTCGCTCCCAGTGTAGGCACGGGCTCATGGCATCTCGTAACAGACGAAACAGCTCTTTAACATGACCGCAACCGGAGGCGCCCCGTTAAGGCATAGCTTCACAATTCAGAACCTCATTCGCCACCGACACGGGAGCACACGCATGACCGACGTGAACGTCACTCTAGGAACCAACAAGTACGGCAAGGCCGAGAACCGGGTGGTACGCATCGTGCGCGACACCCCGCGGCACGAGATCATCGACCTGAACGTGACTTCGCAGCTGCGTGGCGCAGCTCTGATCGACTCGTACCTCGCCGGAGACAACGCCCTGGTCGTCGCCACCGACACCCAGAAGAACACCGCCTTCGCGTTCGCGAAGGAGCACGGCATCCCCTCCCCGGAGGAGTACCTGCTCACCCTCGGCGAGCACTTCGTGTCGTCGTTCGACTGGATCGAAGGCGGCGTGTGGCAGGCCGAGCAGTACGAGTGGGACCGCATCCTCGTCGACGGCGTCGGCCACGACCACTCCTTCGTGCGCAAGGGGCAGGGCACGCGTCTGGCCACCGTCACCAAGCAGGACGGCCTGACCCACGTCACCGGCGGCGTGAAGGATCTCGTCGTGCTCAAGTCCACCGGGAGCGAGTTCGCCGGCTTCCCCCGCGACAAGTACACGACCCTCGTCGAGACCAACGACCGCATCATGGCCACGTCGGTGACCGGACGCTGGCGTTTCCTGCCCGAGGCCGTGGAGGCTGGCATCGACTACAACGGTCTGTACGCCGAAGTCTCCGCGATCCTGCTGTCGACCTTCGCGACCGTGCACTCCCTGGCTCTGCAGCAGACGCTCTTCGAGATGGGCAAGGCCGCGATCGCCGCCCGCCCCGAGATCGCCGAGGTGCGGTTCCAGATGCCCAACAAGCACCACTTCGTCTACGACCTGTCCCCGTTCGGCCTGGAGAACCCGAACGAGGTCTTCATCGCGGCCGACCGCCCTTACGGCCTCATCGAGGGCACCATCATCCGCGACGGCGTCGCCCCGGCACCCGATGCCTGGGCCGACATCCCCACCTTCATCTGATCTCGCCCCGCCGCCGGCCACGCCGGCGGCGGGCTCACCCTTTGCCAAGGAGCCGATATGACCAGCCCTACCACCACCGCCTCATCCAGTCCCACCAAAACCACCCGTCCCGAAGATGAACGCCTCGGCCTCGGCCCCACGTTCGGCTACGGCATCCAGCACATCCTCGCGATGTTCGGCGGCGTCATCGCTGTCCCGCTCATCGTGGGCGGTGTCGCGGGACTGGATACCGCCGAAAAGGCGATCCTCGTCGCCTGCGGCCTGTTCGTGAGCGGGCTCGCGACGCTGCTGCAGACCCTCGGTGTGCCGTTCTTCGGCTCGCAGCTGCCGCTCGTGCAGGGCACCTCGTTCGCCGCGGTGTCGACGATCAGCGCCATCATCGGTGACGACGGCACCGAAGGCCTGCAGCACGTATACGGCGCGATCATCGTCGCGGCCGCCGTCGGCCTCGTCATCACCCCGTTCTTCGCGCGCGTCGTGCGCTTCTTCCCGGCCGTGGTGACCGGTTCGATCATCACCGTGATCGGCCTGTCGCTCATGCCGGTGGCGGCGCGATGGATCACCGGGAACGCGACGGTCACCAACGATGCCGGCGAAGTGGTCGAAAATACCGGCTTCGCCTCGATGGACAAGATCCTGCTCGCGCTGTTCTCCTTCCTCGTGGTGATCGTGCTCAGCAAGATCCAGGCGCTCTCGCGCCTCGCAGTGCTGCTGGGACTGGCGATCGGAACGATCGTCGCGCTGATCTTCGGCATGGTCGACGTCAGCGCGGTCAGCTCGTCGGCGATCTTCGCCCTCCCGACGCCGTTCGCCTTCGGCCTACCGCAGTTCGCGATCGGCGCCATCATCTCGATGGTGATCGTGATCCTCGTGATCATGGTCGAGACGACCGCCGACCTCCTGGCGGTGGGCGAGGTCGTGGGCACGAAGGTCGACGCACGCCGCGTCGGCAACGGCCTGCGTGCCGACATGGGTGCGTCGATGATCGCTCCGCTGTTCAACGCGTTCCCGGCATCTGCGTTCGCCCAGAACGTCGGCCTGGTCGCCCTCACCGGCATCAAGAGCCGCTTCGCGGTGGCCGCCGGTGGCATCGTCCTGGTCGTGCTGGGCCTGTCGCCCATGGCGTCGGCCGTGTTCAGCCTCATCCCGGGCCCCGTGCTCGGCGGTGCCGGCATCGTGCTGTTCGGCTCGGTGGCCGCCAGCGGTGTGCGCACACTGTCGAAAGTCCAGTTCCAGGGCAACAACAACCTGGTGATCGTCGCGTCGTCCCTGGCGTTCGGGCTCATCCCCGTCGTCTCGTCGGACTTCTGGCACGCCTTCCCCGACTGGTTCGCCACGATCTTCGACTCCGGCATCAGCTCGGCGGCGATCGTGGCCGTACTGCTGAACCTGTTCTTCAACGTCTTCCTCCCGGGCACCCCGGAAGAACCCGACACGCTGGCGGCCGCCCCGCCGCTGCGCGTGCAGACGACAGAGATCCAGGTCCTCAGCGAGGGCGGCACCCTGGATCCCGAATCGTACGAGCCCGACAGCCGCAGCGACGGCACCCGGGCGAAGAAGAGCGACGGCTCGTTCGACCACTGATCGCGACGCCGCGGGCGTCGGGCACGGGGATCCCCGGCCCGGCGCCCGCGGCTTTTGTGGTGGGAGGTCGGAGTTCACGCGACTGCGGATGGTGCATTCGGGAGGAGATGGGCGTTCAGGAGGATGAATCCGCCGCCGGCGATCCTCCCGAACGCGCAATCTCCTCCCGAACGGTACCCAAGCACGACTGATGCCGAAGCTCGGATGGCCGCGCGTTCGGCGTGACGCGGACATCGCGGGTCACGCTCGTCCTCGTCGATGGAACCGTCCGGATGATCAACGACCACAGCCCATCGGGCGTCGAGCCGATGAGGCGCGCCAGCGTAGCCCAGGGGCGATTGCTTGCTGGCTGATGAGGATGCCGAGGATGGTGATCACGCCGCCGACGGGCTGGTTCCAGGTGATGGTCTCGCCCAGGATCAGGATGCCGAGCGCGACGCCGACCAGCGGTGAGAGGTAGGTGACTGTGGAAGCCGGGGTTGCGCCCCAGGCGGTGACGATCGCCGTATTCCAGATGTAGGCCAGACCAGAGCCGAGGATGCCAAGGATCAGCAGGGACACGATGATGGTGGCATCCAAGTGCAGGGGCTGGGTGAGCAGGAACGGTGCCGGGAGGAGCATCATCAGCGCGGCGAGGCCGACCTGGGTCGCAGCGATGGTGGGCGCGTCGTAGTCGTGGCTGCCGGTGACGAACCGGCGCATCCACGCGAACGCGAGTCCGTAGCTTGCGGTTCCGAGCAGGCACGCCAACTGCGCCCACCCGGTGCCGTGGAGGTCGCTGGTGTCTTCGAACAGCTGCCAGGGGCCGAGGACGATGAGGATGCCGGCTGCTCCGAGCAGGACACCGAAGGTGCGGAACGCCGTGAGTCGCTCGTTGGGGATCACCGCAAGGCTGATGACCAACGTCATCAGCGGGGTGGTCGCGTTGTAGATCGCGGACAGTCCGGAGGGGATGTACTGCCCGGCCCACGCGAACAGCAGCAGCGGGAGCACGCACAACAGGAACGCCACGATCGCGAGATGCCCGATGAGCCTCCACTCCCGCGGCAGCCGGCGCCGTGTCAGCAGCACGATGAGGTTCAGCGTCAACCCGCCCAGGATGAGACGGAACAGCACGATCGTCCCCGGTGAGACACCGTCCAGAGCGAGCTTGATGAACAGGAAGCTCGACCCCCAGGTGAAGGAGAGCAGCACGAACCACAGCGGTGTGAGCGCTGTCGCGGCTCGCACGTTTGTGGTCATGGCCAATCCCTCCCGTCGTGGTGAGACCACCATCGCGTCTGTGCCCCGGGGTGGGGAAACGTGTGCACCTGATCGGTCTATAAGGTTTCCTTGTGAACGTCACTCTCGCTCAGATGCGTGCCTTCGTCGCGGTTCACGAGGCGCGGGGATTCAGCGCGGCCGCGGACGAGACCGGCACGACGCAGGCGGCGCTCTCTTACGCCGTCGGGTCGCTGGAGAAGACCATCGGCGGGAAAGTCTTCGATCGCCAGCCCCGGCTCGCCCTCACCGCGCTGGGTGCGAAGCTCCTTCCCCACGCCCTCGCGAGCGTCACCGCGGCCGATCGCGTCGGCCTCATCGTAGACGTGCACTTCGGCCGGGCAGCTGGCACCGTCCGGGTCGCGGCGTCAACCACCGCCTGCGCAGGCGTCGTCCCTCAGCTCCTGGATCACTGGGGACACCTGCTCCCGGGGATCGAGGTGCGCATCCTGGAAGGAGAAGACGACGAGATGCCCGCGTGGCTGGAAGACGGCATCGTCGACGCGGCCATCCTCATCGATCCCGAGGAGAGGGACGGGCGGGCTGTCGTCGTCGCCCGAGACAAGTTCGAGGCCGTCGTCCGCGGCGACCACCCCTTCGCCGGAAGCAACTCGATCACTGTCGCAGACCTCCTCGACGACCCCGTGGTCGTCTCCGACACCGGCTGCCGTGCACGCATCCTCGACATTTGTCGCTCCGCCGACCCTGGCTTCACGCCAGCCCGGGACATTCGCGAACTCAGCACCGTCATGGAACTCGTCGCCGCGGGCGTCGGAGTCTCCATCCTCCCCGGGCTCGGCCACCCCCTGGTACCCGAAGGGCTCACGCTCATCCCCCTCGAACCCGCCGTGCACCGCACCCTCGTACTGACCGGCCCGACCGGGCGCCCCTGGCGACCCCTGGCCGAAGAACTCGTGGCATCCGTGAAGGAACCCACGTCATCCAGAACGAGCAGCCATTTTTCGTGAGGCACGTCGAACCGTTGCGCCTGCGCGGATGTGGCCGCTACGTTTAAGCATCCTCGAACGAGGCCAGGAGAACGCCCCGAGAGGCTCACATGATGACGAGGTCCACCCGCTGCAGACGTGAACTCTTGTTCAGCTTCGTCATTTCAGGAGTGCTGGTCGCCACGTCTGTCCTGAGCATTCCGACCGATGCCGCCCAGGCCTCGACTCCCATGACGCAGTCGTCTGGCTCTGTTCTCGATCGCCCCGCAGCCAGGATCGTCGTCGCGGCGAAGTCATTTTCCAAGGGAAAGCCGACGATCTCCGGCAAAGCCCAGGTCGGATCTTCACTGAAGGCGAAAACAGGCAATTGGTCTCCGACACCGACCTCCCTCACCTATCAGTGGTACCGGGATGGCGTCGCGATCAAAGGTGCCACCAGTCGCACCTACAAACTCGTGGCCGGCGATGTGGGATCCAAGATCAAAGTCCGCGTCACCGCAAAGCGATCGGGGGTGACCACAACGTCCGCGTACTCGGCGAAGACGGGATCTGTGAAGAAGGGGACGTTGTCGAAGGTCAAGCCGAAGATCAGTGGCTCCGGGAGGGCAGGGACCACGCTGACGGCGAAAGCGGGGTCGTGGGCACCTTCGAGAGCGAAGCTCTCCTATCAGTGGCTGCGCGATGGAAAGTCGATCAGTGGAGCGACATCGTCCTCGTACAAGCTGGGTTCCAACGACGCTGGCACGAAGATCTCCGTGAAGGTGACCGGCAGAGCCACGGGGTACAACACAGCGAGCATCACCAGCGCGACGGTCTCTGTCAAGGCCTCGGCGGTTGTCGTTCTGAGCACAGGGTTCTCGATCGTGTACAGCGGAAAGAAGACATTCGTCTCGTGCGCAAACATCAAGGGCGCCGTCAAGGCGCTGACGAAAGCGTTCGCTGCCGACCCGAAAAAATACAAGGTGGACGGGGAGGGCGGCTCCGTGAATGTGTGGGATTGGAAGGGCGCAAAGTTCCGATGTGCACCGCTGGCCCCCGAGAAGATGCTTACGCCGGAGGTAACGACCGCCAGCGCTCATGGCGTGCCCGTACGCAGCTACTCAGGGATCTCAGTGGGGATGACACAGAAGGCGGTACGCGCAATCGTCACCCCGTACGACCGGTGCGGATGGGGGCACCTGAGCTACGTCGACAACGGCGTCGAAGCGGAGATCGCTAGCGGCAAAGTCTCGCGCCTCTGGTCCGGCAGTTGTCTCTAGCCAACCCGCGCCCACGCATTCTCCGAGAGGCGATCCACGTTCGACGTAACGCGTGACGCAAACAAGCGCGAGTGCTCTGAAGATATGCGCCACGGGGTCAGACTCGCGTCATTCAGGAGGATGAATCCGCCGGCGGCGATCCTCCCGAACGCGCAATCTCCTCCCGAGTGCGCGAGCGATGTGGTAGCGGAGGCGGGACTCGAACCCGCGACCTCACGATTATGAGTCGTGCGCTCTCACCAACTGAGCTACTCCGCCGCAACGCATCCGAGCCCGAGAAGGAGGATGCCGCGAGCCCCGAGTCAGGATTGAACTGACGACCCCTTCCTTACCATGGAAGTGCTCTGCCACTGAGCTATCGGGGCGTGCCGCCCGCGCGCGGGCAACTAGAGAAGAATATCAGAGCGCACGGCTCCGGCAGAATCGATCAGCCGACGGTGTGCGTGCCGTCGGTGTACTCCTCGAGCCACGTGATCGGGTCGGTGTGAGTCGTGCCGTTCAGCAGCACCTCGAGGTGCAGGTGCGGGCCCGTCGCCTTGCCGGTCTGCCCGACCTGGCCGATGACCTGCCCCGCCGTCACGGTGTCGCCCTCGGCCACCGTCAGCGACCCGTACTGCATGTGCGCATACCGGGTCGACACCAACTGTCCGTCGATGATGTGGTCCACGACCACCGTCACGCCGTAGTCGCCACCCGCCTCGGTGGCGATGCGCACGGTGCCCGCGGCGACGACGTGCACTTCGGCGCCCTCGCCCGGCGTCAGGTCGACGCCGCGGTGCGGGGTCGAGAACTCGGCCAGGTACGTGCTCGATCCGTAGGCGGCCGAGATCGGCACGCCGACGGGGAACGGCCACTGGATGTTCGACGACGGGTCGTTGACCCACGCACCCGAGAACAGCGTCACACCCGAATCGGCCGCGACATCGGCCATCGAGGCGACGTCGTAGCTCTCATCACGGTCCAGGGATGCCGCGCTGGTCTCACCCGACGACACGAACGCCTGAATCTCGGATGTCGACGCCTCCTCCGCGCTTGCGACCGTGAGGTCCGTGACCTCATCCGAGCCCGCAGTGAGCGCGGACACCGGCGTCGTCGTGCCGATCGCGAGCATGCCCACGACCGTCATCACGCCGATGGAGAACGACGCCGCAGCGACACGCTTGGCGATCGCGAAAGCGTCCATCCGTGCGCGGCGCGGCACGCGATGAGCGGCGGCATCCGGAGCGTTCACCCGGTCGACAGCATCGACGGATGCCGCCGACTGCACCTCGGCGTCGTCTGCGCCGACGTCCGCGGCACGGCGGCGCTCGTCACCCGTGAAGGCGAACAACTGCGCCGCGACCTCGAACTCGTCGAGTCCACCCGACGGGGCCTCTGCGGCCGCGGCGGCCTGCAACCGGCGGTACTCGGCGCGCGTGAGAGCACCCGAACCCTGCGGTGTCGCCGGGGGCTGACGGCGGTCGCGGCGCGCTTGCGCGACGTCGGCCGTGGGGGTGTCGGGCGTCAAATCATGGCTCTCGTCGGGCCGCGTCGGGGGAGAGCGGCGACGTACGTCGGGGAAGATCGCACCCGTGCCGTTCGGGCGGCAAACGTAACGATCAAATAAACACTACCGGCTGGCGGCTGAGAGTGTCATGAGTAGCCGGGGGGTGACGACTCCCCCGCATCCGGTGCGTACAGCGCCGCGTGCAGCCGCTCGAGCAGCGCCGGGCACGCCGCGATCGTCATCTCACGCCCCGGCGCGCCGTCGGGGATCCCCCACAGCCGGCCACCCGCTTCGATCACCAGCAGTCCACCGGCGGCGTGGTCCCACGGATGCAACCCGCGTTCGAAATATCCGTCCAGCCGACCCGCGGCGACGTACGCAAGATCTAGAGACGCGGAGCCGCCGCGGCGCAGATCGCGCGCGATCGGCATGACGCGCCGCACGCGCTCCAGATCGCCCGCGTGCGTCGCCGGGTCGTAGCCGAATCCCGTCGCGAGAAGGGCGCCGGCATCCCCCGGCTGCGAGACCGACAGGCGCTGCTCGCCGGCCCAGGCGCCCCCGCCGCGCGACGCATGGAACAGCTCCCCCGTCGCCGGAGCGAACACGACGCCCGCCAGCGGCGTCCAGCGCGCTGCGGCGACCTCGCCGGCGACGGCGGCGATGCTGACGGCATAGTGCGGGATGCCGTAGAGGTAGTTCACGGTGCCGTCGATCGGGTCGACGACCCACGTGATGCCGCTCGTCCCCTCCTCGACACCGGATTCCTCACCGAGGAACCCGTCGCCGGGGCGCGCATCGGCCAGTCGCGTCCGGATCAGATCCTCGACCTCGCGATCGGCCTCGGTGACGATATCGGCGAGCGTCGACTTGGTCGCGGCGACCGTGACACCCTCCTCGCGACGCCGCCTCGCGAGCGCCCCCGCCTCGCGAGCGATCTCGACGGCGACGTGCAGCAGTTCCTCGGCATCCACCATGTCTCCACGCTACGCGCACTACCGTAGGGGCATGAGCGCGATCTACGACGCCGTCATCGTCGGGGGCGGCCACAACGCCCTCACCGCCGCCGCCTACCTCGCCCGCGCCGGCAAGAGCGTCGTCGTGCTGGAGCGGCTGGATCACCTCGGCGGCGCCGCCGTGTCGGAGCGCCCGTGGACGGGCGTCGACGCACGACTGTCGCGGTACTCCTACCTCGTCAGCCTGCTGCCTGCGCAGATCGTCGCCGACCTCGGGCTCTCGCTGCACCTGCGACGTCGGCGGTATTCGTCGTACACCCCCGACCCGCACGACCCGGCGCGGGCCCTGCTCATCGACAACGGCGATGCCGCCGCCACCGCCGCGTCGTTCGCGCGGGCGACCGGAGATCCGCGCGAGGCGGAGCGGTTCGCCGCGTTCTCTGACCGGCTGCTGCCCATCGCGCACGCGGTGTTCCCGAGCGTCACCGAGCCGTTGCAGCGGTCGTCGACGCTGCGCGGGCTCGTGCGTGACGATCACCTCTGGGACGGACTGGTCGAACGCCCCCTGGGCGAACTGCTGCGCTCATCGCTGAAGACCGACCTCGCCCGCGGCGTCGCCTTCACCGACGGGCTCATCGGCACGTTCTCCTATGCCGACGACCCGTCGCTGCGACAGAATCGGTGCTTCCTCTACCACGTCATCGGCGGGGGCACGGGTGACTGGGATGTGCCCGTCGGCGGCATGGGCCAGGTCAGCGGCGCCCTCGAACGGGCGGCGCGGGCCGCCGGTGCCGAGCTTCGCACGGGCGCCGCTGTGGTCGCTATCGACCCCGACGGCGCCGTGACCCTCGAGAACGGCGAGGTGGTCGCCGGACGGCTCGTGCTGAGCGGAGTCGGCCCGGCCGTGCTGGACGGGTTGGTCGCCGGTCGCGTGCCGGAAGCAGGGCGAATCGCCCCTATCCCCGCTCCGGAGGGGGCTCAGCTCAAGATCAACCTGCTTTTGGCACGCCTGCCGCGGTTGCGCGACACCTCGGTGCGGCCCGAGGCGGCCTTCGCGGGGACCTTCCACGTCAACGAGACCCTGACCCAGCTCGACAACGCCCACCGCGCGGCGAGCGCCGGGACCGTCCCCGCCCCGCTGCCGGCCGAGATCTACTGCCACTCGCTCACCGATCCGTCGATCCTCGGCCCCGAGCTGCAGGCCTCCGGGGCCCAGACCCTCACCCTGTTCGGGCTTCAGGTGCCCCACCGGCTGGGGGCGGATGCCGACCCCGACGCGTACCGCACGACGCTGCTCGCGGCGGCCCAAGCGTCGCTGGATGCGGTGCTGGGTGAACCGATCGCCGACTGCGTGTACACGGCGCCCGACGGTACGCCGTGCGTCGAAGCGCGCACGACGGGCGATCTGGAGCGCTCGCTCGGAATGGCCAGCGGCGATATCTTCCACGGCGACCTGTCGTGGCCCTGGGCCACCGACGACGAGCCCTTGGAGACCCCCGCGCAGCGGTGGGGGGTTGCCACCGCGCACCCGCGTGTGCTCGTGTGCGGCTCGGGCGCGCGGCGCGGCGGAGCCGTCAGCGGCATCGGTGGCCACAACGCCGCGATGGCCGCGCTGGAGTTGCTGGGCTGAGAGCAGGACGGGCGCCCCGCGAATCATCCTCACGGCTGACTCTGCCGAAAGATGCTCGCGTTGCCCACCTTTCGGCCCACCTCTCCGCAGCGCGTGCAGCTTTCGATAGCGCGAACGAGGCCCGCCGCTACTGTTGCGGCGGCAGCGGGGGCGGGGGCGGGTAGCCCCGATAGCCCACCGGCGGGGCCTGCTCGGACGGTTGAGCCACGGGGGCAGCAGCCCATGCCGCCGCAGCCGGGAGCCCCGTCTGCGGCGCATAGGTCGGCGTGCCGGTGTAGTACGCGTTCCAGTCCGGGCTGCCGTCGGGCAGCACGGGCAACGGGGTGACGCCGTCGACGTACGTCGGCCACTGCATGACCGGCGTGGGCGCGCCGTAGGGCGTGGGCGCGCCGTAGCGTGCGGGTGCGATCGAACGGGGTTTGCGCGGCGCGAACAGGGCATTCACAAGGGGCACGAGCGCCGTTCCGACGGCGGCGAGGATGGTGAGAGCCACCACCACACGCCAATAGATCGGGCGGTAGTCGACGTACTCCTCGGTCATGATCGGCACGATCAGCATGACGGCGAGGATGCCGACGAACCCGATCGTCACATACGTGACGATCGTGGTGAAGGTCGTCTGGTGCCGCAGGAACGCCCTCAGGTAGAGCCGTGCATGCAGGAGCGCGCCATGGATGATCAGCCCGATCAGCACGAATTCGAAGACCCGCTCGGCGCCGGATCCGTAACGGTCGCTGACGGTCGGCATCCAGATCAGGAAGGCGCCGATCATCAGCAGCAGCACCCACGCGATCATGCTCGCCAGGGTCAACCAGGCCGGGCGGCGCGGCGCGAGGCTCGTCTCGGCGATCGAGACGCCGGCGAAGCCGGCCAGCAGCACGATCGTCATGAAAGCCTTGGCCACCATGCCGTTCGCGTCGCCCAGGATGACCCAGACGACACAGACGAGCGCGGCCGCGACGAGCGCCCCGATGGCAACCCAGATCGCGGCGCGCAGCACCTTGCTCGATTGCGGGGAGGTGATCGGTTCGGTCATTTCAGTCCCTTCGCCGGGCGGCACGCCCGCGGCACCATACTGACACGGCGAGCACGGCGGCATCGGACTTATCCACAGGCCGCAAAACGGCGAGCAACCGGTGATCGGACGCAGAAAAATCGCCCCTCCGGGAGTTTCCGGTGGGGCGCCTTTTCTGGTTTGGTCTGGGATTTCTTCTGGGTGGCGAGTGAGGGATTCGAACCCCCGAAGTCGAAGACGGCTGATTTACAGTCAGATCCCTTTGGCCGCTTGGGTAACTCGCCGAGTGCGCACCCGACCGGCTTTTCCAGTCGACCGGAGGCGCGATCAATCATCTTACCCGCCCGCGACGGATGCCGAAAACCAGCGCCCGGATGCCGCCACCGCACACCCACTCAGGCGCCGGCCACGACCCGTTCGACGAACGCCTCGACACGGGCACGCGTGCCGTCGATGCGGCGATCGACGCCCACGCGCAGCTCGCCCGGAGCGAGCGGCGCCGCCAGGCGCACGTTCTCGTGACAGCCCAGATCGGCGCACAGGTAGATGCCGACGCTGTCGCCGCGAGCACCGGCATCCCCCGCGCGGCGCGCCGCGAACAGCGTGACCTGGTTGCCCGGCTGCATCGTGTGACAGACGTCGCACATCGCCGCGCGGGAGCGCCCGCCATCCGCCGCCCGGACCACGACTCCGATCGGCGCGCGGTCGCGTTCGATGACGACGTAGCCGCGACCGCGCGTGCGCGGATCGACCCAGGCGAAGAAGTCGAGGTGATCCCAGTCCGCCAGCACGAAGGACATCGGCACCGTCAGACGCTCCCGTTCGTCCGCGGTCGCGTTCACGAGCACGGCGCGCACGTCGTCTTCGGTGAGCGGCTGCATCCCGCCAGTCTACGAAGAGCAGGCGTCGGTAGACTCGAGGCCATGGCCGACAGCTCCTTCGACATCGTCTCCAAGATCGACCGCCAAGAGGCGGACAACGCCCTCAACCAGGCCCGCAAAGAGGTCGAGCAGCGCTACGACTTCAAGGGCACGGGCGCCTCCATCGAGTGGAGTGGAGAGGCGATCCTCATCAAGGCGAACAGCGAGGAGCGAGCCGCGGCCGTGCTCGACATCTTCCAGTCCAAGCTCATCAAGCGCGGAATCTCGCTGAAGTCCCTCGAATCGGGCGAGCCGACGGCATCCGGCAAAGAGTACCGCATCGCCTCCACGCTGAAGGAGGGCATCTCGTCGGAGAACGCGAAGAAGATCGGCAAGCTCATCCGCGACGAAGGTCCCAAATCCGTCAAGTCGCAGATCCAGGGCGACGAGCTGCGGGTCAGCTCCAAATCGCGCGACGACCTGCAGGAGGTGCAGCGGATGCTCAAGGCCGCCGACCTCGACGTCGACCTCCAGTTCGTCAACTACCGGTGAGGCCGGGAACGCGGCGGCTCGTCAGCGTTCCCGTGCGGTTCGGGAGGAGATTGCGCTTCGGGAGGGTGAATTCGGGCCCGATCATCCTCCCGAATGACCATCTCCTCCCGAACCGTCGCTGCTTCGCCGACCGGGGTGAGCGGCACCGATGTCGTCAAGGGGGCGAGCGAAGGAGACCTGCGTGACCGAACACCGGCTCACCGGGCGCCTGCTCGCCGTGCTCGCGTTCGTGGCAGCGACCTCGGCGCTGTCGACCGACATGTACCTGTCGTCGTTCACCGACATCGCGACCGGGCTGTATGCCTCCGGCGCCGCCGTGCAGCTGACGCTGACCGCCTTCTTCGTTGGCGCCGGCACGGGTCAGCTGATCCTCGGACCGCTCTCCGACCGCTGGGGGCGCAGGCCCGTGCTGCTGGTCGCACTGTCGGTGTTCGCGGCAGCCAGCGTCGCGATGGTCTTCAGCCCCAGCATCCAGGTGCTCATCGGACTGCGTCTGCTGCAGGGGTTCTCCAGCGCCGCGGGTGCCGTCATCTCGCGTGCGATCGCCGCCGACCTGTCGACCGGCCCGACGGCCGTGCGCGCGTTGAGCCTGATCGCCCTCGGCGGCGCGATCGGGCCGATGGTGGCCCCGCCGATCGGCGCCCTCGTGGGCACCTGGTGGGGGTGGCGGGGCGTGTTCGCCGTGCTCGCGGCGGTCGCGGCGGCGATGGTCGCCCTGACGGCGATCGCGATCCCCGAGTCGCTGCCGCTCGAGAAGCGGCACGGCGGCGCGGCCTTCGCCCGCTTCGGTCCGCTGCTGAAGATCCCTCGATTCACGGGCCTCGTGCTCGCCTACGCGCTCGGGTTCGCCACGATGCTCGCCTACATCTCGGCGTCGCCGTTCGTCGGCCAGCTCGTGCTCGGCCTGTCGCCGCTGGGCTACGCGCTGGCATTCGCCGCGAGCGGCACCGCGCTGATCACGACCAACCTCGTCAACGCGCACGTCGCCCCCCGCGTCGGTCCGCGGCTCATGCTGCGGGTCGGACTGACGATCAGCGCCTCGGCCTCGGCCCTGCTGGCGGTGCTGTCGCTGACCGGCACGCTGGCGGTGTGGTCGTTCATGCTGTGCGCGTTCGCCGTCGTCGGCGCGTCGGGACTGATCCTCGCGAACGCGAGCGCCCTGGCTCTCGCGATGACGGATGCCGGGACCCGCGGCGCCGGCTCGGCCCTGCTCGGCATGGCGCAGTTCGCCCTCGCGGGCATCGCGTCACCGCTCGTCGGGCTCGGCGGCGAGCACACCGCGGTGCCGATGGCGGTCGTGATGACCACGGCATCCGCCCTCGCGTTGCTGCTCGGGATGCTCGCAACCCGCCGCGCCGGACGCGGCTGGGGCGCGCGGGGCTGAGGGCAATCCAGCGGCGACGTACGGTTCGAGAGGAGATCGCAGCCCGGGAGGATGAATCTGCGGGATTTCGTCCTCCCGAACGACGATCTCCTCCCGAGCTGTACACGGGATGCCACATCGTGTGGCACTCACCGCGCGAGGTGCAGCCCCTGCGCAACGGCACGCATGATGAGGTCCTGCACCTGTTCCCACTGCGCCACCACCTGCGCATAACCGACCCGGATCACGTGGTAACCCCGCAGCATGAGCGCCGCATCGTGGGCGATGTCGGCCTCGCGCTGTGCGCCGACGTGCGTGCCGCCGTCGATCTGCAGCACGAGCCGCGCGCCGATCAGGAGGTCGACCCGATGACCGTGGACCCAGATCTGCCGGCGCAACGGCAGTTTCAGCCAACGCAGACGCGGCACGACGAAGGTCTCGATGCCCGAATCCGACCAGATCTCCGCGGCATCCAACACCCGGCGAGCGCCCGCAGGCAGAGCAAGACGCGCGAGCGCATCGGTGTGAACGAGCCCCTGGCGGAGGGCCGATTCCCACACGGCGAGCGCCGCCTCGAAGCTCTGACAGAGCGCCACCGTCACGAGCACGTTCTCGACCGTGTCGACGAGTGCGTCCGGATGCCGCGGCACGACCGGCCGCCCCCAATGGACGACGGCATCGTACAGCGGCGCGCGCCCCGAATGCGGCGACGCGCAGACGTGCGGTTTGTCCCCTCGCTCGAGCACCCACAATCCCAGCCGTACGGCCTGGGTGACGCAGGAGATGACGACGCTCCGCGACGCGGCCCCGACGAGCAGCCCGTCGGCGTCCGCCGTGGCGACCCAGCCGCGTTTCACTCGCCGCAGCGTCCCGGCATCCAGCGCACGCTCGATGTCGCGCCGCCGTGCGCCGGCCGCCGCCAGCGTCGATGCGCGCACGACGCCGCCGCGTCCGGAGACCCATTCGACCACGTCCATGCCCGGGAGTCTGACGGAAGGCGGGCCAGCGCGGGGCGCCGACCACGGCATCCGTGGACAGATCCGAGAAATCCGCCCCTGTGCAGGAGGCTGTGACCTCACCCGCTGCGCCACCGCGATGTACGGTCCGGGAGGAGATTGCAACTCGGGAGGATGAATCGGCGGGATCTCGTCCTCCCGGACGGCGATCTCCTCCCGGGCTGTACACGGGATGCCGCATCCCGCGGCAACGCGGACGGAACGAACGGATGCCGCCGCTCACTCCCCGCGCGAGACCCGCACCATCTCGTCGCGATCGACGACCTTGATGCGTGCGCGCCCCTCGGGTGCCCCGAGCGCAACCTCGTGCTCGTCGAGCCGGTGCCAGCCCTCCAGGTCGGTCCAGCGCACTCCGCGTGAGGCCAGCAGCGCCGGCACCGCTTCGGGCGACGGGTCGGCGGGCGTCCACCACGATCCCTGGTCGTTGATGAGGTGGCTGACGGTCTCCATCGCATCGGATTTCGTGTGGCCGATCAGGCCCACCGGCCCGCGCTTGATCCAGCCGGTCGCGTACACGCCGGGCACGCGCTCGTTGGAGCCGGCCTGCAGCACCTGGCCCTCGTGGTTGGGGATGACGCCGTGGCGCTTGTCGAACGGCACGCCCGGCAGGGGCGAGCCGAAGTATCCGACCGCGCGGTACAGCTGCTGGATCGGCACCTCGCGCAGCTCGCCCGTGCCGACCACACCGCCCTGATCGTCGGGCTTCGTACGCTCGTACACGAGCGCCGCGACGCGCCCGGCCTCATCGGTGCGCACCTGGACGGGCTTCGCGTAGAAGTGCAGGTGCAGACGCCGCGACGCCTCGCCGCCGGCGTTGTTCGCACCGGGACGCTGCCGCCACGACTGCAGCACCCGGTCGATGACCATCACCTGCTTGTTGCTGGCGATCGCCGCGCGCGCACCCTCGTCGTAGTCGAAGTCCTCGTCGTAGACGACCATGTCGACGTCGCGCAGCTCGCCGAGCTCCCGCAGCTCGAGCGGGGTGAACTTCACCTGCGCCGGGCCGCGGCGGCCGAACACGTGCACGTCGGTGATCTGCGACGCCGCCAGACCCGCCTGCACGTTCGCGGGGATCTCGGTCACGAGCAGATCCTCGACGTGCTTGGCGAGCACGCGCGCGACGTCGAGGGCGACGTTGCCGTTGCCGACGACGGCGACGGATGCCGCCTCCAGCGGCCACTCCCGGGGGAAGTCGGGGTGACCGTCGTACCAGCTGACGAAGTCGGCCGCGCCGAAGGAACCGGTCGCGTCGATGCCGGGGATCTCGAGGTCGGCGTCTTTGATGGCACCGGTGGCGAAGATGACCGCGTTGTAGTGGTGTTTGAGGTCGTCGAGGGTGAGATCCTCGCCGAACCGCACGTTTCCGAAGACACGGATGTCGCCGCGGTCAAGCACGTCGCGCAGCGCCGTGATGATGCCCTTGATGCGGGGATGGTCGGGGGCGACGCCGTAACGGACCAGGCCGTAGGGCGCCGGGAGCTGGTCGAACAGGTCGATCGACACCTCGAACTTGCGTTCGGCCTTCAGCAGGATGTCCGCGGCGTAGATCCCGGCGGGTCCCGCGCCGACGATGGCCAGCCTCAGCTTGGTCATGAGTGTCCTTCTCTTGGTCGTTCTGTCTGCCGCCCGCTCAGCTGGAGCGGTCGACGATCACGTGGGCGAGCTTGACCAGGGCCTCGTGCACCGGGCCGGCCGGCAGCGGGTCGATCGCGCTGATGGCGGCATCCGCCCACTCGTACGCGCGGCGACGCGTGGCCTCGGTGACCGCATGCTCGCGCAACTGTCCGATCGCCTCGTCGAGGATCGCGGGGTCGGCGCCGTCGGCGATGCGCGCCACGCCGTCGTCGATCGTGGCCCTCAGCGCACCCGAAGCGGGATCGGTGGCACGGCTGAGCAGGAGATACGGCATGGTCACGACCCCGGCGCGCAGGTCGGTGCCGGGCACCTTGCCGGTGGCATCCGGATCGTCGGAGAGATCGATGACGTCGTCGAGCAACTGGAAGGCGACGCCGATCTTCTCGCCGTATTCCAGCACCGGCCGGCGGTATTGGTCGGGGGCGTCGGAGAAGAGCACCCCCGCCTGGGCGGATGCCGCGATCAGCGACCCCGTCTTGTCGGCGAGCACCCGCAGGTAGAACTCCACCGCGTCGTCACCGGGCTGAGCGCCCACCGTCTCGTGCATCTGCCCGAGCACGAGCCGCTCGAACGTGTCGGCCTGCAGGCGGATGGCCCGCTCTCCGATCTGGGCCATCAGCTGGCTCGCACGCGAGAACAGCAGGTCACCGGTGAGGATCGCCACGCTGTTGCCCCACACGGCGTGTGCGCTGGGCACACCGCGGCGCACGTCGGCGCCGTCCATGACGTCATCGTGGTAGAGCGAGCCCAGGTGAGTCATCTCCAGCGCGGTGGCGCCAGCGATGACGTCATCGGTCGCGCCCTGGCCGAGCTGCGCCGTGAGCAGGGTCAGCATGGGCCGCACGCGCTTGCCGCCGGCCTCGTACAGATACCGGGTCGTCGCGTCGGCGAGAGAGTCGCTGACCCGCAGCTCGTCGGCGAGGCGCTGCTCGACGGCATCCAAGCCCTCTTCGATCGTCGCGAGGAGCTTGCGCATCCGAGGTCCGGCCAGCACGCGCTCGGCGAGGCCGAGATTGGCCGTCAAGCGCGCGGGTGTCCTCGGATTCACCCTGACAGCCTACCGGGAGCGCTCAGCGCAGCGGCTTGTATCCACGATGCAGCGCGACGATGCCGAAGGTCAGGTCGCGGTGCGCGACCCGGGTCCATCCGGCGTCGCGGATCCACGACGACAGCGCCACCTGGTCGGGCCACGCTTTGATCGACTCGTTGAGGTAGTCGTAGGCGTCGGCGTTGGAGCTGATCGCCTTCGCGAGGGGCGGCAGGACGCGGTCGTTGTAGAAGCGGTAGAGCCCGGCGAAGACGGCTCTGCGCGGATGCGAGAACTCGCACACGACGAGCTTCCCGCCGGGAGCGGTGACGCGCAGCATCTCGGCGAGCGCCCGGTGGGGGTCGTTGACGTTGCGCAGCCCGAACGAGATCGTGACGGCGTCGAAGGCGTCGTCGTCGAACGGCAGGCTCGTCGCATCCGCTTCGACGAAGGTCAGGTTCGGCACGTCGCCGTGCCGGCGCCTGCCTTCGGCGATCATGCCGGGCGAGAAGTCGCCCGCGACGACCTCGGCACCGCCGCGGGCGAGGCTCACCGAGCTGGCTCCCGTGCCGGCGGCGAGGTCGAGGATGCGCTGCCCGGGCTTGGGCGCAACGGCCCGCGTCGTGGCGATGCGCCACAGCCGGTCGTTGCCGAGGCTCAGCACCGTGTTGGTGCGGTCGTAGCCGGCGGCGACCTCGTCGAACATGCCGCTGACGCGGGAGGGGTCTTTGCCCAGGTCGGCGCGGTGCTCGCTCACCGTTCGATCCTAGAGTCGAACCGGGTCAATGCCGCCATCGGCGGCGTTGAGGCGGTCGCGACTCCAGATCGAGTGCCGAGGTGTATCGAGATCCTCGCGGCGACCTGTCGGCATCGTCGACGACCGATTCGTGCCGGCCGTGATCATGGGGACAGCCGGGGCGGCGTGCCAAAGACAGGGCAGACCGGCCCGAATCGGCGCCCGATGGGGGTGACGAGCCGATCCGCCCTGCCTGTGGCACGTCGGGCCTCCCACACGGCGGATTAGGCTGGTCGGGTGAGTCCCGCCCCGCCCCGGTTGCGCGTCGTGACCCGCGAACTCGATCCCGCCGACGATGCTCTGCCGTTCGCCGACGCCTCCGATCCGCTCGTATGGCTGCGCCGCGGCGAAGGGATCGTCGGTGCCGGGCGCTCCGTGCTCACCCTCCAGCGCGGCGGCGATGCGCCGGCATCCGCCCTCTCGTTCGCCGAGCTCTGGCGGTCGATCGCCGCGCACGCCGAGATCGACGACGCGGTCGGAGTCCCCGGCACGGGACTGGTCGGGTTCGGAGCGTTCGTCTTTGACGAGCGCTCCGTGCACGAGAGCGTGCTGCGCGTGCCGTCGTTCGTCGTCGGCCGCCGCGGCGGGCGCCGTTGGATGACCCGGATCGAGAACCTCGACGTGCCGCACGTTCGGGAGGCTGAATCCCCCGCGAACCATCCTCCCGAACAGCACGCGCCCGAGCCGCGCCCCTTCGGCCCGTACTGGCCCGCGACGCTCGGCCCCGGCGTGCTGTCCCCGGAGGGATATCAGGATGCCGTGCGCACCGGGCTCGCCGCCATCGCCGCCGGCGAAGCCCGCAAGGTCGTGCTCGCCCGTGACCTCGTCGGCAGCATCCCGGCCGGCGCGGACCTACGACGCCTCGTGCGCGCTCTCGCTGAGGCCTACCCCGACACGTGGACGTACGCCGTCGACGGCCTCATCGGCGCGAGCCCCGAGACACTCGTGACGGTCTCGGGCGGGACGGTCACCGCGCGCGTGCTCGCCGGGACCGGCGCCCGCGGCACCGACGCCGACGCCGACGCGGCGGCATCCGACGCCCTGCGCCACAGCGCGAAAGACCTCGACGAGCATCGCTACGCCGTGCGCAGCGTGCTCGACGCGCTCGCCCCGCACGTGCGCGCCGTCGCCGACGCTGAGCCCTCCGCCCTGGGGCTGCCGAACCTGTGGCACCTCGCGACCGACGTCTCGGGCGGGTTGCGCGATCGTGCCTCGGCGCTCGACCTCGTCGCGGCCCTGCACCCCACGGCCGCCGTCGCCGGCACCCCGACGGATGCCGCGATGGACATCATCCGCCGCATCGAGCCGTTCGACCGCGGGCGCTACGCCGGGCCGGTGGGCTGGGTCGACGCGCACGGCGACGGCGAGTGGGCGATCGCGCTGCGCTGCGTGCAGGTCGGGTCTGCGCCCGCGCGGAGGTTCGCCGCGTACGGCGACACCGTGCCCGTCGTCGCGCACGCCGGGGCGGGCATCGTCGCCGGCAGCGACCCCGAATCGGAGATGCTCGAGACGCGCGTCAAGTTCCGCCCGATCGTCGATGCCCTGACGTAACCCCCTCCACCCTCCCCCGCGAGCCGCCAGGCCCCGTACGAGCCGCCAGGCTCCGGGCGCACTCAGCCTGGCGGCTCGCGCGCGGGCTGGCGGCTCGGCGCCGCGGAGGAGAGCAGTCGGGGCGC
>JASGEE010000003.1:0-5972 GCA_047606715.1 Microbacterium sp.
CTCGTCGAGGGATGCCGTCACGAGCACGGCCCGATCGGCCAGCAGCTCCGCATACTCGGCATCGGTCACGCCGTCGTGGAACACGACCTCCGCACCGGCCGGATCCACGAGCGCCTCCACCTCCGCGCGCCGCGCCGGCGAGATGCGCGACAGCAGGTGCAGCGTGCGGCCCGGAAGCGAAGCCGCCGCCCGCACGAGCGTCTCGACGTTCTTGTAGGGCATGAAGGAGCCCATGTAGACGAGATTGTCCGCTCCCGGCCGCACCTCGAGCCCGTCGGGAAGCAGGTCGGCCAGGCGTTGCGGCGCATTCGGAATCAGCACGACGGGTCGCCGGGTCAGCCGCACCCGCGCGAACTCCGCGGCGCTCGTCTCGCTCACGGTCGCGACCACATCCGCCGCGTTCAGCGTCAGCCGCTGCGGCACATACGACAGGTGGAACAGCCGCCACCCGATGCGCACGTACCAGGGCAGGTCGCGCGGGGGCGTGCGATGCCGGTAGTAGATCGTGTCGTGCAGAGTGAGGATCAGACCGAACCGCCGGCCGAGCGAACCGATCGTCTGCATCGGCGAGAAGACGACATCGGGCCGGTACCGGTTCAGCAGCAGTGCGGTCAGCGGTTCGCGCAGCGCCGTCGGGGCATGGATCTTCAGCGTGCGTGCGCCGGCGGGCAGCGCCGCTCGCTGCGCGTCGTCGTGCACGAGGAAGACGAGCTGGACCCCCCGCGACGGCGCGGCGGCGACCACGGCGGCGGCGAGCTCTGCCGAGTATCGGCTGATCCCGTCGTGGAAGTCGGTGCGGATGTACCGCGCATCGAACAGCAGCCGCACCGCTCAGCCCTCCAGCGGCTCGCCGCGGTACAGCTTCTCGAAGGTGTCGAGGGTCTTCTCGATGTCGTGGATCTCGACGCCCTCCAGCGATGCCCGCTGCATCCGCAGGTACTCCTCGTCGGATGCCGTCAGCACCCGCCGCAGCCGGTCGGCGAGCCCGGCGACATCGCCCGGCTCGAACAGGTAGCCGTTCTCGCCGTCGTGCACGAGGTGGGGCAGGGCGACGGCGTTCGCTCCGACGACCGGCAGCCCCGAGGCCATCGCCTCCATCGTGGCGATCGACTGCAACTCGGCGATCGAGGCGATCGCGAAGACGTCGGCCTTCGTGTACGCGGCGCGCAACTGCTCCTCGTCCACCCGACCGTGGAAGGTGACCCGGTCGGCGATGCCGAGTCGCTGCGCCGTCTGCTCCAGGTTGCGGCGCTGGTCGCCGCCGCCGACGATGTCGAAGGTGATCTCGGGCAGCTCCGGCACGAGCATCGCGATGGCCTTGAGCGTCACCTCGATGTGCTTCTCGGTCGTCAGGCGCCCCACGAACAGCACCCGGTGATGCGGGCGCGGCGTGAGATCGGGCGTGTAGTTGCGTTTGTCGATGCCGCAGCTGATCGGGATGACACCCTCGATGTCGATCGTCTCGGCGAGGAACTCGGCGGCGCGGCGCGTCGGCGTCGTCACGGCGCGCGACATGCCGAACGTGCGCTTGGCGTCGGCCCAGGCGAGATCGATGGCCGCCTCGCTCAGCCCCGGCGGCAGGGTCGTGAAGTCGATGAGGTTCTCGGCCATGACGTGGTTGGTGGCGACGACCGGGATGCCGCGCCGATGCGCGATGCGCGTGAGCGCCCGACCGAGGATGATGTGCGACTGGCTGTGCACGACGTCGGCCGGCACCCGGTTCAGCAGGCGCCGCGCGTAGTGCTTGGCCATCCATGGCAGCACGAACCGCAGCCAGTCGTGCGGATACCAGCGCCACGCCGGCGTGCGGTGCACCGTGATCTCCTGGCCCTCGATGACCTCTCGGAAGATGCCGTGCTCCAGATGCGTGACGCTCGGGGTCATCACGTGCACGTCGTGACCGCGCTCGGCCAGGCCCGCGGCGAGGCGTTCGGCGAATCGTGCGGCGCCGTTGACGTCGGGGAAGAACGTGTCGGCGGCGATGACGATGGTGAGCGGGCGGTGCGCGTCTTCGGCGGGGGAATCGGGCTCTGCCGTCGCGGAGTCGGTCACGGGGTACGGGCCAATCTGTGCGGCTGGCGCGCCGGATCGCGGGCGCGCCGAGAGTCGAGTCTACCCGAGGCCCCTCGCCGACCCCGGGGGCAGGGCGGGCGTGTGGCGATTGCGGCGGGACCTCGCGGTGCCTTGGTGGGCGCATGATCACCGCTGAATCGATCACTCAATCGCGTGCAGCACAGCGCGAACAGGGCCGCGCCGCAGGCAACGACGCACCGCGCAACCGCCTGGCAGATCTGCCGATCGAGGGCCGCGACCCCCTCGGCATCCTCGATGCCCAGCACGCGACGCGCGTGCCCGAACGAGGTCCGCTGCGCATCGATGCGGATGTCGGCGAGCCCGTTCGCGTTCTGCCGCGGCACGGCCGCCCTCATGGCCGCCGACCTCCGGCGAGGCCCGAGCAGTGGCATCCTGGTCGCGTCGTGCGGCGACGCGCACGTCGCCAACTTCGGCTTCTGCGCCTCGCCGCAACGCACCCTCGTGCTCGACCTCAACGACTTCGACGAGGCCGCGTGGGCGCCGTGGGAGTGGGATCTGAAGCGCCTCTTCACGAGCATCGTCGTCGCCGGATGGGCCACGAACCGCGACGACAAGGTCGTGCGCAGCGCCGCCGCACGCTGCTACGAGCACTACGACGCCGGCGGCTCGCTCGACACTCTCGACAAGCAGAGCCGCACGATCGTGCAGCGCGCCATCAAAGACGCAAGCCGACGTACCGGCGGCCGCGCGGCCCGCAAGCTCACCGAGGTGGGCGAGGAGGGCCGGCTGCGATCCATCGAGCAGCCCCCGACGATGACCCGCATCGATGCCGAGTTGCCAGATCGTGTCGACGGCAGCCTCGCACAGCATCTCGTCTCGGCATCCGCCGACGTCGGCCGCGGTCGTTGCGCAGCATGAGGCGAGCGACACCGTACGCCGCGTCGTCGGCGTCGGCAGTGTCGGAACGCGCTGCTATGTGGCGGTGCTGATGACCACGCGCTGCTGCTGCAGACCACGCAAGCCGACCAGAGCGTGCTGATCGAGCACGGCGGCTGCACGCAGCCCCAGAAGCTGCAGTCGCTCGTCGACGCGCACGGAGAGGGCGCTCTGGTCGTGTCCATGCAGCGCATTCTGCAGGGTGTGTCCGATCCCTTCCTCGGGTATATGAGAGGTGACTGCGACTACTACTACTGCGGCAGTTCCGTGACATGAAGGGCAGCATCAACGCCGAGACGCTGCCGGATGCGCCGTTCCGCCTTTACGCCCAGGCGTGCGGCGGGGTGCTCGCCCGTGCGCGCGGTCAGTCGCCGAGGCCGCACGGGTCGTCGGGCATATCGGCCACGGCCACGGCCCGTCCGACGCGATCGTGTCGTGGGCGTACTCCTGCGCCGCGCTCTCGCGCGCCGACTACGACGCGTTCGTCGCCCGGCAGGCGGGAGAGTAGCCCGCGGGCGCTCGCTCACCCGTCGTCCTCGAGCAGCTGTTCCCGACGACCACGCGCGTCAGCCGTCGCGGTCTTGCACCGGGCGCCAGACGACCACGTCGGTCGCCCGCCGCACGCGCGCCCCCTGCCGCAGGGTCACGACCGCACCGGTCGGGCCGGCGGCGAACACACGCGAGACGCGGCGCTGTGCGGCCTCATCGCGCAACTGCTGCTCCAGCTCCTCGACCCGGCGACGCAGCGCACGCACCGTGTTCTCCATCTCGATGAGGCGCGAGATCGCCGGCAGGCTCATTCCCGCCGCCGACAGCGCCGCCACCTCGCGCAGCTGCTTGACGTGCCGCAGCGAATAGCGGCGCGATCCGCCCTGAGTGCGCCCCGGAACGACGAGCCCCAACCGGTCGTACTGCCGCAGCGTCTGCGGGTGCATGCCGGCGAGCTCCGCGGCGACGGCGATCGCGAAGATCGGCGCCTCTTCGTCGGGCTGGTCAGCCATGGCTCACTCCCGTGAACGCGCCATGAGCTCGGCGCGCGGGTTCTCCCGGGGCTCGAGCGACTGGAACTGCTCCAGTGCCGCTCGCGCCCTCTCATCGAGGTGAGCGGGGACGACGACCTGCACCTCGGCGAGGAGGTCGCCGGTGGCCGTGCTCGTCGCGACGCCGCGGCCCTTCACCCGCAGCACCCGACCGGAGGGTGTTCCCGGGGCGACGCGCAGCTTGACGGGGTCGCCGCCGAGCGTCGGCACCTCGATCGTCGCCCCCAGCGCCGCCTCGGTGAAGGTCACCGGGACGGTCACGCGCAGGTTGTGGCCGTCGCGCGTGAACACCGGATGCGGCCGCACCGTGACGCTCACGACGATGTCTCCGGCCTCACCGCCGTCCGGTGAGGGGCGCCCCCGACCACGCAGGCGGATCTTCTGCCCGTCGGAGACGCCGGCCGGGATCTTCACCTTGAACGGCTTGCCGTCTTCGCCCTGCAGCGTGATCGTCTCGCCGCGCACGGCGGTCTGGAAGTCCAGCGTCGTGCGCGCCGTGACGTCGGCGCCGCGCTGCGGACCGCCGAATCCGCGGAACCCGCCGCTGGACTGCCCGAAGCGGCCCGACCCGAATCGCGACCCGGTCTGCTGGCCGAACATCGCGAACAGGTCATCGAAGTCGGCATCCTGATAAGAGCCGCCGCGTGCGCCGCCGGAGTGCGCTGTTCCCGCAGCGCCGAACCGGCTGAAGACGTCTTCGAACCCGCCGCCGGCGCCGGGCGCCGTGAAACGGGCATTGCCCGCCCCCATCGCCCGGATCTGGTCGTACTCCTCGCGCTGATCCTTGTCGGAGAGCACCGCGTAAGCCTCGCTGACCTCCTTGAACTTCGCCTCGGCGGCGGCGTCGCCCGCGTTCGAGTCGGGGTGGTAGGTGCGTGCCAGCTTGCGGTACGTCTTCTTCAACTCGGCTTCGGAGACGTCCTTGGACACGCCGAGGACCTTGTAGAAGTCCTTGTCGAACCAGTCCTGACTGGCCATGAGTCTCCTTAGTCCGGGGCTCCGGCGACGACGACCTTCGCCGGCCGCAGCTCGATCGAGCCGAGCCGATAGCCGACCTCGACGACGTCGAGGATCGTCCCCTCCGCGACCCCGCCCGGGTTGGGGGCGTGGAAGATCGCCTCGTGCTGCTGCGGATCGAACGGCACGCCGGCCGTGCCGTAGCTCTCCACACCCAGTCGGGTGACCACGGCGCGCAGCTTCTCCGCGATCGCGGCGATGGGCGTCCCCTCGACGAGGTCGCCGTGCTTCTCGGCACGGTCGAGATCGTCCAGCACGGGGAGCAGCCCTGTGGCGACGGAGCCCTTGGCGCGCTCGATCTCCGCCTGCCGCTGCTCCTCGGTGCGGCGGCGATAGTTGGCGTACTCGGCCTGCAGACGCTTGAGGTCGAGCAACAGATCCTGCTCCTCGGGCGCGGCGTCGGCGACCGCCGCCTCATCGGTCTGCTCGGCGTCGAGGATGTCCTCGACGGTCAGGGTGTCCTCCTGCGATTCGGGGTCGGAAGCCTGCGCTTCCGACCCCTGGTCGCTGGGGACTTCGTTCTCGCCTTCGAAGTCCGTGCTCATGTGTCGATTCTCTTACTTGTTCTCGTCGTCTTCGACGACCTCGGCGTCGATGACGTCCTCGTCGGACGATGCTGCGTCGGCATCCGGCGCGGGCTGCTCGTCGGCCGCCGGCTCGGCGGCCGCCTGCGACTGCGCGTAGATGGCCTCACCGAGCTTGGTCTGCGAAACCGACAGCTTCTCGAACGCGGCCTTGACCTTGTCGTCGTCGTCACCGGCGATCGCCGACTTGAGCTCGTCGACATCGGCCTGCACCTCGGTCTTGACGACCTCGGGCAGTTTGTCCTCGTTGTCCTTGATGAGCTTGTCGATCGAGTACGCGAGCGTCTCGGCTTGGTTGCGGGTCTCCGCCCCCTCGCGACGCTTCTTGTCCTCGGCGGCGTGCTCCTCGGCCTCGCGCACC
>JASGEE010000004.1:0-3147 GCA_047606715.1 Microbacterium sp.
CCCGGCACCCGCCCCCGCCGCCCGCCCCGGCATCCCCGCGAGACGGCATCCGTGCACCGAGACAGCACCTGCCATCTGCTGTCTCGGTGCCCCAGTGCATTCTCGCGAGACGGCGCGAATGTCCGCGAGACGGCGCGAAGGGAGGGGGCGGCGGGGTGAGAGGGGGGGCGAGCGCGACCGTCAGCGGCGCTCGTGGGGGAGTACCTGCTTGATCCGCTCGACGGGGTTGGCGGCGGGCGCCTCGTTGTAGGCGTTCGCGAGCTCCTGCCCGGACAGGGCGTGGATGGCCGCCATGATCTCGTCGGTCGCGAGTCGGCGGGCCTTCCCGGACTCGGCCGGGCCGTGATGCGAGAGATCGATCGGTTCGCCGAAGCGCACCGTCACGCGCGGACGCAGCCGGGGGAACTTCGCCCCCACGGGCATGATCTCGTTCGTGCCGACGAGACCAACCGGGATGACCGGCGCCCCTGTCTGCAGCGCGAGGAACGCGACGCCGGTGCGTCCCTTGTAGAGGCGCCCGTCGAGCGAGCGCGTCCCCTCGGGGTACAGCGCCGTCGACCATCCGGCCTGCAGCATCCGTCGCTGCTGGTCGAGCGCGTCCAGCGCCGCCTGCCCCGCCCCGCGCTGGACGGGGAAGGCGCCGACGGCGTAGAAGAACTCGCGTGAGAACCAGCCCTTGATGCCCTTGCCATCGAAGTAGCTCGACTTCGCGAGGAAGCGCACGGGCCGGGGCGCGGCCATGGGGATCACGAACGAGTCGATGAACGACAGGTGATTGCTCGCGAGGATGACGGCGCCGGACCGGGGGAAGTTCTTACGTCCCTCGATGCGCGGACGGTAGATCAGGCGGGCCAGCGGGGCCAGCACCCAGCGTCCGAGCACGTACGTCATGCCGATGCCGGGGACCTCGCCGTCGTCGTCATCGGGTGCGGCAGCGTTCACCCATTGAGGGTACTGCGGATTCGATTGTGTCGGTGACACGCGGGGCACTCAGCGGGCACAGAACAAAGTAGGCAAGGATGGGAGTGATCCCCGTCTTGTTCTCTGTGAGGTTTCCTGTGCGCCTGCGCCCGTTCGTCGCTCTTTCTGTCGCCGCTGCGTCGGCCGTTCTGCTCGCCGGCTGCTCCGGCTCCGGCGATGCCACGGCGACAGCCACGGCCAGCGCCGATGCGACGGCGGCCGTCGATCTGTGCGACGCGCAGGTCGCGGCAGGCGACGCGACCGCGGCGCTGACGGTGGACGGTGAGGCCGGAGAGGCCTCGACGCTGACTTTCGAGGCTCCACTGGATGTCTCCGAGATCCAGGCGCAAGTCGTCACGGAGGGCACCGGTGACGCGGTCACCGCGGGCGATTACGTCTCGTATGCGATCACCGGCTATGACGCGGAGGCCGGCGACCTGCTGGGCACCTACGGCTACGAGGACGGTGAGATGCTGCCGCAGCAGATCTCCGCCGACTCCGTGCTCGGCCAGCTGTTCGGCTGCGCGACCGCGGGCACGCGTGTCGTCGCGGCCTTCCCGGCCACCGAGGCCACTGACACCACGACGGCCGCGTCGGCCGAGGTCTACATCGTCGACCTGCTGTCGATCGTGCCGACGGCCGCCTGGGGCGAGGAGCAGGATGCGGTGGCGGACATGCCGACGGTCACCCTCGCCGACGACGGCACGCCGTCGATCACGATCGACACCACCGCGACGCCGCCCACCGAGACCGAGATCGCGACCCTGAAGGAGGGCGACGGCTACGAGGTGCAGGACGGCGACTACGTGCTGATCCAGTTCCGCGGCGCCCGCTGGTCGACCGGCGAGCTCTTCGACGGCGGCGACACGTGGGCCGACGGCACGCCCTACACGGGCGCGACGAGCGACTTCGTCACGGGCTTCTCGGCGGCGCTGGTCGGTCAGACGGTCGGCTCGCAGGTGCTCGTCGTGATCCCGCCGGCCGACGGCTATGGCGAGGGCGAGATCAACGAGGACGACCTCGTCGGCGAGACCATCGTGTTCGTCATCGATATCCTCGGAGCGCAGTCGGCCACGCAGTGACGCGGTCGTGCGCGGATAGGCTGACGGCATGCGCCGCGTCCTAATCCTCGGTTCCACCGGCTCGATCGGAACGCAGGCGCTCGGCGTCATCCGCGGCCGCCGCGACCGCTTCGAGGTCGCCGGTCTCGCCGCGGGCAGCAACGCTGCGGTGTTGCGCGCCCAGGCCGCCGAGTTCGGCGCAGAGCACATCGCGCTCGGCGCGGACGAGGCCGAGCAGCTCGTCCGTTCGGTGGATGCGGATGTCGTGCTCAACGGCATCACGGGCTCGGTCGGCCTCGGCCCGACGCTGGCCGCGCTCGAAAACGGCCGCACGCTCGCGCTCGCGAACAAGGAGTCGCTCATCGTCGGCGGCGACCTCGTGACGGCGCTCGCCGCTCCCGGCCAGATCGTGCCGGTCGACTCGGAGCACTCCGCCATTGCGCAGGCGCTGCGCGCCGGGACGGCGGGAGAGGTGCGCCGGCTCGTGCTGACGGCATCCGGCGGCCCCTTTCGCGGGCGGTCGCGCGCCTCGCTTGACGGTGTCACCCCGGCCGAGGCGCTCGCGCACCCCACGTGGGACATGGGGCGGGTCGTGACGACGAACTCGGCGACGCTCGTGAACAAGGGCCTCGAGGTCATCGAGGCGCACCTGCTGTTCGGGGTCGGCTACGACGACATCGACGTCGTCGTCCATCCCCAGTCGATCGTGCACTCGATGGTCGAGTTCATCGACGGGTCGACGATCGCCCAGGCATCCCCGCCCGACATGCGCCTGCCGATCTCGCTCGGACTCGACTGGCCGCACCGTGTGCCGGAGGTCGGCGCGCCGATGGACTGGACGAGGGCGCAGTCGTGGACGTTCGAGCCGCTCGATAGCGATGCCTTCCCCGCGGTGCGGCTCGCCAAAGAGGTGGGTCGCGCCGGCGGCACCTACCCCGCCGTGTTCAACGCGGCCAACGAACAGGCCGTCGATGCCTTCCACGAGGGCAGGATGCCGTTTCTCGCCATCGTCGACACGGTCGCCCGCGTGGTCGATGCGCACACGGCACCCGGAGAGCTGACCCGCGCCTCGCTCGCCGAGGCCGAGCGCTGGGCACGAGCGGCCGCGGACGCCGCGATCGCCCGC
>JASGEE010000005.1:0-2713 GCA_047606715.1 Microbacterium sp.
CGCTCGCCGACATCGCGCGGGGCGCGGGCGAAGCCGGGGGACGCCGGCGCCGTCGCTCGCGCCGTTCGCGCCCGAGCGTCGGTGTGCCGACCGACCTGGCGGCGATGCTGGATGCTGCCTCCGCCAGCGTGGGACGGCGCAGCGTCGTGGTCGTGCTGACCGATCTGCTCGGCACCGGCGACTGGTCGGCCGCGCTCGCCCGCCTGGCCGTGCGCGCCGACACGACGGTGGTGCGCGTGGTGGACCAGGGCGAGCGTGAGCTGCCCGCCGTCGGCACGCTGCTGCTGGAGGATGCCGAGACCGGCGAACAGGTGCTGGTAGATGCCGCAGACCCGCGCTTTCGCGCCCGACTGCACGACGCGCACGCGGAACACGACGCGCAGGTGCTCGCGGCGAGCCGCCGCGCCGCGGTCGCGGTGCACACCGTGACTTCCGACGCCGACCCGGTGCGCGTCGTGGTCGACCTCGCGGCGTCGACGGTGCCGCGCCGGGGCGGGGGCGTCCGCCGATGAGCGTGCAGCATCCGCTCGCGTTGCTGGCCGCCGTGCTCGTGATCGGAGCGCTCGTGGCCGGGTACGTCGTCGCAGAGCGCGCCCGCGTCCGGCGGCTGCGCGCCGCGGGTCTGGAACCCCCGGCGCGCCGCGGTCGTCACGCGGCGTGGATCCTGCTGATCGCCGGGGCCGGCCTGTTGGTCGCGAGCCTTGCACGGCCGGAGGCGAGCGTGCCGGTGCCGCGCGCCGCCGGCACGCTCGTCATCGTGGTCGACGTGTCGGCGAGCATGACGGCGACGGACGCCGACCCGACCCGACTGGATGCCGCCATCGCCGCCGCGCAGGAGCTGGCCGCCGCCCAGCCCGACACCGTCGACGTGGGCGTCGTCGCGTTCTCGGGCGGGGCGCTCACCGCTCAGGTCCCGAGCTCCGACCACTCCCTCGCGGTCGACGCGCTCGGGCGGCTGACCGCGAGCGGCGGCACCTCGCTCGGCGAGGCGATTCTCGGGGCGGTGTCTACGATCACCGGCCAGACCGTCACGATCTCCGACGACGGCACGGTCCCCGATCTCGGCTATTGGGGGTCGGCGACCGTCGTCGTGTACAGCGACGGCGAGGACACCGCGCAGGTCGACCCGGTGGAGGCCGCGACCCTCGCGCAGAGCGCCGGCATCCACGTCGACACGATCGGGGTCGGATCGACCGCAGGCACGACCGTCGAGATCGACGGGTACACCGTCGCGACGGCGCTGGACGAGGCGACGCTCACGACGATCGCGGAGACGACGGGGGGCACCTACCAGGCGCTCGTCGACGCGCAGCCCGGCGCCGCCGCGGTCGACCTGCGGCTGACGATCCAGGACGAGACGATCGAACTGACCGCGGTGCTCGCGCTCATGGCCCTGCTGCTGCTGGCAATCGGGTGGGCCGTGGCGATCGCGCGCACGGGAAGGCTGGTGCCATGAGCGTCGAATGGCCCTGGGTGCTCGCCGCACTTCCGCTGGCCGCGGTCATCGTGCTCGCGGGCTGGTGGCTGACCCGCCGCCGAAGGCGGGACGTCGTGGTCGTCTCGACCGTCGCGTTCGCCCGTGCGGCAGGCGACGGCGGATCCTGGCTGCGCCGGCTGCCCGCGGTGCTGCTGGCCCTGGCGCTCGTCGTGTTGGGGATCGCGGCCGCCCGACCGCAGATGCTCGCCCCCGTGGCATCCGGCGATGCCACGGTCGTGCTGGCGATGGACGTGTCGGGCTCGATGTGCTCCACCGACGTCGAGCCGAACCGGCTGACGGCCGCGCAGGACGCCGCAATCGACTTCGTCACCGGGCAGCCGGCCGACACGTCCCTCGGCCTGGTCACGTTCTCGAGCTTCGCGGCGTTGACGGTGGCGCCCACGACGGACACCGACGAGCTGGTCACGGCGATCGAGGGCTTGACGACCTCGCGCGGCACGGCGATCGGCATGGCGATCCTCGCGGCGATCGACGCGATCGCCGAGGTGAACCCGAACGTCGCACCCACCGGCGTCGAGGTCGACGCGGATGCCGACGTCGAGATGCAGCCGGACACGATCATCGTGCTCACCGACGGCGCGAACAGCGAGGGCGTCGAGCCGGTCACGGCCGCCGAGCAGGCCGCGGCGCGGGGGCTGCGGGTGTACACGATCGGGTTCGGCACCGACGAACCGGGCGCCGCCGTGTGCAGTGCCGACCAGGTCGACTCGGGCACGGCGAGCAGCGGCGGCGGCTCGGGCGGAGGGCCGTCGCAGCAGATCGACGAGGACACGCTCACCCAGGTCGCCGAGCTCACCGGTGGCGAGTACTTCCGCGCGCAGGATGCCGCGCAGCTGCAGGACGTGTTGGAGACCCAGCTCGGCGAGGTCGTGACAGTGACGATGAAGCAGACCGAGGTCACCGTGTGGTTCGCCCTCGGCGGCGCGGCGCTCGCCCTCGCCGGCCTGGGCGGTGCGCTGTGGCTGCGCCGGCCGCGCGAGAAGGGCCGGCGCCGCGTGCTAGACTGACTCTTTGTCTGCGCGCACTCCAGTACGCAGTTCGCATCCACTTCCTCTCCCGGTCGGAAACGGCCGGTGTGAACGTGGGTGCAGACAAGGGATCTTGGGTGGGGCCGTCCGGCTCCACGGTATTAAGGAGAATCACTATGGCAGCAGTGTGCCAGGTGACCGGAGCGGTTCCCGGCTTCGGTCACAACATCTCGCACTCGCACCGCCG
>JASGEE010000006.1:0-6100 GCA_047606715.1 Microbacterium sp.
CGATCGTGCGCGGCGACTTCGACCACGTCGCCGAGCAGGCGTTCTTCAACGTCGGCGGCATCTCCGACGTCGAGGAGAAGTGGGCGCAGATCCAGAAGGAGAACAGCTGACATGGCGCTGACCGTCACCCTCGTCTCCGCGGAGGCGGAGGTCTGGAGCGGCGAGGCGAGCCTCGTTGTGGCCAAGACCGTCGAGGGCGAGATCGGCTTCATGACCGGCCACGAGCCCGTGCTCGCTATCCTCGCCGAGGGCCAGGTGCGCATCACACAGCTCGACGGCACGAAGGTCGTTGCGAGGGCGCAGGACGGCTTCCTGTCGATGGAGGCCGACGAGCTCACGATCGTCGCCGGACACGCCGCGCTCGAGTCCTGACTCTCGAGCGTCCGAGGGACCGGATGCTGATCCTGTTGCCACCGTCGGAGACGAAGCGTTCCGGCGGGCGTACCGCGCCGCTCGACCTCGACGGCCTTGCGCTGCCGACCCTGCGACCGCAGCGGGAGGCCGTCGTCGACGCGCTGGTCGCCCTCAGCGGTGATGAAGACGCCGCCGCACGAGTGCTGAAGCTCTCGCAGCGCCAGCGCGGCGACATCGCCGCCAACGCGGCACTGCGCACCGGGCCCACGATGGCCGCGATCGACCGCTACACCGGAGTGCTCTTCGACGCGCTGGATGCCGCCACCCTCGCTCCGCCCGCCCGGCGCTGGCTCGGCGCACACGCGATGATCCATTCCGCGCCCCTGGGTCCGGTGGGCGCCCTGGATCCGGTGCCGGAGTACCGGCTGGCCGCCGGCACGGCCCTGCCGGGAGTGCCGCCGCTGCGGCGCGTGTGGGCGCCCGCGGTCACGGCGGCCCTCGCTGCTGCGGCTCCGCGATTCGTGCTCGACCTGCGCTCAGAGGCGTACGTCGCTCTGGGGCCGGTGCCGGAGAGCTCACCCTCGGTGTACCTGCGCGTGGTCACCGCGGGTGAAGACGGCGCCGTGCGCGCCCTCAACCACTTTAACAAGCACGCGAAGGGGCACCTCGTGCGCGCTCTCGCGCTGACCCGGCCGCGTGTCGGGTCGGCCGCCGCGCTGATGCACTGGGCCGAGACGAACGGCATCGCCTTGCGTCCCAGTGCCGCCCGCTCCGGCGAGCTCGACCTCGTCGTGTGACCGACCGGGCACCGCCACGACCGCGCGCCGTCCCGGAGTTCGCTGACAGCGCAGGCGCCGGGTTGAGCGCGTCGTCGCCTCGGGCGTAGCGTCGAGCAGTGCCCCTTCGTGCGGGTGCAGAAGGGGGCCGCCGTGCTCGGCAGAATCCTCGCACGCTACCTTGCGCCCGCGTGGCCGTTGCTGCTGCTGGTCGTGATCTTCCAGCTCGGGCAGTCGATCGCCTCGCTCCTGCTGCCGACACTGAACGCCGACGTCATCGACAGGGGCGTCGTCACCGGAGACGTCGACGAGATCTGGCGCATCGGCGCCGTCATGCTCGCCGTCAGCCTGGTGCAGGTGGTGTGTTCGCTCGTCGCGGTGTATTTCGGGTCGCGACTGGCGATGGACGCCGGGCGCCGGATGCGCGCCGACGTGTTCCACCGCGTCGTCGCGTTCTCGCAGCGCGAAGTCGGCCAGTTCGGTGCGCCCTCTCTGATCACCCGCAACACGAACGACATCCAGCAGGTGCAGATGCTCGTACAGATGTCGGCGACGGTCATGGTGGGCGCTCCCATGCTCTCCATCGGCGGCGTCGTCATGGCGATCCAGCAGGATCCGCAGCTGTCGTGGCTCGTGGCGGTCTCGGTGCCGGTGCTGCTGGCGATCGTCTCGCTCGTCACGGTGCGCATGGTGCCGGCATTTCGTGCCATGCAGGCGCGCATCGACCGCGTCAACCAGGTGCTGCGCGAGCAGCTCACCGGCATCCGGGTCGTGCGCGCGTTCGTGCGCGAACAGCACGAACGAGACAAGTTCGCTCTCGCCAGCGAGGACGTCATGGAGACGGCGTTGCGCGCGGGCAACCTCATGGCGTTCATGTTCCCGGCCGTCATGCTCGTGATGAACGTGTCGTCGGTGGCGATCATCTGGTTCGGCGCGTACCAGGTGCAGGGTGGCGAGGTGCAGATCGGCACCCTGTTCGCCTTCCTCAGCTACATGATGCAGATCCTCATGGGCGTCATGATGGCCTCGTTCATGTTCGTCATGATCCCGCGCGCGGCCGTGTGTGCCGACCGCATCGCCGCCGTGCTGAAGACCGAACCATCGGTCACCGCCCCCGCGGCCCCCGTATCGGTCGAGCGCGGCGGCGGTGCCGTCGTCTTCGACGACGTGGAGTTCACCTACCCGGGCGCCGAGGAACCGGTGCTGCGCGATATCTCGTTCCGCGCCGACCCCGGCACCACGACGGCGATCATCGGGTCGACCGGCGCCGGCAAGTCGACACTCGTCGGGCTCATCGCCCGCCTGTTCGACGTCACCGGCGGAGCCGTGACCGTCGACGGCGTCGACGTGCGTCAGCTGGATCCCGACGACCTGTGGGAACGCGTCGGACTGGTGCCGCAGCGGGCCTTCCTGTTCGCCGGCACGGTCGCCTCGAACCTGCGCTACGGCGACGAGAACGCGACCGACGACGAGCTGTGGCGCGCGCTCGAGCTTGCGCAGGCGAAAGACTTCGTCTGGGCGTTGCCGGGTGGCCTTCAGGCGCCCATCGCTCAGGGCGGCGCGAACCTGTCGGGTGGGCAGCGGCAGCGGCTCGCGATCGCGCGGGCGCTCGTGCGCCACCCGGAGATCTACGTCTTCGACGACTCGTTCTCGGCCCTGGATCTGCGCACGGATGCCGCGTTGCGCCGGGCCCTGGACACGCAGCTGCCGGATGCGACGCGCATCGTCGTCGCTCAGCGCGTGTCGACGATCCGCGGCGCCGACCAGATCGTCGTCCTCGAACACGGACGCATGGTGGGGCTGGGCACTCACGACGAGCTGGTGCACACCTGCGAGACGTACGTGGAGATCGTCGAGTCGCAGCTGACGGCGCAGGAGGCGTCATGAGCGGCCCCGGCCCGATGCGTGCGATGGGCGGCGCACCGACGCAGAAGGCGCAGGACTTCTCGCAGAGCGCTCGACGCCTGCTCGGCACGCTCCGGCCCGACCGCGCGAAGCTCGTCGTCGTGGTCGTGCTCGGCATCCTGTCGGTCGGTCTTGCCGTGCTGGGTCCGAAGATCCTCGGCCAGGGCACGAACATCGTCTTCGCCGGGTTCCTCTCGATGCAGGTGCCGGAGGGCGTCACCACGCAGCAGGTGATCGACCAGCTGATTGCGGACGGCAACCAGCAGCAGGCCGACATGATCGCGTCGATGGACTTCACCCCCGGCGCCGGGATCGACTTCGGCAGTCTCGGGGCGATCATGATCGCGGTGCTGCTGATCTACGTCTTCTCCTCGGTGTTCAACTGGGTGCAGGCGCGGCTGCTCAACGGCATCGTGCAGCGCGCGATGCACCGCCTGCGGGTGCAGGTCGAAGACAAGGTGCACCTGCTGCCGCTGTCGTACTTCGACGGCGTCCAGCGGGGCGAGCTGCTCAGCCGCGTCACCAACGACGTCGACAACATCGGCCAGACGATGCAGCAGACCCTGTCGCAGGTCATCATGTCGCTGCTGACGGTCATCGGCGTGCTCACGATGATGTTCGTCATCTCGCCGCTGCTGGCCGTCATCGCGCTCGTGACCATCCCGCTCACTCTCGTCGTGACGATGCTCGTAGCCCGGCGCTCGCAGCGATTGTTCGTGGCGCAGTGGAAGGCCACCGGGGTGCTCAATGCGCGCGTGGAGGAGACCTTCTCGGGGCACGCGGTCGTCAAGGTCTTCGGACACCAGCGCCGCGTCGAGGCCGACTTCGCCGTCGAGAACGACGAGGTGTACCGGGCGAGCTTCGGTGCCCAGTTCCTCTCCGGAGCGATCATGCCGGCGATGATGTTCATCGGCAACCTCGTCTACGTCGCGGTCGCCGTGGTGGGCGGCTTGCAGGTCGCCGCAGGGGTGCTCTCGATCGGCGACGTGCAGGCGTTCATCCAGTACTCCCGTCAGTTCACCCAGCCGCTGAGCCAACTCGGTTCGATGGCGAACCTGCTGCAGTCCGGCGTCGCGAGCGCCGAGCGGGTGTTCGAGCTGCTCGACGAGAGTGAGCAGACCCCGGATGCCGACCCGGCCGAGACGGTGACCGACGGCGCATCCGAGCTCGTCTTCGACGACGTGGCGTTCCGCTACACCGCCGACGAGCCGCTCATCGAGGCGCTCTCGCTGCGGGCTCAGCCCGGCAGCACCGTCGCGATCGTCGGTCCCACCGGCGCGGGCAAGACGACTCTCGTCAATCTCATCATGCGGTTCTACGACGTCGATGCCGGCAGCATCCGCCTGGGGGACACCGATACGCAGCGGATGACGCGAGACGATCTTCGCTCGCGCACCGGCATGGTGCTGCAGGACACGTGGCTGTTCGCCGGCACCATCCGGGAGAACATCGCCTACGGGCGCCCCGGTGCCAGCGAGGAGGAGATCGTTCAGGCCGCGACGGCCGCGTACGTCGACCGCTTCGTGCATGCGCTGCCCGACGGCTACGACACCGTGCTCGACGACGAGGCGACGAATCTGTCGGTGGGGGAGCGGCAGCTCGTGACGATCGCGCGTGCCTTCCTCGCCGACCCGCGCATCCTCATCCTCGACGAGGCGACGAGCTCGGTCGACACCCGCACCGAGCTGCTCATCCAGCGGGCCATGGTGCGGTTGCGCGGTGGACGCACGGCGTTCGTCATCGCGCACCGGCTCTCCACGATCCGCGACGCCGACCTCATCCTCGTGATGGAGGACGGCGCGATCGTCGAGCAGGGCTCGCACGATCAGCTCCTTGCCGCGCGCGGTGCCTACCGCCGCCTGTACGACGCGCAGTTCGAGGCGGCGATCGATGGCGACCTCGACCGGGTCGCGCAAGGCCCGGTGTGAGGCGTCCACTAGAGTGTGAGCGTGCCCGAAGCTGCAACGCAGTCGCGCACCGTCCCCCTCGCTGACGGTGCGCTGGAGCTGCGATGGTCCGAGATCACGCATCGCGGGCGTCGTCGTGAGGTCAATCAGGATGCCGTCCTCGCCCACTACCCGCTGTTCGCCGTCGCCGACGGCATGGGCGGGCACATCGGCGGCGAGATCGCCAGTGCGCGCACGATCGAGCGCCTGCGGGCGGTCGCGACGAAGGGCGAGGTGGCGCCGAAGACGATCGAGAAGGCGCTCGCACGCGCTGTCAGCGACATCTCCGCGCACTCCGATGCCACCGACGAGGGCACCGGCACGACCGTCACGGGAGTCTTCCTCGACCTGTCGACTCCCGAGCCGACGTGGGTGACGCTGAACATCGGCGACTCGCGCGTCTACCTGTTCCGCGATGGCGGCCTCGCCCAGGTCACGACCGACCACTCCGTCGTGCAGGAGCTCATCGCCGCGGGCCGGCTGACACCGGAAGAGGCGGAGACGCACCCGTACGGCAACGTCATCACCCGCGCGGTCGGCCCCTCCGACGGGGTCACTCCCGACTACGTGCGCCTGGAGGTGCAGGACGGTGATCGGTTCGTCGTCTGCAGCGACGGGCTGACGAAAGAGCTGACCGATTACGGCATCCTGCACTTCCTGCTCCAGCACGACGACCCCGCCGAGGCCGCCGAGGACATGCTCGAGGCCGCGCTGGAGAACGGCGGCCGCGACAACATCACGATCATCGTGCTGAACGTGGCGTGCATCGCCTCCTCCCCAGAGACCTCTTGAGCGGATCTGTCCACAGATCGGGCATCTCGTCTCCCACGGGAAGCCGAGGCGCGGTTGACTTGCGCGCATGCGCGACGACGACTTCACCCTCGACCGGAACTCTGACAGCGGGTACGACAGCGGCGAGGCGCTGCGGCTGCCGGCGGTGCCCGCGGCCCCGGTGCGCCCGGCCGTCCCGGTGCTCACCGCGATCGTCCCGGTCGCCGGCGCGATCGTGCTGTGGCGGCTGACCGGATCGATCCACACGCTCTGGTTCGCAGCTCTCGGTCCGCTGTTGGCCGGCGCCGCCTTCGCCGACGGGCTGCGCACATCGCGGCGCACCGTGCG
>JASGEE010000007.1:0-24847 GCA_047606715.1 Microbacterium sp.
ATCGCCTCGGCGAGCACCTCCCAGTTCGCGTCGAGGTCGGCCAGCAGCACATCGCGCGACAGCGAGATCTCCCGGAGCCCGCGCTGCAGGTTGTCCAGGGCCAGCAGCGAGTGCCCGAAGGCGACCCCGATGTTGCGCTGCGTCGTCGAGTCGGTGAGGTCGCGCTGCATGCGCGAGGTGACCAGCGTCGAGGCGAGCGTCTGGAACAGCCCGCCGGCGACCTCCAGGTTCGCTTCGGCGTTCTCGAAGCGGATCGGATTGATCTTGTGCGGCATGGTCGATGACCCGGTCGCCCCGGCGACGGGGATCTGCGCGAAGTAGCCCATCGCGATGTAGGTCCAGATGTCGGTGGCGAGATTGTGCAGGATGCCGCCGGCGTGACGCACGCGGTCGTACAGCTCGACCTGCCAGTCGTGCGATTCGATCTGGGTCGTCAGGATGTTGAAGTCGATGCCCAGGCCCTCGATGAACTGGCGTGACAGCGCCGGCCAGTCCACATCGGGGGCCGCCGAGACGTGCGCCGACCAGGTGCCGGTGGCGCCGGAGAACTTCGCGAGGTACTCGCCGCCGGCGATCTGCGCCGCGACACGCCGCAGGCGCCACGCGAACACCGCCAGCTCCTTGCCCATCGTCGAGGGCGTCGCGGGCTGTCCGTGCGTGCGCGAGAGCATCGCGGCGTCACGGTGCTCGTCGGCGAGGGCGGCGATCGCATCGATGACCAGCTGCAGCTTGGGCAGCCACACATTCTCGACGGCGCGCCTGACGGTCAGGGCGTAGGCGGCGGAGTTGATGTCCTCGCTCGTGCACGCGAAGTGGGTGAGCTCGGCGACCCGGTCGAGGCCGAGAGCGCCCAGGCGGTCGCGCACGAGGTATTCGACGGCTTTCACGTCGTGCCGGGTGACCGACTCTTTCGAGGCGAGCCAGTCGATCTCGGCCTGACCGAAGTCACGGTACAGACCGCGCAGCGCCTCCTGCTGGGCCTCGGTGAGGGGAGCGGCGCCGAAGATCCCGCGCTCGGCGAGGGTGATGATCCACTCGACCTCGACCTCGACGCGGGCCCGGTTCAGTCCCGCCTCGGACAGGTAGTCGGTCAGACCCGCGACGGCGCCGCGGTAGCGGCCGTCGAGGGGGCTGAGCGGTTGAGCGGCGAGGCTGCTCGCGGAGGAGGTGGTGGTCACGGCGTGGGCTCCGATCCGTGGGCATCCGACGCGGGATGCCGGGGTGATGTCGGCGGCGATGTCGACACGCAGCGGACGCCCACGCGAACCCCACGAGGACTCACGAAGAAGGGCGGATCGCCGGTTCGAGCTGCCGGAAGAGCGCCCGGCTCGCGCTCTCGATCATACCGAGCACCTCGTCGAACATCGCCGGATCCGCGTAGTACGGGTCGGGCACGTCGAGATTGCCGCCCGCGGCGGCGTCGAACGAGAGCAGCAGGGCGAGTTTGTCGGCATCCGCCATCGTGCGTGCCCAGCTCGACAGGATGCGCTCGTGCGAACGGTCGAGCGCGACGACGAGGTCGTGCTGGTCGAAGTCCTCGGGGGTGAACTGTCGCGCACGATGGCGGGTGCCGTCGTAGCCGCGTCGTGCGAGGGCGTCGATCGTGCGGGCATCGGCCCGCTCGCCGACGTGCCAGTCGCCGGTACCGGCGCTGGTCGATGTGACGCGGTCGGCGAAGCCCGCGCGGTCGGCGAGGTCGCGGAAGACGACCTCGGCCATCGGCGAGCGGCAGATGTTGCCCGAGCACACGAACACGACGCGGAACGGGGCGTCGCTGGTGGGCACCCGTTCATTGTGCAGGGGATCCGCCGCGAGCGGAAGATTCCCTGTGCACAGCCTCCTCCCCAATGCACGATCTTGCGGATCTGTCCACCGATCGCGCTGCGCACGCTCCGGGCGCGCCCTCGGGGCGTCAGGATGTCGGCATGAACGCCCTGACCGAGTCCCCCACCCTCTCCGCGCTGCACGAAGCACGGCGGTTGCTGGCGCGTGCCATATCGGATGCCGCCGACCTGCGCCGACGGGTCGCGGCGATCGCCGCCGCAACCGACTGGCGCTCGCGCGCGGCCGACGGCTACCGTGCCGCCCTGGCCGACCTCGCCGCCGACGTCGACACGCTGATGCGGCTCATCGACGCCAGCGACGGCGATCTCGCCGCGCGAGAACTGGTCGAAACCGCTCGGCTGATCGGGATCGGGCAGTGATCATGGGCGGCAGCGACGACGACCTCGACATCCGCAGCGGCGGGGTCGTCGCGGTGGACACGGCGAGCCTGCGCGACGCGGCAGCGCGGCTGACGCTGCTCGGCAGCGACGGCGCCGACGTGCACGAGACTCTGGCGCAGGCTGTCGGCATCCTGATCGCGGCGGGAATCTGGCTGCACCCGCCCGCCGAGCGTGCGCAGGATCTGGCAACGGATGCCGCGGCCATCGCCGCGGACCTGCGCACCCTCGCCGACACCTACGAATACCTCGAGCTGTCCGCCGCCGCCGATCTCGCCCGGGCGGCGGGGGATGTGAGCCTCGTCTGGCTGCTGCACGCGCAGCGGCGCGCCCTGGAGAGCGCCGACCCGTTCGTGGGGCTGCGCGCCGAGGCCGCGCTCGCACAGTGGCGACGCGGCGTCGACGACGGATTGGCCGCGAAGTTCGACCCGGTCGGTGCGGTGCTCGGCGTGCCGGTCGCCTCTGGCGGCGGGTTGCTCGCGGGCCTTCTGGGCGTCGTGAGCATATGGGGACGCGGCACGGCATCGACGCCCCTGACCGGTGCGGGCGAGGCGGTGTCCACTCCCGTGCTCCGCCGTGAGTCCACGAGCGCCCCAGACGGTCTCGTCACCCTCGCGCAGCGGATGCCGGGTGAGGGCGACAGTCGTATCCGCATCGAGGACTACACGATGCCGGACGGATCGCACGAGTACGTCGCTTACGCGGCGGGCACCACCACGGTGACGGCCGGGGTGTCTCCCGACGCGTTCGACATGGGCTCGAACTTCTCGCTGTATTCGGGAGAGCGGGCGGCCTCCTATGACGCGGTGCTGCAAGCCCTCGCCGACGCGGGTGCACAGCCGGGCGACGCGGTGCACCTCGTCGGGCACTCGCAGGGCGCGATGGTCGCCAGTGCCGTCGCGCTGGCGGGGGTGTACACCGTGCCGACGCTCGTGACGTTCGGCAGCCCCGTGCAGCCCGACGTCGGCAGCACGACACTGAACGTCGCGCTGCGCCACCGGGATGATCCGGTCGTCGGGCTCGCTGACGGGGGACGGGCGACCTCTGCCGGCTCAGCGGACAGCATCGTCGTCGAACGCACCGTCGAGCGCATCCCGTGGAGTGACACCCCGCTCGCGGCGCATCACCTCAGCGAGTACGAGGTCACCGCGGCTGCTGCGGACGCGTCGCCAGATCCGCGGATGGATGCCGTGCGCGACACCTTCGATCATCTCGGCACGGCGGCATCCGTCGCCGTCACCGTCTATGGCGCCGAGCGTGCCGACTGGCCACCCGTGCCGTCGCCGTCGCCCGCGCCGGTGCCGCCCGACCCTGCAGCGCTCACCGGCGCTGCGGACGCAGGATGACCCCGAAAACCCCGTTGATGAGCGAGATCACGAGGGCCGCGATCACGCCGAGCCAGAAGTCGTGCACCGTCAGTCCCCAGCCCCACCAGTGCGTCAGCCATGCCGTGATCCACAGCAGCAGGCCGTTGACCACGAGCGAGATGAGCCCGAGCGTGAGGATGTACAGCGGGAACGCCACGATCTTGATGACCGTGCCGATGACCGTGTTCACGAGGGCGAAGACCGCGGCGACCGCGAGCAGTGTCAGCACCAGCTGCAGCGTCTCGCCGGGGGCGAAGGGTGTGACCTCGACGCGCAGCGGCGCGATGAGCGTCACGACCCAGAGGGCGAACGCGTTCACGACGGCGCGGATGAGAAAGCGCATGGCGCTGTCAGTCTTGCACGGCGTACGCCCGCAGGGATGCGGCGATCTCGTCGAGTCCGAGCTTGCTCTGCGCAACGGCGAGGATGAGCTCGAAAGCCGGTTGCAGCGGCATGTCGATCACAACGCCGTTCATCTCCAGGAAGGTCAACGTCGCCACCCAGGAGAATCGCTTGTTGCCGTCGAAGGACGGATGATTCTGCGCGAGCGAAGAGATCAGCGCGGCGGCCTTCGTGAACAGCTCGGGGTATGCCTCGACGCCGAACATCGAACTCTCCGGCCGTGCCACGGCGGATGACAGCAGACCGATGTCGCGGACATGGAGACCCATGTCGCCCGCGATCGCCGCAGCCTGGGGCAGGCCGAGATAGACCGTCATGCGTCTTCGAGCTTTTTGAGCAGTTCGGCGTATCGCGAACGCACACCGCTGGCGATCTCGATCACGACGTCCGTTTTCGTCTCGACGTCGACGAGCATGCGCGTGCCCTCGACGACGAGTGCGTGCTTGGAGGTCCCACGGGCGCGTGCCAACTCTTCGAGGCGGCGGTCGAGGTCTTCGGGCAGTCGCAACGTCATGGCCATACCGAGACGATACCGCTACGGAATTGATACCATTCCGCGTCCGCGCGTGGAGCGCAGCCGCGGGTCTCGTCGGCCCCCGGCCTCCGTAGACTCGTCGCGTGACCGATCTCCCCGTCCGCATCCGCCCGTCCATCGCCGCGCTGCCCGCCTACCGACAGGGCAAACAGGCCGGCGCCGACGCGTTCAAGCTCTCGAGCAACGAGAACCCGTTCGACCCGCTGCCCGGCGTGATCACGGCGGTGCAGCAGGCGACCTCGTTCAACCGGTACCCGGATGCGTCCTCGCCGCGCCTGCGGGCGCGGCTGGCGGAGCGCTTCGGCGTGAGCGACGAGGCCGTCCACATCGCCTCCGGGTCGGTGTCGATCCTCTACCAGCTCGCGCAGGCCACGAGCGGACCCGGCGACGAGATCCTCTACTCGTGGCGCTCGTTCGAGGCGTACCCGAACCTCCCGGCGATCGCCGGAGCGAGCCCCGTGGCGGTGCCCAACCGTGCCGATGCCGGCCACGACCTGGACGCGATGGCGGATGCCGTCACCGACCGCACCCGCATGATCATCGTGTGCAGTCCCAACAACCCGACCGGCCCGATCGTCACGCAGGCCGCGTTCGACGCGTTCATCGCGCGCGTTCCCGCCGACGTGCTCGTCGTGCTCGACGAGGCCTACGTCGAGTTCGTCACCGACCCCGCCGCGGTGCGCGGCGAGCGGGTGCTCGCGGCGGGGCATGCCAACGTGGTGGTCCTGCGTACGTTCTCGAAGGCCTACGGGCTGGCAGGACTGCGCGTGGGCTACGCGATCGGGGATGCCGGCATCCTTGCGGCGGCCCGCAGCGTCGGCATCCCGCTGTCGGTGACGGCCGCCGCCGAAGAGGCGGCGCTGGCGAGCCTCGACGCCGAAGACGAACTGCTCGCTCGGGTGGAGACGCTCGTCGCGCGGCGCGACGATCTCGTCCTGCGCCTGCGCGCCGCGGGGTGGGACGTACCCGACGCCCAGGGGAACTTCGTGTGGCTGCCCGCCGGAGACCGCGCGCTCGACGTCGCGGCCGCGTTCGAGCGGTCCGGTCTCATCGTGCGTCCCTTCGCCGGTGACGGCGTGCGCATCTCGATCGGTGAGGCCGAAGCGCTCGATCGCGTCGTGTCCGTCGCCGCCGCCCTCGCCCCCTGACGCGGGGGTTGGCGGCATCCGACGGTGAAAACGCCGATGCATTGTGCATCGCATGCAGCGGGTCGCATGCGGCGGGCGATAGCGTGAAGGGCATGACCTCGCTCGACGACCCGGATCTCGTGCGCGTTCTCGCAGCCGATGGGACGTTTCAGCCCACACCCGAGGCCGAGCGGTATCTGCCGCTCATCGACGCCCTCGGCGACGCGGAACTCGAGACCTTCTACCGCGACATGGTCGTGGTGCGTGCCTTCGACCGGCAGGCGACGAACCTGCAGCGGCAGGGCCAGCTCGCGCTGTGGCCGCCCTCGCTCGGCCAAGAAGCCGCGCAGGTCGGATCGGTGCGTGCCGCCCGAGCGCAGGACCACCTGTTTCCGTCGTACCGCGAGCACGTCGTGTGCACGACGCGCGGCGTCGACCCGATCGACATCATCCGCGTCATGCGTGGCCTCACCCACTGCGGATGGGATCCGACCGACCCGCGCAACGGCAACGTGCACATCTACACCCTGGTGCTCGGCTCGCAGACCTTGCACGCGACCGGCTACGGCATGGGCCTCGTCTTCGACGGACGCTGTGGCACGGGCGACCCCGCCCGCGACGAGGCCGTCATCGTGTACTACGGCGACGGCGCGTCGAGCCAGGGCGACGTGCACGAGGCCATGGTCTTCGCGAACAGCTACCGCACGCCGCAGGTGTTCTTCCTGCAGAACAACCAGTGGGCGATCTCGGTGCCGGTTGCGACGCAGTCGCGGGCGCCGCTGCATCGCCGCGGGGCGGCCTACGGCATGCCCTCGACCCTCGTCGACGGCAACGACGTGCTCGCCAGTTACGCCGTCAGCAAGCTCGCGCTCGACGAGGCGCGCGCCGGCGGCGGTCCGCAGGCGATCGAGGCGATGACCTACCGCATGGGTGCCCACACCACGAGCGACGACCCGTCGAAGTACCGCACCTCCGATGAGGAGCAGTCGTGGGCGCGGCGCGACCCCATCGCGCGCATGCGGGCGTATCTGGAGGGTCGTGGCGCGGCGGCATCCTTCTTCGATGACGTGGAGGCGCAGGCCGAGGCGTACGCCGACGACGTGCGCGTGCGCACCAACGCCCTCGGCGAGCTCGCCGCCGATGCGATGTTCGCGCACGTGTACAGCGCCGAGCATCCGCTCATGGCCGAGCAGGCGCACTGGCTCGCAGACTACGAGGCCTCGTTCGAGGGGGGTGCGTCGTGACCGCCATGCCCCTGGCCAAAGCCCTCGGCGCCGGGCTGCGCGCCGCGATGACCGCCGACGACCACGTGCTGCTGATGGGCGAGGACATCGGTCCGCTCGGCGGTGTCTTCCGCGTGACCGAAGGGCTGCAGGCCGAGTTCGGCCCGCAGCGCGTGCTCGACACGCCGCTGGCGGAGTCGGGCATCGTCGGCACGGCGATCGGGCTTGCGATGGCTGGGTTCCGGCCGGTGTGCGAGATCCAGTTCGACGGGTTCGTCTTCCCCGGGTTCGATCAGATCACCTCGCAACTCGCGAAGCTGACCAACCGGCTCGAGGGGGCGGCATCCTTCCCCGTCGTCATCCGCATTCCGTACGGCGGGCACATCGGCGCGGTCGAACACCATCAGGAGAGCCCCGAGGCGTACTTCACGCACACTCCGGGTCTGCGGGTCGTCAGCCCGTCGACGGCGAACGACGCGTACTGGATGATCCAGGATGCGATCTCCTCGCCCGACCCGGTGATCTTCCTGGAGCCGAAGGCCAAGTACTGGATGAAGGGCGAGGTCGACGCCGAGCGCGCGGTGCCGTTGCACGCGTCGCGCATCGTCCGACGCGGAACCGACGTGACCCTCGTCGGGCACGGTGCGATGGTGACCACGCTTCTGCAGGCGGCGGCGATCGCCGAGGGCGAGGGCACGTCGTGCGAAGTGGTCGACCTGCGCTCGCTGTCGCCGATCGACTACGGGCCGATCCTCGACTCGGTGCGTCGCACGGGTCGTATGGTCTATGCGCAGGAGGCCCCCGGGTTCACCTCGCTCGGCTCCGAGGTGGCGGCATCGGTCACCGAGCGCGCGTTCTTCGCCCTGGAGGCGCCGGTGCTGCGGGTGTCGGGGTTCGACGTGCCGTTCCCGCCCGCCAAGCTCGAGGGCGTGTATCTGCCCGATGCCGACCGCATCCTCGAAGCCGTCGATCGCGCGCTGGCCTACTGAGACCCCCACCCGTGCCCCCGCTCCTCTCTCCCACCCCCTCTCCCACCCGCGAAACCGCAACGGTGCACCGAAACTGCAGTTGCGGGCCGCGGTTTCGGTGCACGGATGCGGTTTCGCGGGATGATGGGGTGGAGTTCGAGAGGGAGAGATTCAGATGAGCACGCAGACCTTTCACCTGCCGGATGTCGGCGAGGGACTGACCGAGGCCGAGATCGTGCAGTGGCGCGTCGGCCCGGGCGACACGGTCGCCGTCAACGACGTGCTCGTCGAGATCGAGACGGCGAAGTCGCTCGTCGAGCTGCCGTCGCCGTTTTCCGGCACGGTCGGTGACCTGCTTGCCGGGGAGGGTGACACGGTGACCGTCGGGGCGGCGATCATCACGATCGCGGGCGGGGTGAGCGAGGCGGATGCCGCATCCGGCCTGTCGGCCCACGGTGAGCCGGCCGCGGCTGCCGAAGAGGGCGGTGGCGCCGTGCTCGTCGGATATGGGACGGGCGCGGGTGCCACGAGCCGCCGCAAGCGCCCCGCCGAGCGCACCGAGACCGTCAAGGCGTCGGTCGGCGTCGTCGCCAAGCCTCCGGTGCGCAAGCTCGCGCGCGATCTGGGCGTCGCGCTGGCTGAGGTGAGCCCCACGGGCCCCGCCGGCGAGGTCACGCGCGACGACGTCGTGCGTCACGCCGAGCAGGCGAGCGTCTTCCGCAACCTCGCGACCCCGGCACTTCCCGCCGAGCGTGAGCGGACGATCCCGGTCGCCGCCGAGGTGGCGGCATCCGTCGCTGCGCCTCCGGTTCCGGGGCCCGCGATGGCGGGGCCGGATGCGGACCTCCGCAGCGGCCGCGAGGAGGCGATCCCGGTCAAGGGCGTGCGCAAGGCGACCGCCACCGCGATGGTCGGGTCGGCCTATTCCGCCCCGCACGTGTCGGTGTGGACCGACGTCGATGCGACCCGCACGATGGAGCTCGTCAAGCGGCTGAAGGCCTCGCCCGACTTCGCTGACATCCGCGTCTCGCCCCTGCTGATCATGGCCCGTGCGGTCATCTGGGCGGTGCGGCGCACGCCGATGGTCGGCGCCGAGTGGATCGACCGGGAAGACGGCACGGCGGAGATCCGCGTGCGCAACTACGTCAACCTGGGCATCGCGGCAGCGACGCCGCGGGGTCTGCTCGTGCCGAACATCAAGGACGCGCAGGATCTCACGATGCGTGAGCTGGCAAAAGCCCTGGAGAAGCTCACGCTGACGGCGCGTGAGGGCAGGACGACCCCCGCCGACCAGCAGGGCGGCACGATCACGATCACCAACATCGGCGTGTTCGGGATGGATGCCGGCACCCCGATCATCAATCCGGGTGAATCGGGAATCGTCGCGATGGGCACGATCCGGCAGAAGCCGTGGGTCGTCGACGGCGAGGTGCGGCCGCGGTTCGTCACGACGGTGTCGGGCTCGTTCGACCACCGCGTCATCGACGGCGACGGCATGAGCCGTTTCATCGCCGACGTGGCATCGATCCTCGAAGAGCCCGCCCTGCTGCTCGACTGACGCTGCCCCGTCCACGTCCCGCGCCCCTCTGCGACGCGGAGCGCGGTCATGAGGTTGAGAACGATTATCAATAGCGATAGGGTGGGGGAATGCCTCGCAAGAATGTCTCCGTCGCGCTGGTCGCGGCATCCGTCGCCGCCGTCGTGCTCACCGGATGCGCCAGCACGGCGCAGGAGGGTGCATCCGACGACGGCCTCGTGCAGGTCGTCGCCTCCACCAACGCGTACGGCGACATCGCGGCGGCCGTCGGGGGCGATCTGGTCGAGGTCACCTCGCTCATCGACTCGGCGAGCCAGGACCCGCACGAGTTCGAGGCGAGCGCGTCGGACCAGCTCGCGATCCAGAGTGCGCAGCTGATCGTCGAGAACGGTGGCGGCTACGATCCGTTCATCGACAGCCTCATCGAGTCCTCCGGTAGCGACGCTCCCGTCATCAGTGCCGTCGAATACTCCGACGCCTGGACCGGCGACGACCCGACCGAGGCCGTCGAGGGCTTCAACGAGCACGTCTTCTACGCCCCCGCCGTCATGGCCGAGGTGGCTGCGGCGATCGCGGACCAGCTGAGCGAGATCGCCCCGGATGCCGCCGATGAGTTCACCGCCAACGCTCAGGCCTTCGCGGACGACCTCGACCAGCAGGTCACCCCGATCCTCGAGGCGATCGCCGCCGACCACGCCGGCGAGGAGATCTTCGTCACCGAGCCCGTGCCGCTGTACCTCGCCGAGGCGGCCGGCCTGGTCAACGTCACGCCCGAGGAGTTCAGCGAGGCTGTCGAGGAGGGCAACGACGTGGCCCCCGCGACCCTGCTCGAGGCGCTCGAGGTGATCGGCTCGGGAGACGTGCGGATCGTCTTCGTCAACGCTCAGGCGGCGGGAGCGGAGACGACGCAGGTCGAGGAGCAGGCCGAGACCAGCGGAGTTCCGGTCGTCGAGGCATCCGAGCTGCTGCCGGACGGCGACACCTACGTAAGCTGGATGACCGACATGGCCACGCAGATCAAGGACGCGCTCTCCGAGTGACCCCCGTGACACCGGCAACCGCGCCGAGCCCGCTTCGCATCTCGTCCGCCGCGCTCACGCGCTCAGGACGAGCGCTGTGGAGCGGACTGGATCTGGAGGTCGCACCGGGCGAGCTCGTGGCCGTCCTCGGCCCGAGCGGGGCGGGAAAGACCACGCTGCTGCGGGCGATCCTGGGGCTCGAACGGCTCAGCTCCGGGACGATCGAGGCTGTGGGGCAGCCGGTGCGCCGCGCCGGCAACCGCCGTATCGGCTATCTGCCGCAGGCGCGTCCGCTGCCGCGCGACACGGCGATGCGCGGTCGCGACCTCGTGATGCTCGGCGTCGACGGGCACCGCTTCGGCCTCCCGATTTCACGCCGCGGCGACCGCGACCGGGTCGCCCGGCTCATCGCGGCGGTGGGGGCGGCATCCTTCGCCGACGAGCCCGTGGGCGTGCTCTCCGGCGGCGAGCAGCAGCGGCTGCGCGTCGGCCAGGCCCTCGCCGACGACCCGCGGCTGCTGCTGTGCGACGAGCCGCTGACGAGCCTCGACCTCGCCAACCAGCAAGCCGTCGTGCGGCTGATCGACCGGCACCGCAAGACCGGTGCCGCCGTGCTCCTGGTCACCCACGACATCAATCCGGTGCTGGGCACGGTCGACCGCATCCTGTACCTCGCGAACGGGCGTTTCACCCTCGGCGCGCCGAAAGACGTGCTGACCTCAGCCGTGCTGACCGACCTGTACGGCGCCCCGGTGTTCGTGCTGCGCGCCGGCGACCGACTCGTCGTCGTCGGCGCTCCGGATGCCGAGGAGTCGCACCACCACCACGAACACCACGAGGACCACCCGTGAGCTGGTCAGACATCGGCGACGCGCTGTTTGGGGGACTCGCCGACTATGGCGACATCCTCGCGCTCGTGCAGAACTCGCTGTGGGCCGGTGCCGTCCTGGGCCTGGTCGGAGGCCTGATCGGCGTGTTCGTGATGCAGCGTGACATGGCCTTCGCCGTCCACGGCATCAGCGAGCTCTCCTTCGCCGGCGCCGCCGCGGCTCTGCTGATCGGAGCCGACGTCGTCGCCGGCTCGATCGCCGGCTCCCTCGTCGCGGCGGGTCTGATCGGATGGCTCGGGGCCCGAGCGCGTGACCGCAACTCCATCATCGGAGTGCTCATGCCGTTCGGTCTGGGCTTGGGCATCCTGTTCCTCTCGCTCTACAACGGGCGCAGCGCCAATCGCTTCAGCCTGTTGACCGGTCAGATCGTCTCGGTGCAGAACGCGCAACTGGGCTGGCTCATCGGCATCTCGGCCCTCGTGCTGATTGCGCTGCTGCTCATCTGGCGGCCATTGCGATTCGACTCGCTCGACCCGCAGTCCGCCGCCGCACGCGGTGTGCCGACAACGGCCGTATCGCTCGGGTTCATGCTGCTGCTCGGACTCGTCGTGGCCGTCGCGGTGCACATCATCGGGGCCCTGCTGGTGATGGCGCTCGTCGTCACCCCCGCCGCGGCGGCGATGCGCGTGGCGACCGGGCCGGTCGCCGTGCCGCTGCTCTCGGCGGTGTTCGGGGTGGTCGCCGCGGTCGGCGGCATCCTGCTCGCGGTGATGGGGACCCTCCCGGTGAGCCCCTACATCACGACGATCTCGTTCGCGATCTACCTCGTCTGCCGCATCGTCGGGTCGCGCGGTATGTCCACCACGCCCTGACCCGCGCACGAGGTTCGGAGGATGCCGCGAGGTTCGGAGCGGTTCCGCGAAAGCCTCCGAGCGTGGTGACATCCTCCGACGGTGGTGCCCCAGCTGCCTCCAAGACCACGCGAGTACACTCCTGGCCATGGCCCAGCGCAACACCTGGCAGCGCGATCGGGTGCGCGAGGCTCTCGTCGATGCCACCGGTTTCGTCAGCGCGCAGAGCCTGCACGCGACGCTGCGCGACACCGGCATCGGCCTGGCGACCGTCTACCGGGCGCTCGCGACCCTCGCCGCCAGCGGTGACGCCGACCAGCTGCAGAGTCCCGACGGCGAGGCGATCTATCGTGCCTGCTCCAGCGCGGCCCACCATCACCACCTGATCTGCCGTGCGTGCGGACTCGCCGTCGAGATCGAGGCGCACGAGGTCGAGGCGTGGGCCCAGCGCACCGCCGCAACGCACGGGTTCAGCCAGGCGGAGCACATCGTCGACATCTTCGGGCTGTGCACCGCGTGCGCCGCGGAGGCCACGGCTTGAGCAGGCTGAGCCCGTCGCACGGTCTCGCACCGGCCGCATCCGCCGCATCCGCGGCGCCGCTCGCTCACCCCGCCGCGCCGCGCCGCACCCTCCTCGCCGTCGGCGCGGGCGTGCTCGTGATCGCTGTGGTCGTCGGGCTCGCCCTCGTCTCACCCGGCCCCGCGTTGCCGACGCGGCTGCAGGATGGACTCACCCTGTCGATCAGCGTGCTGATCGAGTCGATGCCGTTCGTCGCCCTCGGCGTGATGCTGTCGATCGTCGTGCAGGTGTGGGTGCCGCCGGGCGCGATCGAGCGCTGGATGCCGCGGGCACCGTGGGTCCGGCGGGCTCTGCTGTCGCTGCTCGGGATCCTGATCCCGGTGTGCGAGTGCGGCAACGTGCCGTTCGCCCGGGGTCTCATGATGCGCGGGTTCGGGGTGGCCGAGACGCTCACCTTCCTCGTCGCCGCGCCCATCGTGAACCCGATCGTCATCATCACGACGCATCAGGCGTTCGGCTTCGACGACGGCATCTTGGTCGCACGTCTGCTCGGCGGGTTCGCGGTGGCGAACCTCATCGGCTGGCTGTACAGTCGGCATCCCGACCCCGATTCCCTCCTCACCGAGCGCTTCCATACCAGCTGCGCGGTGCACCACGAACACGCGCATCACACCGGTCGCGGCCGCCGCAGCCTCGCGCAGTTCGTCGTCGAGTTGCGGGCCGTCATGCCCGCCCTCGTCATCGGCTCGGCGCTCGCCGGCGCCGTGCAGGTGCTCGTGCCGCGCGACGCACTGCTGGCGATCGGCTCGAACCCGGCGCTGTCGATCATCGCCATGATCGCCCTGGCGATGATCGTGTCGATCTGTTCGAACGTCGACTCGTTCTTCGCGCTGTCGTTCGCCTCGACCTTCACCCCGGGATCGATCGTGGCGTTCTTGCTGGTGGGTCCGATCGTCGACGTCAAGATGCTCGCCCTTTTGCGCACGACCTTCCGCACGAAAGTGCTGGCGGGCCTGGTCGTGATCGTCATCCTGTTCGCGATCGCCGTCGGATCGGTGGTGAACCTCCTTGTCTGAGGTGTTGCGGGGGACCGGCGCGCGGTTGCTCGGCGTAGGCCTGGCAGCGGGACTTGCCGCCGTCACGGTCGCGCTGTGGCTGACCGGGCAGCTCGGGCTGTACATCAACCCCGACTCGACGTGGTTCGCCGTGACGATGGCCATCGTGGTGCTCGCGGGGTCGGCGGCGAGCTTCGCGCTGCCGCGTGGCGCCGAGGCCGACCACGGGCACGACCACGGTGTCGCGGCTGGCACCGGCCACGACGACGCCGCCACCGGCCGCGACGCCGCCACCGGCCACGACCACGCCACCGCCGGCCACGACCACATCGCCGCCGCTCATCCGGCGCAAAGCCTCGCTATCGGCGCGGATCAGCGCGATTCGCGACGGATGAACGCGGCGCGGGATGCCGCATCCGGCGCAAATCACGCCCACCGCGGCCGGAAGGCCCGATATGCGACGGATGAATCCGCGGACCAACCGGCGGCACCGCGCGCGGGCGGACGTGCGGCGCGGGTCGCGGGGGCGGGCGGCGGTATCCTGGCCACCGCGATCGTCGCGGCGATCGTGCTCACGCCGCCCGCGACGCTGTCGGCTGAGCTGGCGATGCAGCGTGACACCGGGGCCGCGCCGCTTTTCCAGGGCGCCGACACGGTCGCTCTCGCCATCACCGGAGACACGGCGTCGTTCGGGGTGGGGGAGTGGGCGAGCGTGTTCGCGACGGCGACCAACCCCGAGGCGTTCGAGGGCACCGAGATCACCCTCACCGGATTCGTCACTCCCGACGACGCCGGGTTCCTTCTCACCCGGCTCGTCATCACGCACTGCGTCATCGACGCCCAGCCGGCGAGCGTGCCGATTGCCGTCGGCGACCTCGCCGGCACCGCCGAGCTGGCCACCGGGACGTGGGTCACCGTCTCCGGCACGATCCGCGACGCCGACGGGGGCCTGCGGGTGCAGGCCTCGAGCATCGAGGTCGTCGACCAGCCGAAAGACCCGTATGAGTACTGAGTCGTCCCGGCGAGCGCGCGCGCGTCGACGACGCTCGCGTGCGTTCGCCTCGGCCTTCGCCATCGTGATCGCCGTGCTCGCGGCGGTCGGCATGTCCGGCGCGGCGCTGACGACGGCGCAGGGCCCGCGCGTGACCGACGTGAGCGTCGATCCGGATGCCGCCGTCTCCGCCGCCGGCTCACGCCTGATCGTGACGACGACGCAGTCGCTCGCAGACGTCGACGCAAGCCAGGTCACGATCACCCCCGCCGCGGAGTTCACCGTCGACACGTCCGGGCGCACCGTCGGCATCCGCTTCGCGCAGCCGCTGTGGGATGACACGGCCTACACCGTGACGATCACCGGACTCACCGGGGTCGGCGGGGGGCCGCAGGCCGACGTCACCGAGGATTTCCGCACCCCCGCGCTGCAGACCTTCGTCCTGCAGCGCGGCAGCGGCGGCGACACGATCTTCTCCACCGACCTGACCGGAACGGCCGGGCTCCCCGTGTTCACCGACGACCACATCGAGGACTTCCGGGCGACCGCGAGCCATCTCGTCGTCTCCACGCTCGACGACGACGGGCATTCCCACCTGGTCGTGACGAATCTCGACGGGTCGGATCAGCGCGAGCTGCCGCTGCCCGGCGACGGCACCGTCACGAATCTGCAGAGCGCCGACCGCGGCAGCCTCATCGGTTACACCTTCACCGACGCCGATGTCGGGGCCGAGGGAGCGCGCGAGAGCCTGCTGTTCACGGCGTCGCTCACCGACGCGCAACGCGACGCCGAACCCATCGCGGTGGAGCGCACCGGCGGCGAGTCTCGTGTCGACGACTGGCGGTTCGTGCCCGGCACCGACAGCATCCTGATGCTGACCTACGACGGCGCGCTCACCCTGGTCTCACCCAGCGGCGGCGATCCGGTGGCGCTCGGCAACGCGATCTCGATCGACGGCATCGCGCGCGGCTCGACGACGGCCGTCATCGAACGCGTCGACGGTCCCGCCGCCATCGACCTCGCGACCGCTCAGGAGACCGCCCTGCCCGCGACGGATGCCGAACTGGGACAGGTCAACGGCGTGACACCGCTCGCCGACGGACAGACGTTGCGCGTGCTCGCCGTCGTCGACGGTTTCACGGTGAGCTCCACCACCGTCAACGTCGTCGACGATGCCGGTGGCGCGACCCCCGTGTTCGAGGTCGACCCGGCCGACATCCTCATCCACACGTGCGTCTCGCCGAGCGGCCGCTACGCGGCCTTCACGATCGCTCCGGATGCCGTCTCCAACGCCTACGACGGCTACCTGTTGCCCATGCCCGAGCGCGTGCAGACGCACATCGTCACGCTCACCGACCGCGCCGGAGACACCCCCGGAGCCGAGGTCGTGGCGTTATCGGGGTTCGACATCTCGTGGTGTCAGACGCCTCCACGCGGCTGAGCGGAGCTCAGGTCATCGACGCCCGCGGCGCGCACTGACCGGCGCGTGCGGTCAGGCGGGGACGGTGCTGTTGCGCACGATCAGCTGCGTGTCCAGTCGCGTGCTGCGCGGGTGAACGCGGGGGGAGGCGATGTCGTCCAGCAGCTCCCGTGCCGCCGTCGCGCCGATGGTCTCGAACGGGACGGAGATCGTGCTCAGCTCCAGCAACCGAGACATCTCGTGGTCGTCGTAGCCGATGATCGCGACATCGCGGCCCGGGGTGACGCCGCGCGCGCGCATTGTGTGGAGAGCCCCGTAGGCCATCTCGTCGGAGAACGCGAACACGGCCGTCGGCGGCTCGGGTTCGTCGAGCAGCTGTGCCATCGCGCGCGCGCCGCCGGCGATCGTGTACTCCCCTGGAACCAGCAGCCGGGGGTCGAGGCCGAGGCCGGAGCGTGCCATCGCGTTGGAGACCCCCAGATGGCGGTCGTGCTCGAGCACCGCAGCGTTCTGGGCGTCGCGGCCGTAGATGACGCCGATACGGCGATGCCCGAGCGAGAGCAGGTGTTCGGTCGCATCGGCGGCGCCGCCGCGGTCATCGATCAGCACGCTCGAGGTCCAGGGGCCGTTCGAGCCGAACATCGTCACCGGCATCCGCAGTTGGAGGATCTTCTCGAGGTCGGGGCTCTCGGCGCTGAGGGAGAGCACGAGGAATCCGTCGACGCGGCGAGCGAGGCGTTGATGGGGAGGGACCGGGTGGGGGTCGCTGGGGTCACCGGTGCAATAGATGAGGAAGTCGATGCCGGTGTCGCGCAGCTCGCGCTCGATGCCCGTCAGCATGCGCTGGAACGACAGGCGGTTGACGAACGGCGTGATGATGCCGATGCTGCCGGTGCGGCCGGTCGACAGGGCCGCCGCGGCGGGGGAGCCGATGTAGTCGAGGCGCTGGGCGACCGCCAGCACGTGGTCGCGGATTGCCGGGTCGACGGTCTCGAAGCCGCGCAGAGCCCGGGACACGGTCGCCGTCGACACGCCCGCGACGCGCGCAACGTCCTTCACGGTGACGCCCACCGCTCCTCCTGCCTTCGACGGTGAGTCAACGATATCGTGCGAGAGGAGTGACCATTTGGAAACCGATTACCAAATCGTTATCAAGTCTAGATTCATTGGAAACAGTGGGAAAATATACGCTGTGAGCGTGCCAATTGGCACACGATGAGTAATCGGTTACTTGACAGCACGGATGCCGTTCGGCATGCTGATCGAGGTGCACCGCTGGTGCGCCCGACCCGGCGACGCAGCCGTCGCGGGCGGATCGACGACAAGGTCTCTAAGGAGCGACCGTGCGTACCAAGAATCGACTCATCACGAGTGCCGCAGCAATGACCGTGCTCGCCCTGTCCATGACCGCCTGTGGCGGCCAGACCGGGGAGGGCGGTGACGCTTCGTCCGAGGACGGAGTGGGCCCGATCACCTTCGCCTCCGGCAAGGATCTCACCGGCGCCATGCCGCAGCTGATCGACATGTGGAACGAGGAACACCCCGACCAGGAGGTCACCTTCCTCGAGCTGTCGGCCTCTCCCGACGACCAGCGCAACTCGTACATCCAGGACTTCCAGGCCAAGAGCGGCGCGTACGACGTCATCTGGATGGATGTCGTATGGACCAGCGAGTTCGCGGCCCGCGGCTGGCTCGAGCCCCTCGACGAGGATGCGGTCGGCGGTGACGATGTGCTGCCTGCGGCGAAGGCGACCGCCATGTATGACGGGCAGATGTGGGGCGCACCCTTCATGACGAACGCCGGCCTGCTCTACTACCGGTCCGATCTCATCGACTCGCCGCCGACGACGTGGGAGGAACTGCAGGAGGACTGCCAGATCGCCGAGGACAACGGCATCGACTGCTACGCCGGGCAGTTTGCCCAGTACGAGGGCCTCACCGTGAACGTCGCCGAGGCGATCCAGTCCGCGGGCGGGTCGCTGCTGAGCGACGACGGGGCGACCGTCACGGTCGACTCGGCCGAGGCACGCGCGGGCCTGCAGCACCTCGTCGACATGTTCGAGGCCGGTGAGATCAATCCCGCCGCCATCACCTACCAGGAGCAGGAGAGCGCCAACGCCTTCCTCGAGGGCGACCTGTTGTTCCTGCGCAACTGGCCGTACGTGTACACGGCAGCCAGTGCCGACGACTCGGCGATCAAGGGCAAGTTCGCGATGGCGCAGCTCCCCGGCCAGGACGGGCTCGGCATCTCGTCGCTCGGCGGCATCGACCTCGCCGTGTCGGCGTACTCCCAGAACAAGGAGACCGCCAAGGCGTGGGTCGAATGGATGCAGTCCGAAGAGGCCCAGCGGGTGCTCGTGAGCGTCATGAACCAGGCATCCGTCCTCACCGACCTCTACAGCGACCCCGAGCTCGTCGAACTGTCGCCGTACCTGCCGACGCTGAAGGAATCCCTGCTGACGGCCGTGCCGCGACCCCGCACACCGAACTACAACGCCGTCAGCCTGGCGGTCCAGACAAACGGCTACGCCGCCCTGCAGGGCACTGTCTCGGTGGACGAGGCCATCACCCAGATGGCCGCGGACCTCGAGCAGGCGATCAAGTAACATCCCCACCGACCGGGAGGCGAGTCATGTCCGTCACTGCTGCGCGCGCGAGCGCTCGCGCATCGTCCACACCGCCGCGCGAGCGCGACGGCAGGCTCGCCTTCTGGCTGGTGATCCCCTCGATCGTCATCCTCACCGTCGTCATCGGCTATCCCGTCGCAGCCTCGCTCTACCGGTCGCTGTTCGGCGACGGGATCGGGCAGACGCCGTTCGTCGGGCTCGACAACTACGCCGAGGCGCTGTGGGGCTACTGGGCCGAAGAGTTCTGGGCGGCCACCGGGTTCACCTACCTCGTCGCGGCCGTCACCCTCGTGCTCGAGACCGGGCTGGGGCTCGCGATGGCACTCATCATGAACCGCGCCTTCAAAGGCCGGGGGCTGTTGCGCGCGAGCGTGCTCGTGCCGTGGGCGGTGCCGACGGCGGTCGCGGCCGTGCTGTGGAAGTGGAGCTTCGACCCCGCCGGCATCGTCAACGCGCTCACCGGCTCCGACACGGTGTGGACCGGCGCCGCGCTGCCCTCGTTCGTCGCGATCGTCATCGCCGACGTGTGGAAGACGGCACCCTTCATGGCCCTGCTCATTCTCGCGGGCCTCCAGGTGATCCCCGATGAGGTCTACGAGGCCGCCAAGATCGACGGGGCAAGCGCATGGCAGCGGTTCACGCAGATCACCATGCCGCTGGTGCGGCCCGCGCTCATGGTCGCCGTCCTGTTCCGAGTGCTCGACGCGCTGCGCATGTACGATCTGCCATGGATCCTCACCGGCGGCGCCAACGGCACGACGACGCTGTCGATCCTCGTCGTCCAGTCCACCCTCAGTCAGCTCAAGCCCGGCTACGGCGGGGCCCTGGCAACTCTCACCTTCCTCTTCATCTTCATCACCGCCTTCTTCTTCGTCCGAGTGCTCGGCGTCAACGCCGTGGACCAGACCGGAGCAGGACGCGCACGCCGGAAGGAGCGCGGCGCATGAGTGTCACGACGATCGCGCCCCGGCGCCCCCGCTTTCCGTGGAACACCGTCGGCCTCTACGCGGGCATCGTCGCGATCGTGGTGTTCTGCCTGGCGCCGTTTTCCTGGATGGTCGTCTCGAGCCTGAAGGCACCGGACGCGATCTTCGACAACGCGCTGATTCCGCTGGAGCCGACCCTCATGAACTACGAGGCGGTCTTCGGCGCGCAGAACACCTTCGTCCTGGCGCTGCGCAACAGCCTCGTCATCGCGGGCTGCGTCATGGTGATCGCCCTCGTGTTCGCCGTGTTCGCCGCCTACGCGATCGCGCGGCTCGACTTCCGCGGCAAGAGCGTCGTGCTGGGCCTGTTCCTGGCGACCTCGATGTTCCCGGGCGTGGCCATTCTCACGCCCCTGTTCCAGCTGTTCGCCGACTGGGGCTGGATCGACACCTACCAGGCGATGATCGTCCCCGACATCAGCTTCTCGCTGCCGCTGGGCGTTTGGATCCTCGTGAGCTTCTTCCGTGCCATGCCGTGGGAGCTCGAGCAAGCCGCCCTCGTGGACGGCTGCACGCGCGGCCAGGCATTCACCCGCGTCATCCTGCCGCTGGCGGTGCCGGGGGTGTTCACGACGGCGATCCTCGTGTTCATCTCGGCGTGGAACGAGTTCATGATCGCCAACTCGATGTCGCAGACGCCGGCATCCCAACCGGTCACCGTCGCGATCGCGCAGTTCTCCGGCATCTCACAGTACGACACGCCCTACGGCACGCAGATGGCCGCCGGCGTCATCGTGACGGTGCCGCTGATCGTGCTCGTGCTCATCTTCCAACGCAGAATCATCAGCGGGCTCACCGCAGGAGGGGTCAAGTAATGCCATTGCGCATTCTGTTCATCGGCGGGACGGGCATCATCAGCACCGGCTGCGTCGCCGAGGCGATTCGTCAGGGGCACGAGGTACACGTGCTCAACCGGGGGTCGTCGCGACGCGCCGTGCCCGAGGGGGCGATCGTGCACACCGCCGACATCCGTGATCGGGATGCCGTGCGGGCGGCGATCGACGGCGTGTCGTTCGACGCCGTCGCGCAGTTCCTCGCTTTCGTTCCCGAGCACGTCGAGGCCGATCTGGAGCTGTTCTCGGGGCGCACTCGCCAGTATGTGTTCGTCAGCTCGGCGTCGGCCTACCAGAGCCCGCCGTCGCGGCTCCCGGTGACCGAGTCGACTCCGCTCGCCAACCCGTTCTGGCAGTATTCGCGCGACAAGATCGCGTGCGAGGACGCGCTCGTCGCCGCGTACCGCGAGACCGGCTTCCCCGTGACGATCGTGCGCCCCTCGCACACGTACGACCCGACCATGGTGCCCTTCGACGGCGGATGGACGGTCGTGGACCGGATGCGGCGCGGGGTCGGTGTGGTCGTCCCCGGCGACGGGACATCGCTGTGGACCATCACCCACCACACCGACTTCGCGCGCGGCTTCGTCGGGCTGCTCGGACGGGCCGACGTGGCCGGCGAGGCCTTCCACATCACCGGTGACGAGGCGCTCACCTGGAACGAGATCTACCGGCAGATCGCCCGCGCCGCCGGCGTGGTCGAACCCGACCTGGTGCACGTGCCCTCCGATGCGATCGCGGCGGTCGACGCAGAGTGGGGCGCCGCGATGCTCGGCGACAAGGCGAACTCGATGATCTTCGACAACGGAAAGATCCGTCGCCTGGTGCCCGAGTTCCGCACGACGATCCCGTTCGCCCGCGGGGCCGACGAGATCCTGGCCTGGTACGAGGCGCACCCCGAGGCGCAGGTCGTCGACCCGCACTACGACGACCTGATGGACCGGCTGGTGGCCGCCTACCGACCGGGCGCGGCCGGGACGGAGGCGCGATGAGGTACCGCCGATTGGGTCGCTCGGGGGCCGTCGTCTCGGAGCTGGCGCTGGGCACGATGACCTTCGGGGCCGAGACGGATGCCGAAGGCGCATCCGCGCAGCTCGATGCCTATGTCGCGGCGGGCGGGACGCTGGTCGAGACCGCCGACGTCTACGCCGGCGGGGAGTCGGAGCGGATCGTCGGACGATGGCTCGCCGCGCGCGGCGGAGAGCTCCGCGACGGTCTCTTCCTCGCGGGCAAGGGGCGCTTCCCCGTGGGTGTCGCCGCGCGAGACGCCGGCCTGTCACGCCGCCATCTGCGTCGCGCCCTCGACGCGTCGCTCACCCGCCTGGGCGTCGATCACCTCGACCTCTACCAAGTGCACGCGTGGGACCCGCTCACGCCGCTCGAGGAGACTCTCGGCTTCCTCGATGACGCGGTGCGCAGCGGCAAGATCGGCTACGCGGGCCTGTCCAACTTCACCGGCTGGCAGATCGCGCAGGCTGCCGCGAGCGTGCGCGGGCGCTTCCCGCTCGTGTCGATGCAGCCGCAGTACAACCTGCTGGCGCGCGAGGTGGAGTGGGAGATCCTGCCGGCGTGCGAGGCGAACGGGCTGGGCGTCTTGCCGTGGTCGCCGCTGGCAGGCGGCTGGCTCACCGGCAAATACTCCCGCACGTCCCCGCCGGTCGGTGCGACGCGGCTGGGGGAGGACCCCGAGCGCGGCGTCGAGGCGTATTCAGCGCGCTCGCGCGAGGAGCGGACGTGGCGGGTGCTCACGGCGCTGGGCGAGATCTCGGCGAAGCACGCGCAGCCGATGGCGTGCATCGCGCTGGCCTGGCTGGGCACGCGGCCCGTCGTGTCGTCGGTCATCCTGGGCGCGCGCACCGCCGCGCAACTGAAGGACAACCTCGCGAGCGTCGACGTGCGGCTCGACGCAGACGACCTGCGAGTGCTCGAGATCGCCAGCGATCCGCAGCCCTCGCCCTGGCCATACGGGGCCGCGGGCCTGGAGCAGCGCAGTCGCACGGTCGACTGACTGCCGGCGCGGGGTACACCCGTGTGACGCGCGCGAACCGGTGCAGCAGCCCCTCCCCTCCGCGCCCCTCCGCGCGAAACCGCATCCGCGCACCGAGACAGTGAGGTGCATACGCAGTTTCGGTGCACCGATGCGGTCTCGCGGGAACGGGAACGAGGGTGGGAGCGGGAGCGCCGGGGGTGGGGAGGCGCGCGGCGTCGCAGGGACCCGGGCCACGCGCGGGGTATTCATCACCGGGTCATAGACCGGCCACCTAGCCTGGGCCCATGCCCAACACCGCGGCCCCGGACGCGCGCCCGCATCGCCCCCGGCGCGCGTGGATCGCCGCAGCGGTCGCGACCGTCGTCGTCGTGATCGCCGGCATCGCCCTGTTCGCGCTGCCGACGGCGCTGTCAACCCCCGAGGCGTCGGCGAGCGCGGTGCCGTCGCCGTCGCCGTCCGCGACGACGCCGACCGTCGCGGAGGTGTACGCGTCCGTGGTCGCGTCCGTCGTGGTCGTGCAGGTGGTCCTCGCGGACGGAACCAGCCTCGGCAGCGGCGTGGTCGTCGACGACGCCGGGACGATCCTCACCGCCGCGCACGTGGTCGAGGGGGCTTCGTCGATCGAGGTCACCTTCGCCGACGGCACGGTCGCGGCCGCGACCGTCTCGGCGACGGATGCCGCGACCGACACCGCGACCCTCGTGCCCGACACCCTGCCCGGCATTCTCGTTCCGGCCACGATCGGGGCGAGCGCCCCCGTCTCGGTCGGCTCCACGGTAATCGCGATCGGCAATCCGCTGGGACTGTCGGCATCCGCCAGCACGGGCATCGTCTCGGGCCTTGACCGCACCGCGACGCCCGAGGGCGGCACGAAGCTGAGCGGGCTCATCCAGTTCGACGCCGCCGCGAACCCGGGGAGCTCGGGCGGTCCGCTGCTGGATGAGAACGGGGCGGTTATCGGCATCGTGGTGGCCATCGCCAACCCGACGGGCGACGACAGCTTCGCCGGCATCGGTTTCGCCGTGCCGCTCGGCACCGCCTTGGAGGGCGTCGCCGCCGGCGGAGGCCCCCAGCAATGAACACGACACGGAAGGAGCGCGCCCGATGAGCGTCGCAGAGCACGAGGCCGCCGCCGGCGGGCCACTGGAGAACGTCGTCTACGAGGTCAAGAAGGTCGTCGTCGGCCAGGACGTGCTGCTCGAGCGCCTCGCGGTCGCGCTGCTGGCCCGCGGGCACGTGCTCGTCGAGGGCGTTCCGGGGCTGGCGAAGACGCTGACCGTCAACGCGCTCGCCCGCGCGATCGGCGGCAGCTTCCAGCGCATCCAGTTCACGCCCGACCTCATGCCCGCCGACGTGTCGGGCACCCGAGTGTTCGATCAGCGCACCGGTGGATTCGAGGTCGTGCCCGGCCCGGTGTTCGCGAACCTGCTGCTGGCCGACGAGATTAACCGTGCCCCCGCCAAGGTCCAGAGCGCGCTGCTGGAGGTCATGCAGGAGCGGCAGGTCACGATCGGCCGGGAGACCTTCCCCGTGCCCGACCCGTTCCTCGTGCTGGCCACCCAGAACCCGATCGAGTCCGATGGCACCTATCCGCTGCCCGAGGCGCAGCTGGACCGGTTCCTGTTCAACGTGCTCGTGGACTATCCGCAGCCGCACGAGGAGTTCGTCGTCGTCGAACGCGCCCTCGCGCAGCCCGCGCGCGTCGAGGCCGTGCTCGATCCGGCGCGCCTGGCCGAACTGCAGCGGCGAGCGGATGCCGTCTACGTCGACCCGGCGCTGATCGACTACGCCGTGCGGGTCGTGCACGCCACCCGCCATCCGGCCGCCGCGGGCCTGCCCGACCTCGCCGATCACATCGCGTACGGCGCCGGCCCGCGCGCGTCGATCGGAGCGATCGTCGGGGCCCGTGCCCTGGCGTTCCTGCGCGGACGCGACTACGCGATCGTCGACGACATCGCGGACCTGCTCCCCGACGTGCTGCGCCACCGCATCGTGCTGACCTATCGTGCCGCGGCCGAGGGCGTCGCCCCCGACGAGATCGTGCGCCGGGTGCTGGCCGCGGTGCCGGCGCCCGTGCCGGTGGCGGGGGGACGCTGACGTGCCGATCCCCGATTCCGTGCTGCGACGCCTGGAATGGCGCACCTCCCGGCCGCTCGACGGCCGGATCCAGGGGGCGCATCGGGCTGCCGCGCGGGGGTCGGGACTCGACCTGGCCGAGCTGCGGCCGTACGCCGAGGGGGAGGACGCGCGCCGCATCGACTGGAACGCGACCGCCCGTGCCGGAGAGCCCTACGCGCGGGTCTTCCACGAGGACCGCGCCGTGACGGCGTGGCTGGTCGTCGAC
>JASGEE010000008.1:0-18260 GCA_047606715.1 Microbacterium sp.
GCCTGCTCGATGAGGGTGAGGATGTCGCCGAGGTCGAGGATGCGGCTGGCCATGCGGTCGGGGTGGAACGCCTCGAGGTCGTCCAGTCCCTCACCGGTGGAGGCGAAGATGATGGGCCGGCCGGTGACGGATGCCACCGACAGCGCCGCGCCGCCGCGGGCGTCGCCGTCGAGCTTGCTGAGCACGACACCGGTGAAATCGACGCCGTCCTGGAACGCCTTGGCTGTGTTCACGGCATCCTGGCCGATCATCGCGTCGATGACGAACAGCACCTCGTCGGGGTCGACGGCCCGGCGGATGTCGGCGGCCTGGCGCATCAGCTCGGCGTCGACGCCGAGCCGGCCCGCGGTGTCGATGATGACGATGTCGTGCTGCTGGCGCCGGGCCGCCTCCACGCCGTCGCGGGCCACGCGCACCGGGTCTCCGACGCCGTTGCCGGGCTCGGGCGCGTAGATCGCGGCCCCGGCCTGCTGAGCGACGACCTGCAACTGGTTGACCGCATTGGGGCGCTGCAGGTCGCAGGCGACCAGCAGCGGCGTGTGGCCGTCCTTCTCGAGCTGACGGGCCAGCTTGCCCGCGAAGGTCGTCTTGCCCGACCCCTGGAGGCCCGCGAGCATGATGACCGTCGGCGGGTTCTTCGCGAACTGCAGTCGGCGCTGCTGACCGCCGAGGATCGCGACGAGTTCCTCATTGACGATCTGGACGACCTGCTGGGCGGGGTTCAGGGCCTTGTTGACCTCGTCGCCGAGCGCACGCTCGCGCACCTTCGCGGTGAAGTCCTTGACGACGACGAGGGCGACGTCGGCATCCAGCAGCGCACGCCTGATCTCGCGGACCGTGCCGTCGACGTCGGCGGGCGTGAGCCTGCCCTTCGTGCGGAGGTTGCGGAAGGTCTCTGTCAGCCGATCGCTGAGGGTGCCGAAAGTCGCCATGATCCCTCGATTCTAGCGGCGCGGTCATCCGGCGACATCGGCGCCGGCTCCCACCCCGAGCATCGCCCGCAGTTCCTTCTTCGCCTTCGCATAGCGGCCTCTCGCGGTCGACGCCGGAATGCCGAGCAGTTCCGCCGCGTCGACGAGCGACAGGCGCTCCCCGTGCACGAGGCGGATGAGCTCGGCCAGGTCGGCATCCAGTCGTGCGATCGCATCGCGCACGTCGATCCCCTCGTCCGACGGGGGTGCGACCGCGATGGGCGCCTGACGGCGGATGCGATCGGCCAGCGCCAGGCGCCGCCGCGCGCAGCGCCGCCGTGAGCGGATCGGAGCGGGGTGCCACGGCGTCCCGCCCCAGTCCTCGCCGTCGCAGTGCACCTGGCTATGCGCCTCGGCGCCGCCGAACACGCCCGTCTCGACGTCGTAGCCGTGCGCCGCCAGCTCCGCGAACAGGGCCTCCCCCAACGCCTGCTCGTGCGCGGTCCAGGCGGTCAGATCCGCGATCCGCGGGTCGGTGAGCTGCTGGTCGAGTGCGGCCTGATCCGCCTCCAGCTGGGCCAGAACGCCGTCAACATACGGCGCCGCCGCAGCCTCCACGTCGGTGCGCGCAAACCACTCGTCGATGATGCGGTCGACATCCGCCTGGATGAACGGGTTGTGGACGTCAAGACTGCTGAAGCGGATCTCGCACTGCCCCCAGGTCGATGCTGTGTAGGTGTAGCTGCGGTCGGCGTTGTCCAGAACGGGGTTCCACAACCAGTCCGACGATGCCGTGGCGATGCCCGCACCACCGACGATCAGGGCCACGAGTCCCGCGCCGACCGCGATCGTCGCCGGTCGACGCACCGGCGGGCGTGCTTCGCGGCGTGCCGCGCGGATCATCCGCGCGATATCGTCGTCGTCTGCGGCGACGGTCGCCGGAGCGGTCGAGCAGGTCGTCCAGAGCATCGAGGGTCATGATTCCTTCATCATCGAGGTGTTTTACTCCATACCTGTCCGATCTGACGTGTTTCGTCCCCTTGCGCGCCTTTGCGGAGAACACCGTTGGCTCCTTCGCCACCCGGTGCCATGACAGACGCCATTGGCCGGCAGTAGCGTGAACGCAGACGGGATACCGGGTACTCATCGGTATCGGGCGTTTCGTCCCCCCATCAGAACATTGGCCCCCATCAGAACATTGGGGAGTGCAGCGATGGCAAGGAAGCGCGCGATAGCCACTGTGGTCGGCGCCTGCGTCCTGGTACTGGCGGGGATCGGCGGCTTAGGAGCAGGGGTTGCGCTCGGCGCGTTGCCTGCGCTGCTGGCACCCGCCGGGCTGACTGCGGATTCGGACGTATCAACCGAGCCGATGCCGGCGCCGAACCACGACACGAACGCCCCAGGGCTGACCTACGGCTCCGCGGCGATATCGGACCACCGGATCATGAGCCCGACCTGATCGCGGCGGTCGCGACCAACGGCGCTGAAGGGTATGTGAAGAAGACCGAGTTGGAGGATGCCGACGGCACCGCGGCGGCGCGATCGTTCACGAGCCCGCAGGATGCGCTGGATAGGCAAGAAGAAGAGGTCGGCAAAGAACACCGCATTCCGGTCTACGAACTCGACGGGACGACGGTGATCGGCGAATTCCTGATCTCCGGCGACGCCAGCGCCGTGATCTCCGAAGCACCCGCGCCCTGACGCGGATCACGTCAGCGCGACGCACGCCTCGTCGAAGACCTCGACGAGGCTCGTGCGCGCCGAGCCGGCGTGTGCCCACGCCCACACGGCGGCGAGGACCGCCGCGGCCGAACCCGCCGCACGCACCTCGGCGGACAGCCGTGTCGCGCCGCCGGCGACCATGCGATCGGCGATCGCCCGCGCAAGTCGCGCCTGGCGCAGGGCCCGTTCGTCCTCCAGCGAGGCGGCGATCCCCATCGCGTCGGCGTTCGTGATCGCCAGCGCGAGGCTGTCGGGGGCGAACCCCGTGACGATCCCGCGCACCGCGATGGCGACCTCGGCACCGGCAGCGAGTGCTGCGACGGCGGCATCCGCCCGCTCATCGAACCCTCCCCAGAGCACTTCGGCCTTCGAGTCGAAGTAGTTGAAGAAGCTCGACCGGCTCACTCCCGCGCGCGTCGCGATGTCGGCGGCCGTCGTGCGCTCGTACCCCCGCTCGAGGAACAGCTCGCACGCCGCCTCGGCGATCGTCTGGCGCGAGGTCGATTTGGGACGCCCGGTGCTCACCCTCGAAGCGTACCGGCGCGCTATTGTTGGACGCGATCCAACAACTGGGCGGATCACTCTTCGATCAGAGCGGAGCGCGCATGCTCGATATCCAGACGGTGGGCCTTGCCCCCGATCTCGTCCCGTATCCGGATGCCTGGGAGTTGCAGCGGCGCATCCACGCCGAGGTCGTCGCAGGCTCGCGCTCCGACACCCTGCTGCTGCTCGAGCACGAGCCGGTGTTCACGGCCGGTGCGCGCACCGCCCGGCACGAGCGTCCCACCGACGGCACCCCCGTGATCGACGTCGACCGCGGGGGCAAGATCACCTGGCACGGTCCCGGTCAGCTCGTCGGGTACCCCATCGTCCGGCTTCCCGAGCCCCTCGATGTCGTCGCCCACGTGCGGCTGCTCGAAGGCATCCTCATCGAGGTGCTCGCCCGCTTCGGGATCGACGGCTACCGCGTCGAGGGGCGTAGCGGCGTGTGGGTGCGCCGCCCCCTGTCCGAGGACAAGGTCGCCGCGATCGGCGTGCGCGTCCAGCGCGGCGTCACGATGCACGGCTTCGCCCTGAACTGCGACAACTCGCTGCTGCCGTTCTCGCAGATCGTCCCGTGCGGCATCTCGGATGCCGGCGTCACGACCCTGAGCGAATTGCTCGGCCGAGACATCTCCCCCGCCGAGGTCCTACCGACGGTCGCGTCCGCCTTCGCCGCCGCATACGCTCCGCGGGTCGCGGCGTGAGCGCCTGTGGCGGCGCCGACGCCGCATCCACCCCAGCGACCGGCCCCGACGGCCGAAAGCTCCTCCGACTGGAGATCCGCAACGCGCAGACCCCGATCGAGCGCAAGCCCGAGTGGATTCGCACGAAGGCGAAGATGGGTCCGGAATATCAGGCACTGCAGTCGCTCGTGAAAGGCGAGGGGCTGCACACCGTCTGCCAGGAGGCCGGCTGCCCGAACATCTACGAATGCTGGGAAGACCGCGAGGCGACCTTCCTCATCGGCGGATCGCAGTGCACTCGCCGGTGCGACTTCTGCCAGATCGACACGGGAAAGCCCGCCGACTACGACACCGACGAGCCGCGCCGCGTCGCCGACAGTGTGCGCCGGATGCAGCTGCGCTACGCGACGGTGACCTGCGTCGCTCGCGACGACCTGCCCGACGGCGGCGCGTGGCTCAACGCCGAGACGGTCCGGCAGATCCACGCCGTCAACCCCGGCACCGGGGTCGAACTGCTCGCGACCGACTTCAACGGCGAGCCGGCGCTGCTTCGCGAGGTGTTCGACGCGCGCCCCGAGGTGTTCGCGCACAACGTCGAGACGGTGCCGCGCATCTTCAAGCGCATCCGCCCCGCCTTCCGCTACGAACGCTCGCTCGATGTGCTCACTCAAGCGCGTGCGGCGGGGCTGATCACCAAGTCGAACCTCATCCTCGGCATGGGCGAAGAACCCGACGAGGTCATCCAGGCACTGCATGACCTGCACGGGGCCGGCACCGACATCATCACGATCACGCAGTATCTGCGTCCGACGCCGCGGCACCTGCCGGTGGCGCGGTGGGTCAAACCCGACGAGTTCGTGGCCTTCAAAGAAGAGGCCGAGCGCATCGGCTTCCTCGGCGTGCTGGCCGGCCCCCTCGTGCGCTCGTCGTACCGCGCGGGCCGCCTGTGGGCGCAGTCGATGACCGCGAAGGGGCGCGAGATCCCCGCGCACCTCGCACACATCGCCGCGGAGGTGCACCCCGAACGAGGGTTCGCACAGGCGGTGTAGCTTTCCAACACCCTCGCGCGCGGCTACCGGCCCAGCGGGGTCAGGCGCCTCCCGCAACCCCGGCACCCCGTTCGGTCGCGGCGAAGCGCGGGCGAGATGCACGACGACCCACAAGGTGCCGCGACGCAACCAGCAACCCCGGACCCCGCCCCTGGTCGAGTACGCGCCAGTCACCGCACTGGGCGTGGCCAACTCCTCCGATCTGAGTGCCGACGGCCGATGCCGGGCCGCAAATCCGGGGCGCAGTGGCCAACACGGCAGCCGATTGGAGGAGTTGGCCACAGCGGCGTGCGCCCAGCGGCCACAGACGCGACCATCCTGCGGCGGAACGCGCTCGCGCTAGTCCGCGCTGGTGACCGACTGCACGGTGCCGTCGCTGGCGAGGTTCACGAGCAGCACATCGTCGGTGGCTTCGGGGTCGAGGGCGTACTCGAGGACGGCAAACGGATCCGTTCCGCCGAGGTCGTCGGCGAGGATCGTCATGCTCACCAACTGCAGCGAGCGGATCATGTCGATGTGCAGGTCACCGGAGATGTCGACGAGCACATCCTCCAGCTCGTCACCGAGTTCGTCCTGCTGCTGCAGCAGATACTCCGTCACCTCGCTCGTGCGGTCGTCGAGCTCGGAGACCATCGCGTTGCGCGAGCGCAGGTCGATCTGCTCGAGCGAGGAGATCAGGCTCGCGGCGGCATCCAGCCCGGCCTGGGAGACATCGTCCTGATCGGGCGCGGTGAGATCGACGGTGACCCTCTGGTCGCCGAAGTCCACGACCTCGCTCCAGAAGATCGACCCGTCGGGCCCGGACTCCAACAGTCCGAAGTAGTCGTGCTCGATCGCCATGGCCCTATGCAACCACCCTCGCCGCCTGCGCGCGACCCCGGTGGCGCGTGTCGCGAACCTGGCCCGGGTCAGTCAACGAGCGCGGCGGCGAAGACGTGCGGAGTGAAGCCCGTGAGATCACCGATGCCTTCGCCCTGTCCGAGGAGCTTGACCGGGATGCCGGTGCGCTCCTGCACCGCCAGCACGAACCCGCCCTTGGCCGATCCGTCGAGCTTGGTGATGACCAGTCCCGTGACGCCCGCGTGCTCCAGAAACGCCTCGGCCTGCATGACTCCGTTCTGGCCCGTCGTCGCGTCGAGCACGAGCAGGACTTCGCTGATCGGCGCCTGTTTCTCGATCACGCGGCGAATCTTCGTGAGCTCGTCCATCAGCCCACCCTTGGTGTGCAGGCGGCCAGCGGTATCGACGAGCACGATCTCGATGCCGCGCTGCCTGGCGTAATCGATCGTCTGGTACGCGACGGATGCCGGATCCTGCCCCTCGTGCTGCGGGCGGACGATGTCCGCTCCGCCGCGCTCGGCCCACGTTGCGAGCTGATCGACCGCGGCGGCACGGAAGGTGTCGGCGGCACCGACGACGACCGAGCGCCCGTAGCGCTGCAGGAACTTCGCGAACTTGCCGATCGTCGTCGTCTTGCCCACCCCGTTGACGCCGACGACGAGCACGACCGCGGGGCGCTCGGTCAGCCGCAGCGTCGTATCGAAGCGCGCGAAGTGCTCCTCGAGCGTCTCCTTGAGCATGCGCTGCAGGTCGCGCGGGTCGGTCGTGTGGTACCGGTCGACCTTCTCGCGCAGCTCATCGACGATGCGCTCGGTGATGTCCGGGCCGAAGTCGGCCGTGATGAGCGCGGTCTCCAGGTCGTCCCAGGTCGTCTCGTCGATCGTGGGCTTGACGAACACACCGCGCAGCGCGCGACCGAGGGACCACTTCTCCGCCATGACTTCAGCCTAATCGGCAGCCTTCGGGTATCTCAGCGCCGATTCGAGTCGTCGCCTGAACGCCGGGGAGATCACTTCTCGCAGGCGACGCCGTCCTTGTCGCGGTCGAGCTTCTTGTTGGCCTTGTACAGCGCCGTCGAGGTCTTTGGCTTGACCGTGAAGGCTCGCTTCTTGCCGCTCACCTTGTTGTGTGTGACTCCGGCCTTGGCCACGCCGCCGGGATAGGCCTTGTGCAGAGCCGTGCAGTTCTTATAGGTCTTGACGACGGTCTTCGCCGGAGCGATCACCGAGCTGACCGCCGGTGTCGACGGCGCCGCACTGGCAGCCATCCCCGGCGCCAGTGCAAGCGTGATTGAAAGTACGGTCGTTGCTGACAGGCATGACCAACGTGAATATCTCCCCATGATTTCGATCATAGGAGACGATCTTGACGCAACTCAGACCGCGGCGCGCTCGCGCACGCGTTGGCCGACGACGGCCGAGACGCCGTCCTGGCGCATCGAGACACCGTAGAGCGCGTCGGCGATCTCCATCGTGCGCTTCTGGTGCGTGATGACGATGAGCTGGCTGGATGCCCGCAACTGCTCGAACACACCCAGCAGACGTCCGAGGTTGGCGTCGTCGAGGGCCGCCTCGACCTCGTCGAGGATGTAGAACGGGCTCGGCCGTGCCTTGAAGATCGCGGTCAGCAAAGCGACGGCGGCCAGCGACCGCTCGCCGCCGGAAAGCAACGACAGGCGTTCGATCTTCTTTCCGACCGGGCGCACCGAGACCTCGATGCCGGTGGTGAGCAGGTTGTCCGGATCGGTCAGCGAGATACTTCCCGACCCACCGGGGAAGAGGATCGGGAAGACCTCGCCGAAAGCGGTCTTGGTGTCTTCGAAGGCGGCGAGGAAGATCACCTGCATCCGCTCATCGAGCTCTTCGATGATCGTCTGCAGGTCTTTGCGCGTCTGCACGAGGTCGGCCAATTGCTCGGTGAGAAACGCGTGTCGCTGCTCGAGCGCCGCATACTCCTCCAGAGCGAGCGGATTGACCCGGCCCAACAGGCCGAGCTTGCGCTCGGCCTCCTGCAACCGCCGGCGCTGAGCGCTCCGCTCGAACGGCGTCGGCTCACCGTCTTCACTATCCGCGGGAATCGGCTGGTCTGGACCATATTCCGAAACGAGAATGTGTTCGTCGAGACTGAGCTCCGACGCAACCCGCTCCAGGAGGCTCGTGACGTGCAGGCGCTTCTCGTGCATCTGCAGTTCGAGTCCATGCACGCTCTCGGTCAGCCCCGCCAGCCTCTCGCGCACACCGGAGTCCTCGGTGCGCAGCGCGGCGAGTTCCTCGGTGAGGGCGGTACGCGCCTGCTCCGCGACGTGCAGCTCGACGCGAGCTTGCGTGACCGAACGATCGACAGAGGCGAGGACGGGAGGCAACGCCTCGGCGACCTCGGCGGCTCGTGCGCGCTGAGCCTTGCGGATGACGGCGCGTCGCGCCGCCTCGTCTGCCGCCGCCCGCTCGCGCTCGCGCTGGCGGATGAGCTGGTCGACGCGCGCCTCGCCCGCGCGCACGCGTTCCTTCAGGGTCTCCACGTCGAGTCGCGCACGCATCTCCGTCTCGCGGGCCGTCTCGAGCGCCTCGAGCAGACCGTCGCGCGCCGAGGCGTCGAGGATGGGGCGCGGCGCCTCCGCTGCCGTCTGCAGCGCAGCGTCGGCCGCGTGCGCGGCCTTCTCGGCGTCGATGACCGCCGCTTCGGCCTGACGTAGACCGCTCTCCAGTCGCTCGCACTCGGCGATGGCCGCTTCGTGGCGCACCGCGGCGCGGTTCACCTGCTCGGTGTGGGCGGCCAGTGCGGCATCGTGCTCGCGCAGGGCCTGCAGCGTCTCCTTCGTGCGCCGACGCCCGTCGTCCCACGCGCGCTGCGCGTCGGCAAGCGCCTCGCGCAACGAGTCCGCCACGACCGTGATCTCGCTCAGCCGGTCACGTGCCGCATCACGCTCGGCGACGAGCTCCAGGCGCGAGCGACCGCCTCCGGACCCGGCGTGCACGGTGTGCTCGGTCACGATCTCCCCGGCGCGGGTGACGATCGTCAGCGGACGTCCTGGTTCGCGTTCCCCCGGCGCCCCGACTGCGGTGCGGGCGGCATCCAGGTCGTCGACGATCATCACGGACGCGAGCAGGGCCCGCACGCCCGCGGGCGCGGTCACGACATCGCGGGCTGGTGCCGCCCCAGCGATGACGGGGGAATCGGGCTCCTGCGCTTCGGGGGTGGCGATCGCGATGTCCACGCTCCCCAGATCGGCATCCCGTGCCGTGCGCGCCAATTCCCACGCCACAGCGCGATCGTCGACGAGCACGCCCTCCGCGAGGGCGCCGAGCGCCGCGGCGATGGCCGCTTCGTATCCCGGCGTCACCTTGACCGCATCGCCGACGAGACCCCGGATGCCGCTGCCCCCGCGATCGATCAGGGCAGCCGCGGCGTTGCGGACATCGAGGGCACGGCCGAGGGCCGCCGACTGAGCCGTCAGCGACTCAACCTCGCGTTCGGCGGCGTGCAACCGCTCGCGCAGACGGGACACGGCGGACTCGGCCTCGGCGGCATCGCGCTGGGCGTGCTCGTATCGCGCCGCGTGTTCGGCCGACGACCCCTCCGGGACGAGGTCGGGATCGACACCGGCGAGCACCAGTTCCGCCTCGGCGCGCCGCTGCAGGGCGGCATCCAGCGCCCGCTGTTGACGCTCGACGGCGGAGCGAACGGCATCCAGCCGCGACGAGGCAGCTTGGGCCGAGCCGCGCAGGGCGGTCAGACGCATGTCGTGCTCCGACACGAGGGCGCTCTGCGCCGCGATGTCGGCATCGAGGGCGTCGAGCTCGGCCCGGGCGCGGATCACGTCGCGACCGGCGGCCGCGGCGGCGTCCTGCGCGCCGCCCAGCCCCGCCGCGATCTCGTCGATCTCCGAGCGCGCCTCGTCGATCACCGACTGACTCACGGTGGCCACGTCGATCGCGAGCGTCCCGTCGTCTTCCAGCAGCGCGAGGCGCTGACCGGCGAGCGAGTGCAGACCCCGCAGCCGCTCCTGCACCCGCTCCAGAGCGAAGGCGGTGCCGCGCGCGGCATCCACCGCCTCGGAGCGCTGTCGCCCTTCCAACATCTCGATGCGCGCCTTGAGCTGGCCGGCGCGGTCTTGCAGCACGAGGCGCTCGGCGTGCCGCTCCTGCTCGTTGCGGGCGTGGTCGGCCAGCTGCGCCCGCAGCCCGACGAGCTCGTCGGCGTACAGCCGCGCCTTCGCGTCGCGCACGACGGCGGCGATCGTCGCGGCCTCGCGCGCGACCTCGGCCTGCTTGCCGAGCGGCTTGAGCTGGCGACGCAACTCGCCGGACAGATCGCTCAGGCGCGTGAGGTTGGCCTCCATCGCCTCGAGCTTGCGGAGGGTCTTCTCCTTGCGGCGCCGGTGCTTGAGGATGCCGGCGGCCTCCTCGATGAATCCGCGGCGGTCTTCGGGGCTGGCCTGCAGCACACTGTCCAGACGCCCCTGACCGACGATGACGTGCATCTCACGGCCGAGACCGGAGTCGCTCAGCAGCTCCTGCACGTCCAGCAGGCGGCAGTTCTCGCCGTTGATGGCGTACTCGCTCGTCCCGTTGCGGAACAGCGTGCGGCTGATCGTGACCTCGGTGTAGTCGATCGGCAGCGCACCGTCGGCGTTGTCGATCGTCAACTGCACCTCGGCCCGGCCCAGCGGACCGCGCGTGGAGGTGCCGGCGAAGATGACGTCCTCCATCTTGCCGCCGCGCAGGGTCTTTGCTCCCTGCTCCCCCATCACCCAGGCGAGGGCGTCGACGACGTTCGACTTGCCCGAGCCGTTGGGACCGACGATGCACGTGACCCCGGGCTCGAGCGCGAAAGCGGTTGGCTGCGCGAACGACTTGAACCCCTTGAGCGTCAGGCTCTTCAGGTGCATTCGGGCTCCGCGGTGCTCGGGTGGATGTCGCGACTACGCTACCGGACCGCACCGCGGCGGCTGCGGCGGCGTGCCGCGAGCGCGCGAGGCTCCCGCCCTTGCAGCGGGAGTAGCGCCGCCGGTTGCGTCAGACGTTGAGAAAGGAGGTCCCCGACATGATGTACAGGAACACGATCGGAGCAGCCGCTCCCGTCCGTGCCCGCGCGGGGATCGTCTCCATCGGCGCTTTCCCGGCCGCCCGCTGATCTACGCCCAGGGGAGCTCGCCCGTTTCGGGCGCTCGCCTGCCCTTCGCCGGCCACCCCACTGGCATTCTCCCGCTCATCACCGCACTCTCGTCGCCCCGCGGCGCGAGGCAGACCATCAGGGACTTCTCATGACGCAGCCCTGTGGGGTGGAGTTCCGCCCGCTCGAGCAGATCGAACGACAGAGCGCCCTCGACCTCGCGACGGCGGACGGCACGATCGCCCGACTGCTCGCCGAGGCGCGCACCGCGTCGGCGAGCTACGACGTCGTGCAGTGGACGCTTCCGAAACACGACACCCTCGTCCTCCGGGAACACCGCGGCCATCGGCTCGGTCTCCTCGTCAAGTGCGCCGGTCTGCAGCGTTGGCGCAGCGATATCGCTCTCGCTTCGCCCACGGTGATCACCTACAACGCCGAGGAGAACAGGCCGATGCTCGACATCAACGAAGCCATCGGCTTCACTCCGGTCGCCTACGCCGGCGGGTGGAAGAAGGTGCTCGACGGAAAAGGGCGCGTTGTCGGGCGCAGGCTCATCATCGCGAATCGGGCGTCGTGCGCATGGTGGCATGCATGGCATCACCTCATCATCCGCGCCTCACGGAAGAGCGTCGACGTCGCGCACTCCATACAGTTCGAGAGCCTCCGCACGACGGGATGCCGGGTCGACATCGGGATACATCCACAGGCTTGGAGAAAGCACTCGCGAAACTCGCTCCACTCGCACGCGAATCACCGAGCGAACCGGATATTCCGGCTCCGCCATTTCCCTGAGCGGCGCCGAAACGCTCGTGAACTCGGGGCTGTTGGCGGTGAGCACGTCTGCCGTGCCGAAAACCTGGTACCCGTGTTGCTCGAACACGTCTACCGCCGCGACACACACCTGCGCGCGACTGCGAATGTGCCGCACGCTGCGAGGTGACGCGATGTCGGCGATCAAAAGCTCGTGCGGCGACGTCACCACGAAGATCTCCTTCGGAGAGACACTCGGGTTGCCGTCGCTGTCCGAGGTCGCCAGCCAACACAGCACGGCCCTCGTGAACAGCTCGATCGCCTCGGGAGCCAGCATGGACGCAGTCTAACGTCACCACCGATGCGGGCAGCATCCAACTCCATGGCACTCGTGGCGGCATCGCGCGGCGGGAAGGGACCACAATTGCCAAGTACTTCCCGGCCGACACGGCCGCATCCTCACCGACGACGCTGACACCGCGGGCAGTAGTGCGACGAGCGGTTCATGAACGACACGCGCACGATCGCCCGACCGCACCGCGGGCACGGCTGGCCGTCGCGGCCATACGCGTTCAGGGAGTGCGCGAAATACCCCGCCTGCCCGTTGACGTTGACGTATTGCGCATCGAAGCTCGTGCCGCCCTCGGCGAGGGCCTTCTCCAGCACAGTGCGCACCTCCGCGAGCAAGCATCGCACGGCACGTGACGACAGTTCCCACGCCGCCGTCTCCGGATGGATGCGGGCCGTCCACAAGGCCTCGTCGGCGTAGATGTTGCCGATGCCGCTGATCACGGTCTGGTCCAGCAGCACCCGTTTGACGGCGGAGCGCTTCGCACGGATCCGGGTGACGAGGAACTGATCGCGCACAGCGGGGTCGAGCAGGTCGCGCGCGATGTGCGCGACCTGCGATGGCGTCGCCGCGGCATCCGTCCCCCACCCGCCGGTGGCGCCGTCGGGCGTCGGCACGAGAGCGTCGAGGGCGAGCGAGCCGAACGTGCGCTGATCGGCGAAGACGACCGCAAGCTCGCCGTGGCGCGGATGCTCGATGTCGAGCCGGATGCGTTCGTGCCGCTCCGCCGGTGCACCCGGCGCGCGCAGCAGCAGTTGGCCGCTCATCCCGAGATGGGCCACGATCGCCTCGTCAGCGCCTTGCAGCGGCAGCCAGAGGAACTTTCCGCGGCGCGCGGCGGCGGTGATCACCCGACCGCCCAGCGCCGTCTCGAAGGAGGCGGCATCCCCCGCATGCCGGGTCAGCGCGCGTTCATCGTGCACGGTGACGGCGACGATGCGAGCACCGACGACCGCGGGGGCGAGACCTGCGCGGACGACCTCGACTTCGGGGAGCTCAGGCACGCCGGTCAGGCAGGGTCACTCAGCGCGTGCCAGACGGCGAGAGCGGCCGCCATCTCGGCCTGCTTCTTGCTGGATCCCACGCCCGACAGCGCAGTGTCTCCGACCGTCACGGTCGCCGTGAAGACGCGGTTGTGATCGGGGCCTTCGGCGGTGACCGCGTACGACGGCGGGCCGAGCTCGAGCCGGGCGGCCAGTTCCTGCAGACTCGTCTTCGGATCCATCGCGGCACCGTAGCGCTCCGGGTCGGCCATGAGAGGCGCGACCAGGCGCAGCACGAGAGCCGCCGCCGCGTCGGGACCAGCAGAGAGGAACGTCGCCCCGATGACCGCCTCCATCGTGTCGGCGAGGATCGAGTCCTTGTCGCGGCCACCGGTCTGGTCTTCGCCACGGCCGAGACGCACGTGCTCTCCCAGTCCGATACCGCGCGCGACCTCGGCCAACGCCACGGTCGACACGACGCTCGCCCGGCGCTTGGCCAGTGCGCCCTCATCGAGATCGGGGTTGCTCGTGAACAGATGCACCGTCACGGCCTGCCCGAGGATCGCGTCGCCGAGAAACTCCAAGCGCTCATTGTGCGCGATCCCCCCGTGCTCGTACGCGTAGGAGCGGTGGGTCAGGGCGAGCGACACAAGCTCGGGGTCGATATCGACCCCGAGCTTGTCGGTGAGCGCGTCGCGCTCGGTTACTACATCAGCCATAAGACGGCCGCCGGGATCAGATGTCGGCGACCTTGCGGCCCTTGTACTCGAGGAACAGTTCGGTGCCCTGCGAGTCGGTGACGACCTTCGCCTGGTGCGGACGGCTGTAGACGACCTTGCCGTTCTCGATGGTCTTGACGAGCGCGGGAGCCTCAGCCTTCCACTGCGCACGACGCGAACGCGTGTTGGAGCGGGAGACCTTCCGCTTCGGGGGGTTACCTGCCATGGCTAACTCTTCTCTGTCGTGTCGACGTCGGTGCGTGTGGGCCCGACGTCTTGGTCTGTGGTGGATGCCGTCATCGCGGCCAGCGCATTCCAGCGCGGGTCGATCGGGGCTTCCGACGCGGCCCCTTCGGTCAGCCTCTCGCCCGTGACCGGATCAAGGCCAGGACAATCCGGCTGACAGACCGGTTGGAATGGAAGCGACAGGACGATCGAATCCCTGACGAGAGTTTCAAGATCCACGTGATCGTCTTGAACCTCGAAGTCAGTCGCTTCCGTCCCAGAGTACCCGAAGAGTTCGACAAACTCGACTTCGACGGGTCGGGTGATCTCCACCAGGCACCGTCCGCACACCCCCGAGTACTGCGAATCGGCCTCTGCCGTGACGAGGATGCCCTCGTGGACCGACTCCAGTCTCACGTGCAGCTCGATCGGCTCACCCTCGGGGACGGCGACCAGGCCCTCCCCCCAGGTGGCGGGCGAGGGCACCTCGACCTCGAACTCACGCATCTCGCCGGCACGGCGGACGATGTCCCGAACGGGGAAGACGAACGGACCGCTCACATGCTTTCTGACCACACGTCCATGCTAGTTGCCGGGCGCTGAGCGAAGCTCCCCGATACACCGTGTCAGCGCTCGCCCGCCCCCGTGTCGAGAAAGCGTGCGACCGCGCCGGGTACGAACGGCGACACGTCACCGCCGAGCGCGGCCACCTGCCGCACGAGCGAGCTCGATACGAGCGCGTGCGAGGGGTCGGGCAAGAGGAAAACCGTCTCGATCGCGGCGAGGTGACGGTTGACGATCGCCATCGGAGTCTCGTAGGCGACATCGAGCTGAGAGCGGATGCCTTTGACCAGCACGCCGGCGTTCACGTCTTGCGCATAGTCCACGAGCAGGCCGACACTCCACGAGGCGACGACGACGTTGCCGCCGATGCCCGCCTCGGCGATCGACTGTTCCAGCAGGCTCAGCCGCTGCGCGATGGGCAGCATGGCTTCTTTGTCAGGATTGTGCACGACCAGCACGTGCAGTTCGTCGTACAGGCGTGCCGCGCGGCAGATGACGTCGAGGTGACCCAGAGTCGGCGGATCGAACGAGCCGGGCACCACCGCGATGCGGTTGTTCATGCCGCCGAGCCTATCGTCACGACTTGCCCAACGCCGCGCGCTCCTGGTGCCCGACGCGGCGCTCGATCGCCGCCGTCAGGCCAGGGTGGCGCAGCAGCGCCGGGTCGTCATCGAGCACTCGTTCGGCCGCCGACCGTGCGAGGGCGATCAGGTCGGCGTCGGCGACGACACGCAGCAACCGCAACGACGTGCGCGCCCCCGATTGGGCGTCGCCGAGAACATCGCCCTCGCCGCGCAGCTCGAGATCGACTTCGGCGAGGGCGAAGCCGTCGGTCGTGGCGGCGACGGCATCCACCCGAGATCGCGCCGGCGTCCCCTCCGACGCCTCGGTGACCAGCAGGCACAGTCCGGGCACGGAGCCACGACCGACGCGCCCGCGCAGCTGATGCAGTTGCGAGACGCCGAAACGGTCGGCTTCGAGGATCACCATCGTCGAGGCGTTCGGAACATCCACGCCGACCTCGACGACCGTCGTCGCGACCAGCACATCGACCTCGCCCGCCGCGAAGGCCTGCATGATCGCATCCTTCTGGTCGCTGGGCATGCGCCCGTGCAGCGTCTCCACTCGCAGCGTGCGATAGTCCGGCATCCCGGCGAGCAGTTCACGCACCTGCACGACACCCCAGCGTGTGCGCGCCTGCTCGCCTTCGACGACGGGAGCGAGGTTCTCCACCCCCTCCTTCGCCTCCTTGCCGGTCGCGTCGGCGTCGATGGCGGCGCAGACGACGAACACCTGGTGTCCCGCCTCGACCTCTTCCACGACGCGCTGCCACACCCGTGCGAACCAGCCGGGACGTTCGGCCAGCGGCGCCACGAACGTCTGGATCGGCGCGCGCCCGCCGGGCAGCGTGCGAATCGTGGAGACGTCGAGATCGCCGAACACGGTCATCGCGACCGTTCTCGGGATCGGTGTCGCCGTCAGCACCAGCACGTGCGGAGACGTGCCCTTCGCGCGCAGCGCCTCACGCTGGTCGACGCCGAACCGATGCTGCTCGTCGACCACGACGAGCCCAAGGTCGGCGAATGTCGTCGATGCGCTCAACAGGGCGTGCGTGCCGACGACGATGAGCGCCTGACCGGATGCCGCCCGCAGCGCCGCCTTGCGGCGCTGCGCCGCCGGCAGCTGACCGGTCAGCAGGGTCGGCATGAGCTGCGGAGCCAACCGCGGCCCCAGCATGCGTGCAATGGAACGCACGTGCTGCGCCGCGAGCACCTCGGTGGGGGCGATGAGCGCCGACTGCCCGCCCGACTGGGCGACTTGCAGCATCGCTCGCAGGGCGACGAGGGTCTTTCCCGATCCCACCTCGCCCTGCACGAGGCGGTTCATCGGCCGGCCGCCCTGCAGGTCGGCCGCGATGCGGTCGCCGACGGCGACCTGATCGCTCGTGCGGGCGAACGGCAGCCGCGCGTCGAACTGCGTCAACAGCTCTCCCGGTGGCCGGGCCGTGGCCGACATCATCCGCACGAGCTGCCGCTGTTGCAGAAGCGCCGTCTGCAACACGAACGCCTCGTGCATGCGCAGAGTGCGACGGGCCAGGTCGATCTCGTCGAAGAAGGCGGGTGCGTGGATGCGCTGCAGCGCCGTGCGCGCGTGAAGCAGTCCCTGCGCGCTCCGGAACTCCGCGGGCAGCGGATCGGGGACCTCCCCGAGGCCGGCCAGCACCTCGCGCACCGCCCGCTGCACCTGCCAGGTCGCAACGGTGCTCGTGGCCGGGTAGATCGGGATGGGTTCGTTCTGCCGCGCTTGCGCGGTCAGGTGCGCCACATCGGGATCGTCGAAGAGCACATAGTCGGGGTGCGCGAGCTGTTGGTGTCCCTTGAACTGCCCGACCTTGCCGGAGAAGATGCCCTGATCTCCCACGGTGAGCTGCTTGGCACGCCACCCCTGGTTGAAGAAGGTGAGGCTGAGGGCTCCGACACCGTCGCTGATGACCACCTCGAGGATCGATCCCCTGCGGTTCTTCATCGGCCGTGAGGTCACCGATCGCACTTCGGCGACGATCGTCACCTGCTCGCCCAGCGGCAGCGAATCGATCGGGGTGAGCTCGCCTCGCCGCGCGTATCGGCGCGGGTAGTGCGCGAGCAGGTCCGCGGCGGTCTGCATGCCGAAAGCCCGCTCGAACAGCGCCGCGGTCTTATCGCCGAAGACAGCCGCGAGGGGCGTATCCAGCGTGATCACGGGCATGGGATGAGTCTATGCAGGGGTGCCGACACGGCGGCCCGGCGAGGGTGGGCCGCCGACTCCCTGACACTTGTGGCGGCATCCGCCGCGCGCGAGGCGACCACAAGTGTCAAGAACATCCACGGGGAGGATGCCGGAGCCAACTCCCTGAGCGTTGTGGCGGGGTCGCATCGGAGGAAGGGGCCGCAACTGCCCACACAACCGGGCAGGATGCGAATGACCGCTACGGCGCTGAGCACGCCCGACACCCCTCATCTAGGGTGGCACTGTGAGCAGGAGGACACTGTGACGAGGATCATCGCGGGGCGCGCCGGTTCGCTCACCCTCGTGGTCCCCGACGCGGGCACGCGGCCGACGAGCGATCGCGTGCGCGAATCGCTGTTCGGCGCTCTCGAGGCGGACGACCGCATCGAGAGCGCGACGGTGCTCGACCTGTACGCGGGGTCGGGGGCGCTCGGGCTCGAGGCGATCAGCCGGGGCGCGGCATCGACCGACCTCGTCGAGAGGTCGGCGCGGGCGGCATCCATCGCCGAGCGCAACGCCCGCGCCGTCGCGCGCGCGGTGCCCGATGCGCGCGTGCGGGTGCACCGTGCGGCCGTCGACGCGTACCTCCGTTCGGCGCGCGGGAGCTTCGGGCTCGTCTTCGTCGACCCCCCGTACGATCTCGGCGACGCCGAGCTTCGAGCCTCGCTCGCACTCCTCGTGCCCCGCCTGGATGCCGACGCGCTCGTCATCGTCGAGCGGGCGACGCGCTCGGGCGCCCCGACGCTGCCGAACGGACTCGCACCCGTTCGCAACCGCAAATACGGCGACACGACCCTGTGGTGGCTCGCACCGGCGGTCTGAGCTCACCGCCCCTCATCGAGACGGCACCGGCGCACCGAGACGGCGTATGCGCACGGCGGTCTCGGTGCACCGATGCGGTCTCGCGCAACCCGAGGGCGGCCTATCCGCGGCCAGCGTCCCACTCTCGGTACGGGTCCCAGCCGAGTCGCCCCGCGGCGGGCGTGCCCGCGATCGTGACCGCGTGCACGCCACGAGGCAGCACCCGACCGATCGACCTGAACC
>JASGEE010000009.1:0-16377 GCA_047606715.1 Microbacterium sp.
GCTCATCTAGGAGCGGAAGCAAGACCCCATACCTCGCCTGAAGCCGCTCCTCAGTCCATCTCTCAATCACCGTCACAGCTGGCCGAACAGCCAACACGCCCCGAAAATTCCTTACAGGCCCTTAGTGGACTTCGCGCAGGAAGCGGATCGACGCCGCCTCCGCCAGCAGGCTCTGGTGCTCTTCCAGATACCGCCTCGGGATCTCCGCCTCGACCAGGCCCTCCAAGAACCAAGTCGGCACGGCCCAGTCTTTCGCCTTCTGCTCCAGATCGACCGTCGAGGGCATCAGATCGGGGGCGTCCTGCATCCGCTCGGCCCACATGATCAGGTTCTCGTCGTTCGGCGTGGTCTGGTTCCACTCCTGACGGGCTTCGTCCAGCGGCAGGCTCGGGTCGGTGAGCCAGGCGAGTTGCTGCATCACGACCTCCTCCGCTATCCGTAGCGCCGTCATCCGGTGTGCCACGTCCTTGAGATAAGTCTCCCCCGAAGAGGGGGTCTTGGCCAGCATCAACGGGCGGTTCGCTTCGATCTGCCGCGCCAGCTCGGTGATCTGGGCCTGCGCCTCCCGGCCCAGCTCGGTGAAGAACCGGGTCGGGTCGTCGAGGCTCTGAAACCGTTGCGGTGCGTGGGTCTTCCAGTGCCGCATCGCCTGCGCCCCGTACTTGTTCACGTTCTGCTCCCTCCACGCCGGGTGCGGCCTCGGCCGCGTCGGTGATTCGCTCGTCGGCGGTCTGCTCGTCCAACCCCCACAGGTCGAACTCGAGCTGCCCGGGCGGCGCTTTCCGGCTCCTGCGGGCCATCGGCCATCACCTCCACACCTGTGCCGTCATCGCTGCCGTCGGTGACCGCAGTGCGCGGCCACGGATCAGCGGTCGGTGAGATAGGTGCGACTCAGGGGCCATTCGCGCCTCGTTCCAGCAGCGCCTCGATCTCCAGGCGATCGGACTTCAGCCGCTCGCCGTCGTCTCGCTTCGTCCACGGGCGCAGGTCGGTGATGATCGGCGGGGCCGAGCGCAGCAGCGTGACGGCCGTGCCGAACGGGAGGGTGCGGATGCGCTCGGGCGGCATGATCGCCACGCGCCGGATCGAGCGTTGATTCGAGCGGGTGCCGTGATCGCTCAAGGTCACGCTGTCGGTGAACTCGTCGCGCTCCCCGATCAGAGCGGACAGGTCTTGCAGGTCGCGGGAGTTGGACGCTCCGCCGAGGATGATCTTGGTGATCGCCGCATCCCAGATCGCGTTGGCTTGGTTCTCACTCCACCGATCCCGTGCTTGCGCGAGGCTCTGGAGCACCGGCATGGCAGTGATCCCCGTGCCGCCGCCCTCGGACATGAGCGTCGGCAGGCTCGGGAGCGGGCTGAGGTTGGCGATCTCATCCAAGGCGAGCAGTAGCGGCGGGTCGAGGCGTGCGCCGGGTGAGCGTGCCGCCACGCGGCGGGCCGCTTCCACGAGGTCTTCCACGAACGCCGCCACCAGCGCGGCGCTGGCCCCGGCGCCTGCGCCGGTGGCGAGCAGGTAGAGGGTGCCGCGCGAGAGGATGAATTTCTCCGGGTCGAAGTCCTCGCCGTCGCCCGGTGAGACGGCATCCAACACGCGCGGGTCGGCCAGGGCGCTCAGCGACAGCGACACGCCTTGCCAGATCGAGTCGCGCGTCCTGGGATCGGCGTCGATCATCGCCTCCAGCGATTCCGCCCAGCCGCCCGCCGCCAAGGGGCTGTTGGTGAGGATCGCCACGGCGTCGGTGGCGGCGGTCGGGTCGCGCGTCCACCGGAACAACTCCGATGGTGGCCGATGGTCGATCGCGGCGGCATGAAGCAGGGCTTGCAGGGCGGAGCGGGTCTTGCCCTCCCAGAACCCTCCGCCCTCCACACCGCCCGAGGACAGGCCGGTCGCCGAGGCGAGACCCGTCGCGCGGATCATCGCCGTCAACGGGTCTTCACAACCTCGGATCGGTGACCAGCGCAGCCCGGCCGGGATGCCCTCGGCCAGATGTTGCGGATCGAACACGGCGGTCGGGCCGATGCGCTTCCTGGCGCGCAGGCTCGCGGTGAGGTTGTCCGGGCGGGTCGAGGTGGCGACCACCCCGCCGGGGGCATCCAAGATCGACGGCACGACGATCTGGAGGGATTTGCCGCTGCGGGGCGGGCCGATGACCAGCAGGGAGTCCTCCACGCTCGCCCACACGTCCAGGCCATGCGAGACGCCGATCCGGTAGCCCACATCCGCAGCCGCCGGACGCTCCAGCGAGGGGCGCAGATTCCCCGCCCTCGCCAGCAACGCCTTGGTGGACGCGGCTTCAGCAACATCATGTTTCGTTGCCGTGCCGGGCAGCCGGTGTGGATCGTGCGCGGTCTTGCGCGACTGGCGGCGCACGAGCGTCCACACCCAGGTGATCGCCGCCGCCAACAGTCCGATCAGGACGACTGCGACGATCCAGTAGGCGATGACGTTCAGGCCCTCGGCGTCGAGCGCGGTCGCCGGGTCGCCGGGGTTGAACAGCACGCCGACCCCGGCGGCGGGGCCGGCGGCCGGCTGTTCGGTGCCGGTGAGGAACGCGGCGACCGATCCGGCACCGCGCAAGAGCAGCGCGAGCGCGAACACTCCGATCAGGCCGATCATGGCGGCGTTGGTCAGCTCGTCACCGAACGAGCCGGTCTGCCTGCTCGGTGCCGGGCCGCTCACGCCAGGCTCCGCACGACGAGCGTGCCCGAGACCCAGCCGACGAGCACGACCTCATCCGTGGGGTCGAGATGGTCGTGGGCCAGGTCGATGAGGGCGCGGGCGGTGCCGGTCGGGGCGGCGTCGGTGTGCCGGATGATGCGGCACACGGCAACGTCCTCACCGGGCACGAAGCCTTCCCCGGTCACCTCCAGCAGCCGGGGCGCTTCGCGTGGAGCGGGTTCGGGCAGGGCCGGTGCGGGGGTGTTCTTGCGCGCGGACGCGGCGATGATGTCGGTGAACGTGGAGCCATCGGCTTCGGTGACCTCGACCCGTGCCGGGAGCATCCGCTCGGCGGTGACCTGATCGACAATCCGCGCGAACGAGCTCCGCCGCCACGCGCCCTCGCCAGGTGGTGGGGCGAGTAGTTCACCGTCGATGGTGGCGCTCATCGTGCCGTCGTCGTGCACGTCGAGGCGGATCAGCGGCATCGACACCGGCGCGGGAGCAGAGGCGTGGGCAGGTGGTTTTCTCATGCCGCCAGGTGCACCCGTCGCCTCCCAGTTGAGGGGTCAGCGCCTCGGTGCGGGTGGTTCCTGTCCTCGGCGGTGACCGATGCCGAACTGCGCGGTCTGCGGGGCGCGGTTCTGCGTGCGCCGCGCCCACCCCTCGGCCTCGATGAGCACCTGCCAGAAGTCCTCCGCACGCGCTTCGCCGGTGCGCTCGACGCCCCACACGTAGCGGCCGTCCGGCTGGCGCACTTCGCGTTCCGCCGTCCACGTCCACGACGTCGGCAGCCGCTCATCATCCGACCAGTCGGTGCCGGTGTACTGCTCCTCGACCACGAACCGCGAGCGAGTGTCGTTCTCTGGGTAGAACACGAAGTGCCCGGCACCGAAAGCCTCGGGATCTTCGTAGAAGAACCGCACCGCGTCCTCGTACTTCCGGGCGATCCGGTTCAGCCCGTCGTCGAGCGCCGTCATCGTCAGCGTCAGGCGCTCCCGATCGGGCTCGCTCTGGCTCACGGGGCACTCCCGCCCGGCGCTCGCCCCGACGCTTTGGCGCTCGTGTCGAAGAGCGCCAGCTCGGCAGGGTGCAACTGCTGCTGCACGACGAAGCTCCGCTCCTTGATGCGCCACAAGCCCTGCCCGACCCCGAGCGAGGGCAGCAGCTTGCGCTCCGTGGTCGTCAGGCCGAGCATCTTGGCGGTGACGCCCAGCTGGTCGCTCTCCTGCCTGTAGATCACCCTCGTTTCGGCATTGGCCAGCAGCGAGTTCGCCAGTGAACGCATCGCAGAACCGGCGTCGCCGACGTTCTCCAGATCGGTCAATTTGTGGAAGATCAGGGCGTTGGCGATGCCGTAGTGGCGGGCGAGTCGCCAGTGCGCGTCCATCCGCTTCAGCAAGGACGGGTGCGACATCAGACGCCACGCCTCGTCATAGATCACCCACCGTTGCCCGCCCGCCGGGTCGAGAAGCGCCGATTCCATCCACGCCGAGCAGCACGTCATGAGCGCGCTGATGAGCGTGCTGTTCTCTGTCACCCGCGACAGGTCGAGGCTGATCATCGGCAGCGTCGGATCGAACCGGACGGTGGAGGGGCCGTCGAACAATCCGGCGAGGTCTCCGGCGACCAGCCGCCGCAAGGCGTGGCCGACGATGCGGCCGTCCTCGGCCAGCCGCCCGTCCGCATCGTCGGACGGGGCGAGGATGCGAGCGACGACCATCGGCAGAATCGGCACCGTGTTCTCCCGCACGGTCGCGGTCAGCGCGGTGTCGATCGCGGTGTGCTCCAGCGGGGTGAGCGCGCGGCCCAGGACGACCTCGGCCAGCGCCCCGATGAGGTCGCGGCGGCGCGCGGCCACGGTGCTTTCCCACTCCACGTCGGTGAAGTGGGAGGGCCGGTAGCCCTCGTCCAAGGGGTTGAGCCGGTTGGCCATGCCGTGCCCGAGCGCGATCGCGCGCCCGCCGACCGCTTCGGCGACGGCGGTGTGTTCCCCTTTCGGGTCGCCCGGTATGTACACGCGCCGCCCGAACGGGAGGCTTCTGGTGTACAAGGACTTGGCGAGCGACGACTTGCCCGACCCGACGATCCCGGCCAAGACGACGTTCGGCGCGGTGATGACGCCGTTGGCGTACAGCACCCACGGGTCATAGACGAAGCTCCCGCCGGAGTACAGGTCTTGGCCGACGAACACGCCACTGCTGCCGAGACCGCCCTCCGCGATGAACGGATACGCGCCCGACAACGTGGCGCTGGTGTCTTGGTGCCGAGGCAGGTGGAAGCGGCCCGGCGTGCGCAGCATCGCCGGGCCGGGCTCCCCGGCAGTAGGCAGAAACTGGCGTGCCGCGCGCTCGGCCTTCTCCGCCTCAGCTTGGGCCTTGGCCTCCTCCATCCGCCGCTGCCGCTGCTCGTGGTGCAGCTGGGTCGCGGCCTGTCGGCGCTGCTTGCGATAGCGTCGCCGCTCTTTCGCGGGGGCGACCAGCACCGAGGCGTGCAGCTTCTCATCATCGCTGCGGCTCATCGCTCCAGCCCCCGGTTGTGCTTGACCTCGGTGATGCGGTCAGGGGTGAACCATGACCCGTCACCGCGCACCCGGTCACGACGCTCATCGAGCGCCCGCCGCGCGGCCTCGGCGTTCGCCGCGTCCTGCGCAGGCCCGGTGTTCTGCGGGCCGTCGCCTGCTGCCGTCATGTCACCGGGCGGTGGGGTGTAGGAGCGGTAGAGCGCGACGTGTCCGAACGTCGGGCTGTAGGTCAGCGCGTACTCGCCCTCGGTGACCATTCGGGTGTTTGCGCCTGTGGGCGGCACGTCGTAGACATGCTCGTTCGCCAGCGCCGCGCCGGTGGTCTCGTCGCCGTAGTCGAAGCCGCGCAGGTGCTCGATCGCCGCGCCGGTGCCGTCACGGTCGATGAGGTCAAGCACACGATCGGCTTCCTCTCCCTGCAAGAACACCACTGTCACCCATTGCCGCTGCGGGGGATGCCAGGCGATGCGGCCCAGATGCCCGGATGCCTGATCGAGTGCGGTCTCAGCGGCGCTGACGTGCCCAGCGGCCTGACGGAGTGCGTCGGCGGCGGCCCAGGCGTCGGCCGCGCCGAGGTTACGGTCGCCGTCATCATGGGCAGCGCGGCCTTGATAGGTGAGGCTGGCTCCGCCGAGTTGGATGAGCGACTGTTCGAGCGACCGGGTCGCGGCGAGCAGTTCCCCGACGATGCCGTAAAGCTTGTCGGGGTCGTCGACGCGCATGGTGGCGTGCGCGAGACCGCGCAGCGCTTGGCGGGCTTCCTCAGCGTCGGCGGTCGGGTCGTTGAACGTGGGCATGTCGGGCCTCCAGAGGAAATCGGTGTCGGTTGGCTTCGAGGTGCGCCCGACGGCTCAGACCTTGCGGCACAGCGGCAGCGCGGCGGCGGTGAACGCCTGTGCCTGCTGACCGACCAGCACGCGGGTCTCGCACGAGGCTTGGATCGCGGCCTGCTCGATCGCGGCGACAGCGGCCTCCAGTTCCGCGAGCGAGTCGGCCGACACGGAGATCAGGCCGGTGTAGCGGAGCACCCCGTGCCCGGCGGTCAGGTCTGCCTCCTGCTGGAGCACGTCGTGGTACTCGGCGGTCTGCGAGGCGTCCTCGATCTGCCCGATGCGGGCGCGCTGGGCGGCATCGCTGATGTACTCGGTCTTCTTGCGGCGAATGTCGCGGGCGGCCTGATCGGTGCGCAACGGGGTGCAGATCAACGAGAACGCCCGATGGATGCCACTGGACAGCAGCACGGGTGAGAGGAACCCCGGATGCACCATCGAGCGCGGCCACTCCGAAATCCAGACCACGGTGTGAAATGCCGAATCGCTGCGCAGATGCCCCCAGGACTCGGTGACCGCGACCGGGCCGGCGGTCGCGAGATCGTGCCCGAGGTCGCCGTGGCGTTCCAGCGTCGCGGCGATAGCCGGGTCGTACGCCGAGCGCAGGATGACCGCGATCTGCCCGGGGCCGAGCCAGCCCTTGCTCGTTAGGTCGGCCGAGCGCAACGCCGCTGACAGGGTGCCCATCTCCTGCCGCAGCACGTTCGCCGCGCCCTTGATGCCGCCGCCTGCGGTGCGAATCTGGCGTGCGGCGGCGCGCATGTCCAGGCTCAGGCTGAGGGTCGTTGCGTGACGTTCCCCGGCAGGCCCGGCCCGGTCGATCAGCTCCTGATAGGTCGTCGCCGCCCACGAGCCGTCAGCGGTGCCGTGCGCGGCCCACCACTCGGCCAAGCCCTGCCCGGAATCCGGCAGGGTGCGCTCCAGCACTTGCAAGGTGGCGATCCGGCCGGAGCGGCACACCGTCGCCAGCACCCGGCCCCACGCGGTCACCCGGCGTTCCTGCTCGCCCGGGTCGAGCAGCACGAACGCGGGATGGGTGATCTCGGTGACGACGGTGAGGGTTGCGGCGGTCGGGTCGTGCACCATCCCGGCCCCGGTCTCGGGATCGACGTACTCGCGCAACCTCGCTATGTCGCCCGGCAGCGCGAGCGTTCCCGCCGGGCGTGGGGTGACGATCCTGCGCCGGTAGGCCAGTTGCCCGCCGGTCGTGCGCCACAGCCACCAGCACGCCACCGGCAGCCACTCGACTAGTGGGCGGCCCCAGGCCGGAATCCAGGTGATCGCGGCGGCCAGCACCCAGATCGGTGCGGTGATGAGGAACAGGACTCCGCCGCCGCCATAGAACGCGGTGACGAGGCTCGCCCCGCCGATGCCGAGGGTGATCAGCTGCGAGACCGACAGGCCGAGCAGGATGCCGCGCCTCGTGAGGCGGGAGAACTTCACGGGCACCAGCTCGCCGCCGCGCTCGTGGGCCGTTTCAGTGCTGGACATGGCGGGTCACTCCTTGGATGGTTTCGGCGGAGGCGGGGAGCTGCGTGGGGTCTTCGGCAGCGGCTGGGAGGGCGGCGGCGCGTGCGGGGCTGGCGGGGCAGACCCCGACTGCCCGGCACCGCTCGCGGCGTGGTCGGCTTGATCCGCGAGCGCCTGCCCGGCTTTCGGCCCGGCGGTCGCGGCCCCTTTGACCACGGCGGCACCGGCCACGACTCCGGCAGCGATCGGCCCGGCCGCCGCCGCACCCCCACCGGCACCGGCTCCTGCGGCTCCGGCAGACCCACCCGCGCCAGCACCCGCACCACCCGCAGCGGACGGCGGTGGCGTGGGCTTCGCCGTGGGGCCACCCCCGGTACCGCCGCTGGCTTTCTTGCCGCCGCCGCCGCTGCTCTCGTCGAGGACTTTCTTCGGGTCGCCGCCCTGCGGCTTGCCCGGCGTCGGTACGGGCCGGTTGAGTGCGCTCTTGGCCTCCTGCTCGCTGCCCAGAGTGTTGTAGAGGTCGAAGCCGATGAAAGACAGGAACCGGTAGGTCATGTACGGGGCGAACCCGGCCAGCGCCATCAGCACGACCCCGGCGAGCGGGTCAGCGATGTTCGACAGATCGGCGCTGTCGATCGGGGCCGACACCTGGGTCACCGCAACCAGCAGGATCACGACGAGCACGAGCTTGGAGAGCACGAGCGCGAGGACGAACATCGCCCACTTGGAGATCCAGCCCCGCGTGGCATCCCACGAGGCACCGGAGAACGCGAACGGGGCCAGCACCACCGCGACCAGCAGCAACGCCTTGCGGACGAGCAGCGACAGCCACACGATCGCCGCAGCAGTGATCGCCAGGGCCGCAAGGAAGATCGTCAGAATCGCGCCGACGCCGGGAGCGCCCACGTTCAGCGCAGTCAGCCCGGCGACGAGGAGGACGATCTTGTCGCCCATCGTCGCGGTGGTCTCCCCGGCGGCTTGGATGATGCCGACCGCGAGTTGGTCGACGATCTCCAGCAGCAGGGCTGTGAGAGTGATGACCACGAACGAGCCGAGCACGCTCTTGGCCAGCCCGAGGGCCGCGCGGGAGAGCGCGGCGGGTTCCCGGCGGATCATGCCGGTGATCAGTTGCAGACAGAAGAACAGCAACACCACGAACACCGCGACGCCGAAGATCAGGTTGTAGACGCCGACGTACTCGCCGCCGGTGACGTCGACCATCGTGGTCGTGTCGAAGACCGTCCACACGGCCTCGAACAGCCAGGCGGCGGCTTCACCCATCGCACTGGCAAGCCAATCGAACGGTGCCGAGATCAGTGACGCAGCAGCTTCACCGGCGACATCGCAGACGCTGGAAATGACGGGAACATCGCATACGCCCATCACGAGCCTCCTCGTGGATCGGAGTGGTGGATGGGCGGGCTACACGGCTTGGCCGACGCCCCAGAAGAAATTGATGAGCGTGACGCTCGCGCCGCAGACGATCGCCGCACCGCACGAGACGAGAACGCCGATCTTTCCCCTGCCCGAGAGATGTGGATTGGACGAGTTGGAGCCGTAGGCCCAGACGATCGCGCTGATGATCAGCGCCAAGACGGCCAGGATCAAACCCACGGTCATGACGCTGCCGACGATGATGCGCAGCTGCTCGATGCCCGGCAGACCAGACGAGTTGGGGTCGATGTCGATCACGGCGTTCTCCTTTGCGAAGTGCGGTTGGTTCTGCCGTCAGGTGCGCCCCGGCTCCACATGCACAGAAGCGCCCGCCCCGAGGGGCGGTCGCTTCTGGCGAGGTCAGAGGTGCTGGCCGATGCTGATGAGCCAGTTCATCCACGCGACCCCGCCACCGGCCAGGGTCGCCGCGCCGAGAGCGACGAGCACCCCGACCCGGCCCTTGGACGCAGCGGCGTAGTTGCCGTGCGACGCCGAGACCGCCCAGATGATCGCCGAGACGATCAGCATCAGCACCGCGACGATCAGCACGAACATGAACAGCGCACCGACGACCTGCTTCAGATCACCGATCCCGGCCAGGCCGTCGAAGTCGGGAACCACGTCCATCACGCACCCGCTTTCACGGTCACATGCAGGTGATCCCAATGGCCTCCGGTGACGTTGCCGGGATCGTGCATCCCACCGCCGTTGTACGGTCGCCAGCCCTGCTCGTCGCGGGCGAGGGACCAGATTTTGCCTTGCCAGATCAGGTACTCCACGCCGAGCAGTTCGGCGTTGTCCTTCATCCAGTTCGTCACCTGCCAGCCGGCCTCCGACTGCGCCGGAGTCGGGTAGTGACCGATGGCGTTGCCGAACGTGATGTCACACGCCCGGCCCAACGGATGCTCGGACTTCGTGCCCGGCCTCGGCGAGTAGCAGCCCCAGCCCGTCTCGGGGAACGTCGCTTTGGTCTGGGCCATGAGATGCGCCATCCGGGCAGTGATCTTCCCGTTGCTTGTCGGGTCGTCCACCATCTGATCCGGGTCACCCGTCAGCGGCGACGGCGCCCCCGCGCTCCCGCCCTGGCACCCGCCCGCGCTTCCTGCGGGTTCGGGGAGGTTCGCGGCACCGTGCGCGTTAAGCCACCCGGCCGGGTCGATCGCTTCAGCGTTGGTGCCGCCGGGGCGGACCTCGAAGTGCAGATGCGCGCCCGTGGACATGCCCGAGCTGCCGACATCGCCGATGTGCTGCCCGGCCCGCACCCGGTCTCCGGGCTGGACGTGGATGCCGGTCTGCCACATATGCGCGTACGCCGTCGCCACGGTCTTGCCGCCGATGGTGTGCTCGATGACGATCAGCCCGCCGTACCCGCCGGAGAACTCGGCGACCGTCACCGTGCCGTCCGCAGCGGCGAGGATCGGAGTGCCGTCCGGTGCGCCGAGGTCGAGCCCGGTGTGAACCGAGGGCTCGCCGGTGATCGGGTGAATGCGCGGCCCGAAGTCGTCGGTCTTGACCCACGTTCCCTCTGGAAGTGGGAATACCACCCGCGACGACTCCGACACTCCCGCAACCGGCACGGCGGGGCCGCCGCTGCCGCTGCTCGTGCCGGTGCGGGTGAGTGCTTGCAGGATGCTGTCGGCGACCGGCGCGTAGTTCCGATACCTGTCGGGGAAGGCCGAGACTTCGACGCTCTGGGCGGCCGCGCCGGGGTCCATCTGCTCCCAGCCCGGAATGTCCAACAGACCCCTCGGGCTGCCGTGGTTCGGCCCGCCCGGCCCGCCGTAGAACGCCTTGGCTTGATAGGTCGGATCCATCAGTTCAGCCACGCTGCCCCAGCCCGATTGCGAGCGCATTTGGAACAGCCCGAGCGAGTCATGATCGGAGCCGTTGCCGTCGTTCGGGTAGTTCGCGGACTCGGGGTAGGTGCCGGTGTTCGCAAGCATCCGCAGCGTGCTCTCGGTGAGCGCGGCCATCAACGCGACCTTGATCCCGGCTCGGCCCACGCCGTCGATCTGGCCGCCGACGGTGATGATCGTCGCGGCGTGCGTGAGCTGCTGCTTGTTCAACACGAACGTGTATCCGTCCGCCGTGGTCACGGTCAGCGAATCCGGCACGTTCGCCACGGTCACGCTGCCGCCGGGCATGACGCAGCTCGCGGCTGCGGGGTTCATCAGCACGCCGATAGCCAGCAGGCCGACGAACGGGCCGAGCATCATCAGCAGGGCGAGTGCGAGGACTGCCTTCTTCATCGTCACGGCCTCCGCTCGTCACCGCAGCGGCTGGTCGAGCAGCGACAGGCGCAGCAGGTAGCAGGACGGCACCCCGCCCGTCTCGCGCTGGCTGGTCGTGCTTCCGCTGCCGGTTGGCAGGTCGTCGGGTGGGCAGGCGAGGAAGATCGTGAACGCCACCGGGTGCTCCGAAGTGACGGGTTCGTCGTTCCAGATGCCGGTGCGGTGCCGGGTGCCCTCGATCGTGATGGCCGTCGCGCCGACCGGGAGTTGGCCGGGCCGCGCTTGCTCGACCGCTTGCGCCCACTGCTCGGGCACGTAGGTGTCGGTGATCGTCAGGTGCTGGCTCGTGCTGTGCTGGCGCAGCTCGATCCACGCATCGCGAGAGGGCAGGTAGGAGGCGATGTCAGAGGCCAGCCCTGCCTGTTCGTTCCCGGTCGGGTCGCCCACGTTCAGCAGCGCGGCGGTGTAGTCCAGCGGCACGAACCCGCTGGCGGTATCCCAGGTGAACAGCGCGTGCGCAGCCGCGCGCGCGAACGCTTCGGGATCGGTCGACGGGGCGATGGTGGGTAGACGCGGGGCAGGCTGAGCGGGGTCGATGCGGCTCGGCGTCTCTCGCTCATCGGGGTGTGAGTAGGTGTCGCTCGGGCCGGTCATCAGCCCGTAGACGCCAACTCCGGCCAGGACGAGGAGCGCGATTCCCGCGCAGATGAGGGAGATCAGTCGGCGGCGGGTGCGGGCGGGGTCATCGGGAGTCGTCTTCATGACCCCCAGGTGCGCCGCCCGGGCACCCGGCGAGAGCTAGAGCGCTCGCAGGTGTCTGCGTGGGTTGGTGAGTTCCTGCCGCGCGGTGCACAGCTCGTCGGCGAACGTGCTGGTGCCGTCGGCGGTCGCCAAGAACGACGCGATCTGCTCGTCGCTGAGGTCGCTCGCCAGCGCGTCGGCGTCGTAGTGCGTCCACCAGTCGACAAGCTCCGTCCAAGTGGCGACGAACGCGCGCACCGGCCAGCGCGCAGGCTCGGCCTCGCCGGTGGAGGTGGCCGGGGCGGGCTTCTTCTGCGACGCCTGGGCGCGGGCGACGGCTTCGTGCGCGAGCGCCTCCAGATCGTCAGGCGTGCTTGTGGCCTCCGTGACGGCGGCGCGGATGCGCTCGAACGCGGGATGCACCGGAGCACCGGCGTCGATGCGTTCGAGTTCCCCAGCCGCGTCGGCCCGCACCGTGGCGGGCAAGTCGGGGTTGTCCGTGACGTGCCGCAGGTAGTCGATCTTGTCGAGCGTCTTGTACGACGCACCGCCGGGAATCATCGCGGCGGCCTGCTCGCTGGCGCGGCCCGCCTGATCCGACGGTGCGGGAAACTTTCCCGCACCGTCCTGTCCGGGCTGGTTCTCCGCACTGAACCGTGTTGCCGCCTGCCTGCGCGACGCGTCCTCGGCCATGAGGGTCTTCAGCTCCCGGTAGAGCGCAGCAGCTTCGACCGGGGTGAGGTCTTTGTGGAGCACGTTGTCGTCTTGCTCGGCCAACAGGTGCCCGAGCCTGCCCGAGATCCCTGACCTCACCCACACGCTCACCGTGCGCCAGCCGAGCAGCTTGATCGCAGCCAGCCGCCTCGCGCCGCACACCAGCACCCCGTCGATGGTGACCGTCAACGGTTGCAGGAGTCCGTCGCGGGCGATGGACTCGGCCAAGGCGTCCAGGTCGCCCAGGTCGGCGCGGTGCCGGTTGCCGACGATGATCGAGTCGACGGTGCGGTCGAGTTCGATGTGCCCGGTCTGCCTGCTCATCACAGGCTCCCGCGCTTCGGGGCCGCGAGCGAGATCATCAGCACGAGATCGTCGTCGCGCAGCAGGGCCCGCAGGCTCTCGCCGATCAGCAGCCTGAGCAGGATGCCGCGCCCGGCAGCGGTGGCGGCGTAGGCCGGGCTGGGGTGCCCGAGCAACGCTTTCAGCAGTGCTGTCCAGGCGGTGCCGTTCACGTCCAGCAAGGCGCGGGCATGCTTGTCGCGGCGCAGCGCTTCGTAGGCGCTCTGGCGGCTACCCGCGCGGGCAAGAGCTTGGCAGATGTGCTCGACACCGGCGTGGGCGATATGCGGGGGCCAGCCCAGCAGCGTGAACAGGGCGATGGAGTCTTCTACCGCTGAGTCTGCCGAGCAGCACGCCGTCGTGCTCGCCGGTTCGTCTGCGCCGGTTGGGTCGGGGTCGGTGACGTGGAACGCCGAGTGATAGTCCGTCAGCGGGTTCTCCCGATCCGACAAACGCTCGGCGTCGTGGAATGCGGAGACGTGCGGACGCCGGGCTTGATGCACTGAGCACAGCAGGCCCTGCCCGCGTTCCTCGGCGATGCAGGTGATGCGCACCGCATGGGTCACCACGCCCCACGGGTCGAGCGCGGTGCGCGCGGCCTTGGTGCGCATCACGTCGAACGCGGCGCTGGCTGCCTCCCAGGGGTCGAGGCCGTGCTTGCGGGCCAGCGCCCCGTACTTGTCGGCGGCGTAGGCCATCAGGTCGGCGGCCACTGGATCGGACTGCCACGCGCCGGGGCCGGCCTCGTGCAGTCGGTTCAGCAGGGCACGCAAGCCCTCGCTGCGGGTGAAGTCCTCCGGTTCACGGAGCGTCGTGCGGGTCGTCATGATGGCACCTCCTGGCGGCAAGGTGCACACAGCGAGCCGTAGCGTCGGAGGCGGTCGGGGGCTCGTGGGGGTGTCATCGTTGCTCACCGCTTCACGACTTCCCGACCGCAGCCCGCGTCGGTGCGTGATGCCGGGCACCGTGCCCGAACGCCGACAGCGGCGACAGCCGCCTCGCCCGGTCGCCGAGACTCTTGAGCCCGTCGACCATCGGTGCGCGTGCTTGGCGGGCCATCTCGACCTCCAGGTCGATGCCCCGCCCGGCCAGCGATGCACTGTTGCGGGCGATCAGGTCAGTGGGCCGCACCCATTCGATACCGCGCGCCCGGTGTTCCTCGAGCTTCTGCTCGACCTCCGCCGCCTCCGCCGCGTCGATGAACTCGTCGGTCGCGGCGGTCTCGACCGTGGTGTCCTTGCGCTTGGCAACGTCGGCAGCGGCGACCGCCTCGGGCACTTGCCGTACCTCGCTGCGGTCTTCCGGCATGTCCGGTTCGGGCACATCCTCGACGCGCCAGTCGTCGTGCACTCGTGCCTGCTCTCGCGGGTCGGTGTTCATGGTGTTGTCTCCATCTCTGTTGTGGCTTCCGGTTCCTCGACCGGCGGGGTAAACCAGCGGCCAACCGTCGAGGCGTGCACGCCGAGTTCGTCGGCGATGGCCTTGTTCGACCAGCCGGCCTCCCGCAGTCGCGCGGCACGTTCCCGCCGACCGAGCACCAGCTCGTCCTCCAGCTCGGATTCGGATGCGGCTTCGATTGCGGCGGGCAGTTCAGGCGTTGCCTGCCTGGGGCTCGGTGGCGTGGTGGTCGAGCGTGTGAGGACGACGGTGAGGTGGGTGCTGGCGAGCAGCACCAGCGGCGGCACGGCCGCGACTGTTGCGGCGAGCACAGCGGGCACGCTGGCATCGGCCGCGACGATCGCGTGCAGTGCGTTCGCGGCCACCGAGACCAGTGCCCCGCAGATCAGCAGCGCCCACGGATACCACGCACCGGGGCGACCGTCGAGTGCGACGACCGCGATCGTGGAGACCACGATCAGCCCGTCGACCAGCAGAGGCCAGATCCATGCCTGCCCCGGTGCGACGCCTGAACGGGCGGCGAGGTCAGCCAGCGCCATGAACGAGAGCCAGAACGCCCCGATGCCGATCAAGACGGTGCCGGTTGCGGCGGTCACGACCGCCCAACCCCACGCCGGTCGATGCATGCTCATCACAGCCTCCGGCCACTCGCCGAGACCGGCGGCTCGTTGCGGGCGAACCTGGAAGCCGTCTGGTGTACCGGCGCGCGATGACGTGGCCCGTAGGTGCTGACGTGGCGATATGCCGAGCCGACCGTTCGGGTGATCTCACGCTCACCCAGTCCGGACTGGTTCGCCGCCGGGCCGAGCGCGTCGAGCGCTTCCCGCTGCGGATGCCCGTGCTCGGCCATGCGGCACGCGGCCTTGAACAACCCGAGGTTGCGCTCACCCTCTGGCCTGCGCGCAACCTGCGAGGCGAGCCGTGCAACATCCAGCGGCCAACCGCCGGGCGGCTCGACTGCGGGCACGTACTTCGGGCGTGGGTCGAGGAAGTCGCGCAGGCTCTGCGCTTCCAGTGGCATGGTCGGGCCAAAGGCCAAGCTCTCCACCCGATACGACATCGAACGACCGTCGATGGTTCGTAGCGAGGGAGGCACGATGATGTAGCCGCCGTCGCCGCGAAAGTCGACGCCTGCTCGGCCAACCTGCCAAGACCGCTGCTCGTTCTCGGGATCAGCCGAGTAGTACAGGTGCCTGCCGCCGGTCGGCGTCCTCACCACAGCCAATGGCTCGGAGAGCAGCCCTGAGCGTGCCGCACGATCAAACGCCGCGTATCCGTTGACGCCGTGCACGTCGACATCCACCACGACCACGCCAGACGCTGCACCGGTCGGAATGGCGATGTTCGCGCGAGGACGCTGCCGCCACCAGTTCTCGACCTGCCAAGCATCGACGGTGGCCTCGTGGAACCCGCGTTCGGGAATCGGACGCTTCCCGCCGGGAGCGCACGGGAACACGGGCACGCCGTGCCGGACAAGTTCGCGCGCAGCAACCGGCAGGCGGGCGCTCTCACCAAGCTCGGCGAAGACCACAGCGACGGCCGAAGCCCGGCGCGGCATCGCCCCGAGCGCCGCGTGACCGCCGCGTACCTCATCCATCGCCAGACCTCCTTCCGACAGGTGCCACCCCGTGGAGGGGCGACCCATGACCGTGAGGTACGTCGGGAGGATCAGGAAGCCGAGACGGACAAGGAAACGAGACGGTGACCGTCAGGCTTCGTGAAGAACCCGACGAGTCTGTACCGGATTACCAGCGAATCCGGGCGGGATGTGGCGAAAGGCAGATGGTCTGGAAGAACCGGCCCAGAGTTGGCAGATCCGGCTCACACTGTTTAGGCGGCTCGTGCCCGGAGCCGACGGTAGTCACCGGGTGTCAGACCCACGTACTGACGGAACAGTCGAGAGGCGTGACTGCGGGAATGCCACCCGACTCGCTGCATCGCGGCGGTCACCGTGAGGTCGGTCTCTCGTAGGTATTTTGCCAGGCTCTCTGCCCGGATCATCGTCAGAAACGCGAGCGGCGTCTTCCCATAC
>JASGEE010000010.1:0-3378 GCA_047606715.1 Microbacterium sp.
GAGGCGCGCGCGGTGCGCGCGGCGGCATCCGGTCACGACGCCCGCGCGCGCCGGCACGCCGCGACCGGGCTGGACGAGCTGACCGGATGGCGGTCGTCGTTCGGCAGCCTCGACATGCAGGCCTCGCTTGCGATGCACGGCAACGGCCTGATGCTCGCGGGGCTGGGAAGCGCCGTGCGGTCGGGCCGCCCCGACGTGCTGTTCGAGTGGTCGGAGCGGGCACGTCACCTCAGCCTGCAGGTTGTTCCCTTGCGCCCCCCGCCCGACGCGGCGGCGGCGGCCGATCTCGCCGAGCTGCGTATGCTGCGGGCCGATCTGGTCGGCAGCGATTGGGCCAGTGATGCGCGTGTCATCGAGGTCGGTGACCGGCTGCGGCACCGGCAGTGGACCACGACGCCCGCACGCGGGGTGGAGGCCACGGTCTCCCTCGAAGACGCGATGGCCGCTCTCGAGCCGGGCACCGCGCTGCTGGCCTATGTCTTCAGTCCGGCGGGACTGGGTTGCATCGTCGTCACCGAGTGCAGCGCGAGGTTCGTGGCGCTTCCGCAGTGGGAGAGCGCACGCGCGGCACTGCCCGCCCTGCGCGCCGACCTCGATATGAGCGCACAGCTGCGGACCGATCTCAACGGTCCGATGATCGCGGTCGTGCGCCGCTCCCTGGACGCACGAGCGGCGGCACTGTCGGCGCAACTGCTCGCTCCCGTGCTGGCGGCAGCGGGCGATGCGACGGCGCGACTGGTCATCACCGTTCCCGGGGTGCTCTCGGGGATGCCGTGGGGTGTCCTCCCGGACATCGGTGGCCGGGCGTTTACCCTCGCCCCGTCGGCGTCGCACTGGGTGCACGGACGCCGCACCGGGCGGGCGGCCACGGCCTCGGTGGGTTTCGCCGCCGGTCCTCGCGTCGCGCGCGCCGAGGAGGAGATCACCGCGGCGGCGACAGCGTGGACGGGGGCGGCCCCGCGCCTCCTGCGCGATGACGGAGCGACCGTTGCCGCCGTGGCGGCGGTGGCGGGCGAGATCGACGTGCTGCACGTCGCCGCGCACGGTCGCCACTCCGTCGACAACCCGATGTTCTCGGGCCTCGAGCTGGCCGACGGCACGCTCTTCGGCTACGACATCGACCAGATCCCGCGGGTGCCGGACGTCGTCGTCTTGTCGGCGTGCGAAGTCGGGCGATCGGCCGTGCGGTGGGGCGAGGAGGCTGTCGGCATGGCGCGCGCGTGGCTGCACGCGGGGGTGCGCTGCGTCGTCGCGGCACCGGTCGTCGTCGCCGACGACGACGCGTGCGAACTGCTCGCGTCGCTGCACGAAGGGCTCGCCGTCGGAGTGGAGCCCGCGATCGCGCTCGCCGAGGCGGCCGGGCGTACCGGCATCCGCTCGGCGTTCGAGTGCCACGGCGACGGATTCTGAAACTTTTTCTGCGACGACGTATCAGAGGTGTCGGGTCGTGCTCTTGATCCATTGGACGGCCCTGGCCGCATGGGGGGCATTGCCAAGTTGCGGCCAGAGACACCGCTGGGGACGAGCGTCAGGTCGATTCGCAGGATGGATGGGTTGGGGCCCCATCCAGAGGGTCGGCGGGTTCTGGGGGACCCGCCGGCCCGACCTCTGCGTCCTGCCGACGGGTTCTGGGGGGACCCGCCGGCAGGACTTCTGCGCGCGCGGTGGCTCTCGGATGCACACCACTGCCGCTACTGCCGGAGCTGGATGGTGTGGTGTGGCGTTGGGCGATTGTTGGCAGTTGTGGTGGGCTTGTCATCGGCGGACACTGCCACTGCTGCCGGGGAGCTGGATGGTGTGGTGTGGTCTCGGGCAGTCGTTGGCAGTTGTGGCGCAGGTCAGGCGCGTGACGAGTTGGCGGTGCGTCCCCGCACGATGCCGATGAAGGTGTCGACGAGCGGGTCGGTCTCGCCGGACGATTGCGGCCACGCGAGCGCGACGGTGGATGCCGGGGCATCTGCGAGCGGCCGATATTCGGTGTCTTTGCGGTGGTGCAGCCGGGCCAGCGACATCGGGACGATGACGATGCCGACGCCCGCGGCGACGGCCGCGATCGCGTCGGCGACGGTCTCGGGCGGGGCGAAGCGCGGCGCCACGGCTCCCGCGACCTCGACCCGCAGGGGTGGATGCCGCGGGGTGATCACGATCTCGTCGGCGAGGTCGGCGAGGGTCAGCTCGTCGACGGCGGTGAGGTGCGAGTCGGTGGCGCAGACGGCGACGGCGATCTCGTCGTAGAGGGTGATCAGGTGCATCCCGGCGCTCTCGAACGGCAGACGCACGAGGGCGGCGTCGACGGTGCCGTCGGTGAGCGCCGAGCGCTGGTCGGCGCTCGTGAGGGGGACGAGGTCGAGCGGGGTGTGCGGCATCCGCTCGTGCCACGTGTCGATCCACCGGCCCGGCGTCGCGCCCTCGATCGCCCCGAGTCGAAACGGCCCGGGTGGAGGAGCCAGCGCGGGGGGTCGGGCGGGCGCTGTGCCCGTTCCTGCCGCGCTCTTGCCCGCCCTGCCCTTGCCCGTTGTGCTCTTGCCCGCCCTGGCGGGCGTGCCGCGCCGCGATGCACCGGGGCGCGGACGCCCGCGCCCACCGCTCGCCGCACCCGCCACGGGCACCCCCTTTGTCTGTGCCAGCGTAGCGGCGGCTTCGGTCGGGGTGCGGGCCGGCCGGGGCTTCGGTCGCGGCGTTTCGCGGGTGCGCGGCATCCGCACGCACGCTTTGCCGCGACCGAGCCCCCGGATGCCGCGACCGAGCCCCCGGATGCCGCGACCGAGCCCCCGGATGCCGCGACCGAGCACCGCGCCACCCGGAGCGGTGCCGCGATACGGTGGCGGGATGGTGTCGATCATCGCGACCGCGTTCGCGGCCCTGGCCGCTCTGCTGCACGTGTACATCTTCGTGATGGAGAGCGTGCAGTGGTCGCGTCCTCGCGTGTGGCGGCGATTCGGCGTGCGCGATCAGGCATCCGCCGACATCATCAAGCCGATGGCGTACAACCAGGGCTTCTACAACCTGTTTCTCGCGATCGGGGCGCTGATCGGCCTCGCCCTGTTCTGGGCGGGGGATGCCGGCAGCACACCGGCGGTCGCCGGACGAGCCCTCGCGCTGTTCGCCCTCGGTTCGATGCTCGCCGCCGCGCTCGTGCTCGTCACGAGCGGCGCGAAGTACCTGCGCCCCGCGCTCATCCAGGGCACACCGCCGCTGATCGGCTTCACCCTGTTCCTGTTCGCGTGACGAGCGCCCCCGCACCCCTCCGCCGCCCCCTCCCCCCGCTCCCCCCGCGAGACCGCATCGGTGCACCGAAACAGCGGATGCCGCCAGCCGTCTCGGTGTGCGGATGCCGTCTCGCGGGCGACGGCGCGGCGGCGGCGACGGCGCGGCGGC
>JASGEE010000011.1:0-8767 GCA_047606715.1 Microbacterium sp.
ACAAGAACCGCTACGTCGGCCGCACCTTCATCATGCCGGGCCAGGCGGTGCGCAAGAAGAGCGTCAGGCAGAAGCTCAACGCGATGTCGAGCGAGTTCAAGGGCAAGAACGTGCTGCTCATCGACGATTCGATCGTGCGTGGGACGACCTCGAAGGAGATCATCCAGATGGCGCGGGATGCCGGGGCCAAGTCCGTCACGTTCGCATCGGCCGCTCCGCCCGTGCGATACCCGCACGTCTACGGCATCAACATGCCCTCGCGTCAGGAGCTCGTCGCTCACGGCCGCACGATTCCCGAGATCGCCGAAGAGCTCGGTGCCGACTACATCGTGTATCAGGAGATCTCCGACCTGAAGGAGGCGATCCTGGAAGGATCGCCCGACGTCGAAGACCTCGACATGAGCTGCTTCGACGGCCGCTATGTCACCGGCAGCGTCAGCGCCGAGTACCTCGACTGGGTCGAGGGCAATCAGGAGTCATGACGCGCGGTCCTGTGTTCGCGGTGACGGCGGTGTTTTCGTGACCGCTTCCACTCCGCTGTGTCGCGGTCGCACCCTCGTGTTCGTCGGAGTCGTGCTGGTCGCCTTCTCGCTGCGCTCGGGCGTGGCCGCCCTGTCTCCGATCCTCTCCGAAGTCGAGGCGGAGTTCGCCGTTGCGGCCTGGGCGGCCGGCCTCATCGGCGCGGCACCCCCGGTGTGCTTCGCGGTGTTCGGCATCGTCACCCCCACCCTGGAGCGCCGGTTCGGGCTGGAGCAGCTGACGGTGGTCGCCATGATCGTGATCACCGCGGCCATCGTCGGCCGAGCGCTGGCGACGAATGCCGTCGTGCTCCTGGTCGGCACGGTCGTGCTGTTCGCGGCGGTCGGTGTCGGCAACGTCGTGCTGCCGCCGCTGATCAAGACGTACTTCCCCGACCGGATGGGGACGATGACGTCGCTGTACTCCGCCGTCATGGCCGTCGCGGCATTCGTTCCCCCACTCGTGGCGGTCCCCGTCGCGGATGCCGCCGGCTGGCGCACCTCGCTGGGGATGTGGGCGGCGTTCTCGGTCGCGGCGATCGTGCCGTGGATCGCAGTGTGGCGACGGCATCCGGCGCAGGCGCCCGCAGACCTCGATCTCGCGGCGCCCGCGCGCGGCGTTCTCGGCAGGCTCGCGCGACTGCCGCTCGCGTGGGCGCTCGCCGTCAGCTTCAGCGTCACCTCGGCGAGTGTGTACGTGAGCTTCGCGTGGCTGCCGGCGATCCTCGTCGATATCGCGGGCGCATCGCACGCGGCGGCCGGTGCGCTGCTGTCGCTGTTCGGGGCGATGGGGATGCCGCTCGCGATTCTCGCGCCGATCGTCGTCGTGCGCTGGGGACGCATCCGCACGGTGTTCGCGTTCGCCCTCGTGACGGGGGTGGCCGGCGTGGCCGGGCTGCTGTTCGCACCCGCATCCGCGACGGTGCTGTGGGTCGTGCTGCTCGGTTGCCCGCAGGCGCTGTTCGCCGCCTCGCTCGTGCTCATCCAACTGCGCACGCGCACGCGCGAGGGCGCGGTCGCCCTGAGCGGCTTCGCGCAGGGCATCGGCTACACGCTCGCCGCGATCTTCCCGCTGTCGTTCGCGATGCTGCACGAGACGACGGGCAGCTGGCAGGCGCCGCTCGTGATGCTCGGCGCGTTCGTCCTGCTGGTGATCCCCGCCGGGGTCGTCATCGCGCGCACCCGCACGCTCGAAGAGGCGTGGGAGCGCCGACACGGCGCGTGGTGAGAGGCCCGCTGGTCGCGCTGGCTACGCCGTTTCGAGCTCGTCCTCGTCGTCGGCGTACTGATCCGCCCACTTGTCGACGTACTCGTCTTCACCGTGGTGTCCGAGCTCCTTCTCGAGCGCAGACAGATTCACGTTGTACGTGTCGTATTTGAGTTCGCGAGCGATTTTGGTGTGCTTCGCCTTCTGACGGCCACGCCCCATGCGAGACCCCCTCATTTCTGAGTCACGGTCGGTGAGCTGGTCGCCGCACCATCCGTTGCATTCACGATGCAATCACGAACCGGCCCGAAGCCGGGAAGAGTAGCATTCAGGATAACACGGTGGCCTCCCGGCCTCGCGGTTTCGCCAGCGCCGGTGCGGTCCATCTTCGCGAACACGAAGGGATGACCGGAGGGCGTCATGGCCGAATCAGCCGAGGTTCCGGTGCCGCAGCACGCGGTGATCGTCGGGGTCGTTCCCGATCAGCCCCCGCGTGTCGTGAAGGAGGCAGCACGCTACGCGGAGCTGTTCGGCGCGCCGCTGATCGTCGCCCATGTCGACGTCACGCGGTTCGTGACCTATGAAGATCCCGACGGCTATGTGCATTCCGCCCCGATCGACGTCGACATCGCGGTCGGCGAGGCGCAGCTGAAGCTCGTGTCGGATGCCGCCGCATCCGCCCTCGCCGGCAGCGACGTCGACTGGTCGGTGCACCAGCTGGTGGGTGACCCGGCACTGGCGCTCAAGCAGCTCGCCGAAAGATCACGGGCGCGACTGATCGTCGTCGGGACGCGGCGGCGGGGGTTCGGCGAGTCGATCCGCGAGTTCTTCATGGGCTCGGTGGCGGTGCGCCTGGCACACCGCCAGTCTCGCCCCGTCCTCGTCGTGCCCCTGCAGGAGCCCCCCGCCGACCACGAGCCGCTGTGGCCGGAGCTGTAGAGGCGGCAGGTCCGGGTCAGCCGCGCAGCGCGCGGGTGAGCGCGCGTGCGGCGTCATCGAGCGTGCGACCGAGCTCGTCGACGACGGATGCCGCCAACTCGCCGCCGTGGGCGACGTGCGTGCGCAGCTCGGCGCGGACGCTGCCACGGAAGTCGGCGACGAACGCCTCGGCGCGGCGCAGTTGCTCGCGGGAGATCACGCGCACGTCGTCGTAGCCCGCTGCGGTGCGCGCCTCCTTCCCCGTCGCGGGGTCGGTCCGGTCCTGTTCACCCCGCTGCGCGCGAGCGGACGCGGCCAGGTCGGCGCGCAGGCTCTTCATCGCCTCGCGCACGCTCCCGCGCACTTCGTCGGCGATCAGCCGCACGCTGTCGGCGAGCCCCGCCTCGATGCCCTCCAGGTCGCCGGCGCGTGCGCGGACCTCGGCCCTGCCGGCATCCGTGATCTCGTAGACGGTCTTGCGGCCGTCGACGGTCTTGGTCACGAGGCCCTCTTCCTCGAGCTTGGCCAGGCGGGGGTAGATCGTGCCAGCGCTGGGCGTGTAGGTTCCGCCGGTGCGATCGGACAGCGCCTGAATGAGGTCGTAGCCGTGGCGCGGCGACTCGTCGAGCAGGTTCAACAGGTACAGCCGCAGATCGCCGTGCGAGAAGACCGGGGGCATCTCACGCCTCCCCGGGGAGGTCGGAAGCGGCCTCGGGCGTCGGCTGCGCGGCACGCCGCAGCACCGTGACGTCGCCCGAGACCGAGTTCGCCCGCACATCGACGAAACTTCCGCTGAGTTCGCCGACCGAATCGGTGTAGCTCGACGGACCCGACTGCGAGCGCGCGACCCCGTCGACCGTGATCCGTCCGCTGACACTGCGCAGCACGAAGTTCGCCGCGTGTCCCTCGTCGATGCGCACCGTCGCGTCACCGGAGACCGTGTTGACGCTGACGGCATCCACCCTCCCGGTGGAGTCGACGAGCATGTTGCCCGAGACCGTGTCGATCGTCGCCGTGCGGATGCGGCCGGTGGCGGCGACCTCGCCCGAGACCGCGTTGGCGCTGAAGGTGCCGTCCAGTCCGCGGATCTGCACGTCGCCCGAGACGGCGTTGACGGTGAGGTCGCCGGCGAGTCCGTCGACGATGATGTCGCCCGACACGGTGTTCAGGCGCGCGCCGCTGCCGAGGCCCGCAACGAGGGCGCTGGCGCTGACGACCCCGAGGGTCAGGGCGATGCCGCAGGGCACCGCGACACTGATCTCGGCCTTGGGGCCCGCGCTGCCGAAGTTGCGGAACACCTCGAGGAAGTTGTCCCAGCGCAGTTGCGGGTGGTCGATCTCGACGACGTCTCCGGATGCTTCGATACGCAGGTCCTTCTGGGTCACGGCGTGCACCTCGATGCGCACGCCCGGCTCGTCGTGTGCGACGACGTCGATCTGTCCGCCGATCATGCCGACCTTGAGCTTGCGGATGTCGTCGAGGTCGATCACGCGGGTCTCGCCCGGCTTGATGAGCCACTTCTCGAGGGTCATGGGTTCCTCCTGGATGGATGCCGACGCGGTGACATCGGCCTCATTCGCGATATATCGCGTTAGCCCCAGCATACACGATATATCGCGTTGTGCTCCCCGCCCCCGCCTTCGCCCCCCCGCTCCCGCCTCACCCCGCGTTGCCCTCACCTCCCCGCGAGCCGCCAAGCTGTGTGCGAGCCGCCAAGCTACATGCGCGCAGAGCCTGGCGGCTCGCACATAGCGTGGCGGCTCGGGGGAGGGGGTCGGGCGCCGTGGGCAACGCGCTCGTGCGACTCGCGCAGCAGTCGGACGCGCAGCTGTCGGACCCGTGTGCGGCGACTCGACATCCAGGACGGGACCCCGAATAGCGGCCAGCACCCCGACCACGGGAATTGACCCCCGTCGCGTGGGTGGAGACACCCGTCGCGTGGCGAGACGGCATCCGTGCACCGAGACCGCAGCGGTCGATCGCGGTCTCGGTGCACGGATGCAGTTTCGCCGGGAGGGGGGAGGGGGAGCCGGGAGGGGGGAGGGGGAGCCGGGAGGGGGGAGTCGACGGCGAAGCCGCGCGGCGAGGCGGGCGGGTGTGCCGGGGAGCGCTAGCCTGCGGGTGTGGCGCGTGCGAAGTGGTTCCATCCGGGAGCTTTCGTGCTCGTCGTCGTGGGTGGCGCCGTCGGGGTTGCGGCGCGCGCGGTCGTCACGGTTCCCCTCACCGACGCCGGTGTGCACCCCCTCGTCGTCCCCGCCGTGACTCTCGCGATCAATCTGCTCGGGTCGTTTCTGCTCGGCGTCCTCGTCGGTCGGCTCGACGAGAGGCATCCGCTGGCCCGAGCCTTCCTCGGCACGGGGATGATCGGCGGGTTCACCACCTACAGCGCCTTCGCGGTGCACGCCGTCACGACCTCGACCGCTTCGCCGTTCGTCGGGATCGCGTTCATCGCGCTGTCACTGTTCGGCGGGGCGCTGTGCGCGGGCCTCGGGCTGAGCGCCGGGCGGCGGGCGGCGGACGATCGCGGCACGGTGGGGGAGGATGCCGGATGAGCAGCACCGAGTGGACCCTGCTCATCGTCGCGGGAGGCATCGGCGCCGGGGCGCGCTACATCGTCAACGGACTCGTGATGCGGGGGCGCCGCGCGGCGTTTCCGCTCGGCATCCTGATCGTCAATGTCAGCGGATCGTTCGTGCTGGGCCTGCTGACGGCGCTGGCGGCGCTCGCGCCGGTGTGGCTGGCGATCGTCGGCACCGGACTCGTGGGCGGCTTCACGACGTTCAGCACCGTGATGGTCGACACGGTGCTCCTCGCGCAGCGTCGGCGACGGGAATGGGCCTGGCTGAACCTCGTCGGCACCCTGCTGGCGTGCGTGGTCGCGGCAGCGCTCGGAATCCTGATCGGCGGACTCTTCCCGCGGTGAGCGGGCACTGAGCGGGCACTGAGCCGGCACCGAGCGGGTGCTCCGAGCGTGCGATGATGGGGCACGATACAACTCTGTATTCAACCCCGCACCGCAAAGGTCCCCCGTGTCGAATCTCGCCGTCCTGAGCCTGCGCAACCGCGCACTCATCGCCCTCGTCACGATCGTGGCCGCGATCTTCGGCGGCATCGCCCTGACGAGCCTGAAGCAGGAGCTCATCCCCTCGATCGAGTTCCCGCAGCTGTCGATCCTCACCACCTACCCCGGCGCCTCGCCCGAGGTCGTCGAGAACGACGTCTCCACGCCGATCGAGACGGCGATCCAGGGCATCGCGGGTCTGGAGTCGACGACGGCCACGAGCACGACGAACGCCTCGATCGTCCAGGCATCCTTCACGTACGGCACCGACCTCGCCACGGCCGAGCAGAAGATCCTGCAGGCCATCAACCGCATCGAGTCCGCCCTCCCCGACAGCGTCGAACCGAACGTGCTCTCCTTCTCGATCGACGACCTGCCGGTCATCGCCATCGCCGTCACCGGATACGACGACGCCGAGACGATCCAGGCGCAGCTCGAGGCGAGCGCCGTCCCCGACCTCGAAGACGTCGACGGCGTCGCCGCCGCCGCGATCATCGGCGGGCAGAGCCAACGCGTGACGATCGTTCCCGACCAGGAGAAGCTCGCCGATGCGGGGTTCACGCAGACCGCGATCACCGACGCGCTCGATCAGAACGGCGTGCTCTTCCCCGGCGGATCGGTCACCGAGGGCGATCAGACCCTCACCGTCCAGACCGGCACGAAGCTCACCTCCGCCGACGATGTCGCCGACCTCCCGCTCGTGCCGACCGACGAGACGCAGTTCGCCGCGGATGCCCTCACGATCGGCGACGTCGCGACCGTCGCCCTCGGCCAGGACCCGGTCACCTCGATCTCCCGCGTCGACGGAGAGCCGGCCCTCACGATCTCGATCACGAAGCTCCCCGCCGCCAACACGGTCGACGTCTCGCGCGCGGTCACCGCCCTCCTGCCGCAGCTGCAGGACGAGATCGGTGCGGATGCCGAGTTCACGATCGTGTTCGACCAGGCGCCGTTCATCGAGCAGTCGATCGAGTCGCTCGCCCAGGAGGGCCTGCTCGGGCTCGTCTTCGCGGTGCTCGTGATCTTCGTCTTCCTGCTGTCCGTGCGCTCGACCCTGGTCGCTGCGATCTCGATCCCCACGAGCGTGCTCATCACCTTCATCGGCATCCAGGCGTTCGGCTATTCGCTGAACATCCTGACCCTGGGCGCGCTCACGATCGCGATCGGGCGCGTCGTCGACGACTCGATCGTCGTGATCGAGAACATCAAGCGGCACTATGTCGAGGGCTCCGACAAACGCGAGGCGATCCTGCTCGCGGTGCGCGAGGTCGCCGCGGCCGTCACGGCATCCACCATCACGACCGTCGCGGTCTTCCTGCCGATCGCGTTCGTCGGCGACGTCACGGGGGAGCTGTTCCGGCCGTTCGCGCTCACCGTGACGATCGCCATGACGGCGTCGCTGCTGGTCGCCCTGACGATCGTGCCGGTGCTCGCGTACTGGTTCCTCAAGCCCGGCAAGCCCGTTCTCGGCCCCGACGGCGAGCCGATCGACCCGGAAGACCCCGCCGCGCCGCCCTCTCGACTGCAGAAGGCATATCTGACGATCCTGCGCTGGACCCTGTCGCACTCGTGGGTGACCCTGCTGCTCGCGATCCTGGTCCTCGGCGGCACGATCGCCGCCGCGCCCTTCATGAAGACGAACTTCATCGGCGACAGCGGGCAGAACACCTTCACCGTGACGCAGGAGCTCGGCCCCGCCGCATCGCTCGACGCGGAGGATGCCGCGGCGCAACGCGTCGAAGAGGCGATCCTCGGCATCGACGGCATCACGACGGTGCAGACCTCGATCGGTTCGAGCGGATCGGCCCTGCGGGATGCGTTCGCGGGCGGGTCGTCGGGCATCACCTACTCGATCACGACCGACACCTCGGCCGATCAGGAGCTCGTGCGGCAGGACGTGCAGGATGCCGTCGACGGACTCGAGAACGTCGGCACCGTGACCGTGTCTGCGGGTCAGGGCGGCTTCGGCTCGAGTGATGTCGAGATCGACATCACCGCGCCCGACGGCGATTCGCTGCAGAGCGCCAGCGACGCCGTGGCCGCTTCTCTGGACGGGTTGGACGGCATCGGGCAGGTCACCAGCGACCTGGCGGCATCCCTCCCCTTCGTCTCGGTCACCGTCGACCGCGACGAAGCCGCCGCGCTCGGTCTGTCGGAGGTCACGGTCGGCGCTCTCGTGGCGAACACGATGCAGCCTCAGCAGATCGGCACGGTCGAGATCGACGGCACGGGCGTCACGGTGTACCTGCAGGCCGAGTCGGTGCCGGCGACGATCAAGGAGCTGAAGAAGCTGGAGATCCCGGGCGCGACCGGCATCGTCACGCTCGACGAGGTCGCGACGATCGAGGAGAGCGACGGCCCCACGTCGATCACGACGCAGCGCGGCCAGCGCATCGCGACCGTGACGGTGACCCCGACGACCGACAACCTCACGACGGCATCCGCGACCGTGACCACGGCGCTGGCCGACGTCGAGCTGCCCACCGGGGCACGAGCCGAGATCGGCGGCGTGCTGACGCAGCAGCAGGATGCTTTCGGCCAGCTCGGTCTCGCGCTGCTGGCGGCGATTCTGATCGTCTACATCGTGATGGTCGCGACCTTCAAATCGCTGCGCCAACCCCTGCTGCTGCTCGTGTCGGTGCCGTTCGCGGCGACCGGCGCGATCTTGCTGCAGATCGCGACCGGGGTGTCGCTGGGCGTCGCGTCGCTGATCGGCGTGCTGATGCTGATCGGCATCGTCGTGACGAACGCGATCGTGCTCGTCGACCTCGTCAACCAGTACCGGGCGAAGGGCCTCTCGGCGCACGCGGCGACGCTGGCCGGAGGCGCCCGGCGCCTGCGTCCGATCGTCATGACGGCGCTCGCGACGATCTTCGCGCTCACCCCGATGGCGCTCGGGATCACCGGTCACGGCGGGTTCATCTCGCAGCCGCTCGCGATCGTCGTGATCGGCGGTCTCGTATCGTCGACGGCGCTGACTCTGCTCGTGCTGCCGACGCTGTACAACCTCGTCGAGGGGGCGCGCGAGCGCCGCGGCGCGCGGCGTGCTCCGTCCGGTGGGTC
>JASGEE010000012.1:0-10506 GCA_047606715.1 Microbacterium sp.
CCGTCGATGAGCGAGCGGTCGCCGAAGCCCTTCTGCAGCTTCTTCGCCTCGATCACGATGCTGCCCAGGCGCGGCCCCGGCGGGATCTGGATCTCCTCGAAGTCGAGCTTGCGGGTACGCTCGGCCTCGGCCGCCATCTCCTCGTACCTCGCCAGGCGCGCCTTCGACTTCGCCTGGCGTCCCTTCGCGTTCGAGCGCACCCAGTCGAGCTCTTCGGCCAGACGCTTGGCGAGCTTGGCGTCTTTCTTGCCCTGCACCTCCAGGCGCTCGGCCTTCTTCGCCAGATAGGTCGAGTAATTGCCCTCGTAGGGGTAGAGGTGACCGCGGTCGACCTCGGCGATCCACTCCGCGACGTTGTCCAGGAAGTACCGGTCGTGTGTGATGGCGATGACGGCACCGGGGTACTTCTGCAGGTGCTGCTCGAGCCACAGCACGCTCTCCGCATCGAGGTGGTTGGTGGGCTCATCCAGCAGCAGCAGATCGGGCTTCTGCAGCAGCAGCTTCGTCAGTGCGACGCGGCGCTTCTCGCCGCCGGAGAGGTTCGCCACGCTCGCCTCGCCGGGGGGTGTGCGCAAAGCGTGCATGGCCTGCTCGAGCTGCGAGTCGAGGTCCCATGCGTCGGCGGCGTCGATCTCCTCCTGCAGCGCGCCCATCTCCGCGAGGAGCGTGTCGAAGTCGGCATCCGGATCGCTCATCAGCGCGGAGATCTCGTTGAAGCGATCGACCTTCGCCTTGATCGCGATGCCGTCCTGAATGTTCTCCAACACGGTCTTGGTCTCGTCGAGCTCGGGTTCCTGCAGCAGGATGCCGACACTGAATCCCGGCGTGAGCTTCGCCTCGCCGTTGGAGGGGACGTCGAGCCCTGCCATGATCTTCAGGATCGTCGATTTGCCGGCCCCGTTCGGGCCGACCATGCCGATCTTCGCCCCCGGGAGGAAGGCCATCGTGACGTCATCGAGAATCAGCTTGTCGCCCACTGCTTTGCGGGCGCGGACCATGGAGTAGATGTATTCGGCCATAACGGCTCAAGTCTACGTGCGCGAGCGGCTCACCAATCGATGGGGCGAGTCTCGCCGATCAGGCACGTGCCTCCCGGTACCTCCGGCATCACCAGCGCGGTGGGCTCTTCGATCGAGGGTCCCACCTGGCCCACGAGACACTCACCCTTCCACAGCACGGAGAACTGGATCGAGTCGGCGGGGTTGTCGACGCTCGTGCGATCATTCGTGACCTCCATCGCGTCTTTGTCGAAGCCCGCCGCGACGAGCGCGTCGATGTAGGCGCGGCCCTTGGCCTTCTTCTTCGTGGCGTACACCTGGTTCATGACCTCGGCGAACAGCGGAAGGTTGTCCGCCGCCGTGCCGTCCGGAACGAGCCCGGGGCCGGTCGAAGTCGGGGCCGGGGTTGCCGATACGGTCGTCGAGGGCGTGCGGGTCCCGCTCGGGGTCGGCGAGGGTGCGCACGCGCTGAAGAGCAGTCCGGCCGCGATCGCGACCACCGCGGTGAACGATGCCTGTCGGCGGTGGAGTCGGCGCACCAGTCGAGTCTAGGCGCGCCGACTCGGGGAGCCCTGCGCGCGCCGACGTTTCCGCCGCCGCTCAATACGGCCGATCGTCGTTCAACGGTGCCTGCCATCCGCCTGCTGCGACCAGCTCCGGCGCACGGTCGTCAGACGGCGGGTCGTCGGCGAAGGGGCTCGCTTGCTCAGCGGTGCCGCCGGGGACGGTCGTCGGCCAGGTCTCGGTGGTGCCCGGCCTTTCTTCGGCTTGCCGCGGGCGGGCGTCGGGCTGGAACTGTGACGTGCCCCACAGCAGGTCGTGCCCGAGCGCATCGGCATCGATGTCGGCAGACATGCCCGACTTGCCGTTGTTGTCCCACTGGCTCACCCGGAAACGCCCCGTCACCACGACGCGCTGGCCCTTCTGGATCGACTGCAGAGCGTGCTCGCCCAGTTTGCGATAGGCAGACACGCGGTACCAGTTCGTGTGCGTGTCGACCCACTGGCCGTGCTCGAGTCTGCGTTGGTTCACGGCGAGCTTGAACCGTGCAATAGGGATGCCGCTGCTCGTCTCCACGCGTTCCGGGACGGTAGCGACGGTACCCACGACGGTGATGGTCTCATACATGCTGAACTCCTCTTCGCTCCTGCGGGCGCCGATCGCCCGCGTCCCCAGGATGCGTCGTGGGGCAGCCGCGTGGGGCGCGAAGACCCCGATCTGTGGACAGATCCGGAAAATCGCTGTCTGGGGAGGAGGCGATGCATCGCCTCCTCCCCCGCGTCGGGGGAACGTCGGAAGTCGTAGCTATGTTCGATTGCGGAGGCACTCATGACCACGATCACCGACATCCCGACACCCCGGCTACGGGGCGTCCGTCTGCTCCCCGTCTCGGCGCACCGCTGGCGCGTGCTCGACCTGCGCGGTCGCGTCCTCGGGCACCTGCGCGCCGAGAGCGTCGCCGACGGCATCCGTTACCACGCCGAACGATTCGAGCTCACCACGGCGCGGATGCGACAGCTCGGTGCCTTCTGGAGCGCTCGCGAGGCCGTCGAATGCTTGCGGCACTTCCGGTGAAGCTCACACGACGTCATCGTGCAGTTCCCCGCTCGGAACCGGCAACGCAGCCCGCACGCGGGGCCACACGTCGGCGAGCACATCGACGGCGCGACGCAGTTCGTCGACGGGCGCCGTGAACGGCAGACGCACGTGTCGGTCGTAGGCACCGTCGACGGCGAACCGGGAGCCCGAGGGGAGGTAGACATCGCGGGCGCGCGCGGCCAGAGCGAGACTCGCACTCAACGGCGCATCGAGCTCCACCCAGAGGGCCACTCCTCCGGTGACCGTCGGCACCCGCCATTGCGGCAATGCGGCGCGTAGCGCGTCGCGCAGCGCGTCGTGACCAGCGCGCAGCAGATCTGCGCGCTGACGCAGAATCTCGGGCATCCGCTGGATCGCGAGTGCCGCGACCGCCTGCTCGAACTCCGGCGTGCCGAGATCGCGCGCCGGTCGCATCGCGATGATCCGCTGCAGCAGTGCGGGGTCGGCGCGGATCCACCCGATGCGCAGCCCGCCCCACACGGACTTTCCGAGAGATCCCACCCGAACCAGCTGAGCGGTATCGAGGCCCCGACAGCCGAACGCCTCGGGGTGCCCCGCTTGTGCGATCGCGAGCTCGCTCGTGGTCTCATCGATCACCATGACCGTGCCCACGCGCCGTGCCGCTTCGGCGAACACACCTTCTTCCACGGCCGTCATGCACCGTCCGGTCGGGTTCTGGAATCGTGGCATGAGATAGGCCAGCCTCGGCAACGCGCGCGCAAAGGCCTGTTCCACGCGGTCGAGATCCCACCCCGCGGCCGTCGTCACCGGCACGCCCACGAGCCGGGCACCGGCAGCGCGCAGCGACTCGGCCGCGTGCGGATAGGTCGGGGTCTCGATCAGGGCGCGATCACCACGGCGCAGCAGCAGGTCGGCGATCATATGGATGGCCGACTGTGCGCCGTTGGTCACGAGCACCTCGTCGGGTGTCGTCGGCAGCCCCCGCTGCTCGTAGCGTGCAGCGATCGCCGCGCGCAGCGCCGACGACCCGCGCAGGTCGTAGCCGACTCGGGCGACGAGCGTAGCGGCATCCGTTCCGACCTCAGCGAACAGTCCCGCAAGACCGGGCCAGGCAGAAGGGCTGGCCTGCTGCAGGTCGACAGCGCCCTCGGCCACAGTGACCCGACCGACATCGCGCTGCGGTCGCGGCAGGGTCACGCTGCCCGAACCGCGCAGGCTCTCGATGTGTCCACTGTCACGCAGGCTGCGATAGGCGGCCGCGACCGTCGTGCGACTGACCTGCAGTGCGGCTGCCAGCTCACGCTCCGCCGGCAGCGCCGTGCGCGCGGCGAGCCGGTTGTCCAGACACAGCAAACGGATGCCGTCGGCCAGCGCTTCGTATGCGGGCTCGCGCGTACGCCACCCGCCCAGCGCGACAGCGAGCGCACGAGCCGTGATGCGAGAATCCATCCGGCCACAATAGTGCAATTGGCCTGGCTCAGAGAGTCCAATTGTGCGGTTTGATGGCTGACATGATCGTTCGTCTCACCCACCTGCTGCTCGGGCTCGCCCTGTACGGAGCCGGGTGCGCGGTCATGGTTCGGGCAGGCCTGGGCGTGGACCCCTGGACCGTGTTCGCTCAAGGCCTCTCACGGCAGAGCGGAGTCGGCATCGGCTGGGTGACGAACGTCGTCGGCTTCCTCGTGCTGCTGCTGTGGATTCCGCTGCGGCAGAAACCAGGCGTGGGGACCATCCTCAACATCCTGCTGGTCGGAACGAGCATGCAGGGCACCCTCGCCCTGGTGCCGCAGATCACCGGGTTCTGGGGGCAGCTGGCCGTCTTCGTCATCGGGATGCTGCTCGTCTCATTCGCCTCGGGCCTGTACATCGGAACGGGGTTCGGCCCGGGTCCGCGCGACGGGCTGATGACGGGCATGCATGCTCGGTTCGGCTGGCCGATCTGGGCATGCCGCACCGCGGTGGAGGCAACCGTCCTGGTGAGCGGCTGGCTACTCGGCGGCACCATCGGGCTGGGAACCGTGCTGTTCGCGCTGGGCATCGGTCCCCTCGTACACCGCACGCTGCCGCTGCTCGACCGACGTCGACGCACGGCCCGCGCCGCGATGCTGCGGTCGAGCTGACACCGACCGCGCGATCAGTGCTGACGGAACTGAGGCCAGTCCGAACCGTGCGGAAGGTGTCGGTGCAGCGCGTTCTTCGCGATCTCCATGGTCGGGTACGACCCGACGCTCGCGTCGGCTCCCGCGATGGTGGATACATAGCCTCCATCGGATTTGCGAACCGTCCCGACGACCTTCCCCTCGGCGCCGTAGGCGATCCACAGACCGGATGTTGTTGTGCTCATGGCGACTCCTTTGTCGGCTCCGTTGTCGCGTACGACGTTACGCCCCCGACCATCGGCGCGCCAGCATCCACGCCGCACGCATGAGCTGGACGGCCGACGCGATACGGTAGAGAGGTCCCGTCACCCTCCATAGCTCAGTGGACAGAGCGAGCGGTTTCTACCCGCCAGGTCGGGGGTTCGAATCCTCCTGGAGGGACCGCAGTTCTGTCGCCTCACGACTTTGTGGGGCCGTGCGCGAACCTCACGAGGTGGACGTCTTCGAGAGGCTCGATCCGCACCTGCCCGTTGGGAGCGTGCCCCCGCTTCTGCGTGCAGGCTCCGGGCCGGCCAGATAGACCAGCGTCATCCCAGGTGCACGCAAGATTCAGTGAAGAGACGCGTCAGCTGTGGTCGGGCGCCACGCGTGAAACGGAACAACCAGCCCCTCGCGGGTGGGAGCACACACGAACGGACCAGCAGAAGCATCCGCTTCAGCAGGAAACGGAATCACTCGCACCAACTGTAAGGGGCCCTCTGCCAGCCCTGCCCGCACGGTGATCGCATCGCCGGCGCGGCTCGCACGCACGAGCACGCGCTCGCCGACCCAATCAGGAACCGGCGCGAGCGACCAATCTGATACCCCATCAGTCACGACCGCGCCGAGCTGCGCGGCACCGTCCGCGAACTCGACGCCAGCTTTGATCCATCTGCTCGACGAGACACGAACGAAAACACCAGCCTGATCGAATTGCTGACTGAAAGCGGCAGTAAACTCGACTTCCACACCACTATCGGGCGGAAAGGGGGCGAGCAGGGCATGCTCTGTGTCGTGGATAAACCCGTACGAGGTGACTCGCCACGCATCGCTGCCTTTGAGAGCTGTTACGAACAGCTCACCATCGGATTCAATAGCGGCAGCAGGTGGATTGGTCCACGCCCCTGCGGACCACGGGACACCACTCACCGCAGACCTCCTCGCTGCGCGCGCATGGACGTCGGATACTTCCGACGTCAACCATTCTAGGGATCTTGTCCTACAAGCCGCGGCTTGCCCTCTCACCAGACGGCACTGTTGCCCAACGAAGTGTGAGATCAGGTGCAGGAACGTGCACGGCACGCATCGTTCGGCTGCAGATAAGGCTCAAATCCACGAACGCTACTTGAAGGGCTCTGTGTTTTGCAGGCCGACGCGCTCACCTGGGCCGCCGAAGCGAAGAAATTGAGTCAGGTCCGAGCCCTGGCCAAGGGTGGCCCCTCAGTCGGAAGTCCACACCTGCCCCACATGGGGTGGCTAACGGGGCTTGAACCCGCGACCCCCGCGACCACAACGCGGTGCTCTACCAACTGAGCTATAGCCACCATGTGCCCGCGTGCGGGCAACCACACGATTGTATTACACGCCGGCGGCGAACGACGACACTGTCGAGGCCGATACCGCACGCGCCTGATCGGTGCTCGGGCCGGGCTCCGGCACGAACACGGCCTGGCGGTAGTAGGCCAGTTCGCGGATCGACTCGCGGATGTCGGCCAGGGCGCGGTGGCCGCCGTCCTTGGCGGGCGCGTTGAAGTAGGCGCGGGGATACCAACGGCGGGACAGCTCTTTGATACTGGAGACGTCGACGCTGCGGTAGTGCAGCCACCGGTCGATGCGGGGCATGAATTTGGCGAGGAACATGCGGTCGGTGCCGATCGTGTTTCCGGCCAGCGGCGCCTTGCCCTCGGCGACGAAACGCTGGATGTACTCCAGCGCTTCGAACTCCGCTTCGGCCAGGCTCACTCCGTTCGGGATCTCGGCGAGCAGGCCCGATGACTCGTGCATCTTGGTGACGAACTCGTTCATGTGCGCCAGGGCGGTGGCATCCGGCTTGATCACGACCTGGAAGCCGGTATCGAGCGCATTCAATTCGAAGTCCGTCACGACGATAGCGATCTCCACGAGCTCATCGACGTCGAGATCGAGTCCCGTCATCTCACAGTCGATCCAGACGAGACGGTCGTTCTCCGCGGCAGACACCATGCTCTGATCCTACCCAGGCCCGCCGACGTGGGCATGGGTTGCCGTGTGGGAGCGGTGCGGCCGGTAGCGTGGAGGCATCCCGTTCCGACCTCCCAATGAGACCCGCATGCTGCAGATGGATGCCGACTCGTTCGAAGCCCTCGTCGCCGACGAGCTCGACCTCCTTCCCGACGACATCGTCGCTGGGCTCGACAACGTCGTCTTCGTCGTCGAAGACCGCCCCGAAGACGGCTCCCTCGATCTGCTGGGGATCTACGACGGGCTCGCGCTGACCGAGCGCGACCGCTACGGGATCGGCGAACTGCCCGACCGCATCATCGTCTACCGCGAGCCGCACCTCGCCCTCTGCGACAGCAGCGAACAATTGCGCGATGAAGTGCACACGACCCTTGTTCACGAGATCGCGCACTTCTACGGCATCGACGACGAGCGGTTGCACGAACTGGGGTGGGACTGATGACGCTGCCGGCCGGGTTGCACGAGGCCCGCCTCGACGAGCAGGCGTCCGAGGCTCGCCCGTGGCAGACAGTGGTCTGGAACGACCCGGTCAATCTGATGAGCTACGTCGTGCACGTCTTTCGCAGCTACTTCGGATATCCGAAAGACAAGGCCGAGCGCCTCATGCTCGCCGTCCACCACGACGGTCACGCCGTCGTGGCCGAAGGAGCGCGCGAGCAGATGGAACTGCATGCCCAGGCCATGCACGACTACGGACTGTGGGCGACGGTGCGGGAAGCAGTGACATGAGCCGCCTGCTGATGGAGATGTCGCTGCTCGAGGCCGCACACCTCACCGACCTCGTCGCGCAGTTCGTGGAACTGCTCGAAACCACGATCGAGGACGATCCGCTGGACGATCCCGCCCTCGCACGGCTGGTCCCCTCGGCCTACACCGACGACGCTGCCTCCGCCGCGGAGTTCCGGCGGCTCACTCAGGATGACCTGCTCGACCGCCGCAAGACGGATGCCGTCACCGTACTGACGATGCTGCAACGCGACGGCGCCGCACTGCACCCCGAGGACCTCGGCGCCGACGATGCGCACACTCCGATGGTCTTCGAGGTCGACGACCCCGGGGTCGCGGCGTGGCTGCGCACGCTCGCCGCGCTGCGCCTCGTGCTCGCGACGCGGCTGGGCATCGTCGACGATGACGATCATGACGGACGCGACCCCCGCTTCGGCATCTACGACTGGCTCGGCTACCGCCTCGACGGCATGCTGGAAGCACTCGAAGACTGAACGGAAAGCACCGACCGGTCAGAGCACGTCGACGACGATGTCGGCGAGGGAGCGCGGATCGTTCTCGGCGAGGTGACGGTCCTCCTGTGCCGCCCAGCGATCCCAGTGGGGGCGGTACGTTTCGCCGTCGCGCGCCATCGCACGCGCGCGCCGCACCCGGGCGGGCGATTCCAGCCAGACCGTCACATCGGCCAGCTGTGCCGAAGCCTGCGTCAAAACCCCCGCACCCTCCACGATCAGGGTCGTCTCAGCGGTCACGGCATCCGGGGCCTGCGTGTCGGGGCGATCTGTCGCCCAGTCCCAGCGGAGCCATCGCCCCGTCTGGCCGCGGCTGTGCGGGACCAGGATCTGCTCGAGCGCCGCTGCGGCGCCGCGCGCGAGCCCATCCCAGCCCGGGTAGAGATCGTCGAGCGAGACCACGCGCACGCCTCCCGCCAGGCGATCGCGCACCAGCGCGGCCAGAGTCGACTTCCCCGCCCCCGACCGCCCGTCGATCAGGATGATCGGCGCTCGGCCGGCCGAGCGCACCGGCACCGCAGACCGCACGGCATCGGCCGCGCCGGCCAGGGCTGCATCGACCGAGTCGTCAACGCTTGAGGGCACGGATGAGACGCACGAGAACGCGCCCGGCGACCCAGACGAACGGAATCCCCACCGCGAGCAACGACACGAAGTTCGGCTCGAAGCGCAGCGTGTCACCCGTGCGGACGTACGCACCGAGCGGCACGGCGACCCCTCCGCCACCGCCCCCGCCATTGCCGCCCTCGTCTTCGCCGGCGCCGAATCCCGACCAGCAGAGTGCGACGGGGATGATGCGGATGCCGTCGACATCCTGCTGTTCACCGTAAACACTGGTGATGCCGAGCGAGGCGGTCTGCTTGCCGAGGTCGAGTGCGAGGTTGGGCATGGCTCCACCGTAGCCGGTCGCGCCGCGTTGCGTCCCGCCCCTCAGTGCGCGCGCGGCAACCGCGGGTTCGTCGGCAGCGCGTTGACATCGCGACGTGGACCGAGCACGCTCGCTCGCGTCACCGCTCCCCCGCCGAAACGATCTCGCGCATCATCGAGGGCCGCATCCACGTGACGCCATTGCGCGTCGTCGTCCCAGAGCGCCAGCGCTCCGTCTGCGACGCGCAGCTTCTCCGCGCGAACCCCGATCAGTCGCACCGGCTGAACCAGCTCCACCGCATCGAACAAGCCGATCGCGACGTCACCGATGCGCTGACCGACATCGGTCTGCTCGGGCAGGGTCACCGCCCGGGAGAGGGTCGTGAAGTCGGCGTAGCGCAGCTTGAGCGCGATGGTTCCGGCCTGCACTCCGGCCGCGCGCAGACGTGAACCGACGCGGTCGGCCAGGCGTCGCAGCTCGCTGCGCAGCACCGCCGGGGCGGCGATGTCGTGCCGGAAGGTCTCCTCGTGGCCGATGCTCTTCTCGGGGCGTTCGGTTTCCACCTCCCGCGGATCGATGCCGTGCGCGAGCTGCCAGACGCGTTCTCCGCCGGCGCGCCCGAGCGCCCGTTCGATGACCGCGCGCGGGGTGGTGAGGATGTCGGACACGAGCCGGACGCCGCGGCCCTCCAGCGCCTCCGCGGCCTTCGGCCCGACCCCCCACAGTGCCGAGACGGGCAGCGCGGCCAGAAACGCCGCCGTCTCGGGCTCGCTGACGATCAGCAGACCGTCGGGCTTGCAGCGGGTCGAGGCGATCTTCGCGACATGTTTGGTGGCCGCGACACCCACGCTGCACACCAGTCCGGTCTCGGCGCGCACGCGGGCGCGCAGCATCCGCCCGACCTGCCCGGGCGAGCCCCACAACCGCCGCGCACCGGAGACGTCGAGGAACGCCTCGTCGATCGAGAGCGGCTCGACCAGCGGCGTGATCTCGTGGAAGATTCCCATCACCTGCCGAGAGAGCGCCGTGTACCTCTCGAAGTGCGGGGCGACAACCACGCCGTGCGGGCACAGGCGCAGCGCCTGAGCCATGTTCATGGCCGAGCGCACACCGTATCGACGTGCCTCGTACGAGGCACTGGAGACGACACCGCGGCCCTCGATCCCGCCGACGATCACCGGTCTTCCGACGAGCCGCGGGTCGTCGAGCTGCTCGACCGAGGCGTAGAACGCATCCATGTCGACGTGCAGGATGCGGGTGCCGGTGTCGTCGGCATCCGCCCCAGAGACCTGTCTCCCGCTCCCGTCACCGCGTCCCACGCATCCATTCTCGCGCGCGCCGCCGACATCGTCCGCGAAACGGCATCCGTGCACCGAGACAGCGGATGCCGCCGACAGTTTCGGTGCACACGTGCCGTCTCGCGGGACGGCGGGCGCCAGTTAGTCCGCGGCGCGCTCCAGGATCAGCTCGCGCACGCGGGCGGC
>JASGEE010000013.1:0-16948 GCA_047606715.1 Microbacterium sp.
GAGGAATGGGTCTTCTACGACGGCCCGCCGTTCGCCAACGGCCTGCCGCACTACGGGCACCTGCTCACCGGCTACGCGAAGGACCTCTTCCCGCGCTTCCAGACGATGCGCGGCAAGAAGGTCGACCGCGTCTTCGGGTGGGACACGCACGGCCTTCCCGCAGAGCTCGAGGCGATGAAGCAGCTCGGCATCACCGAGAAGAGCCAGATCGAAGACATGGGCATCGGCGTCTTCAACGCGAAGGCGCGCGAATCAGTCATGGTCTACTCCCGCGAATGGGAGGACTACGTCACCCGCCAGGCGCGCTGGGTCGACTTCGAGCGCGGCTACAAGACCCTCGATATCGGCTTCATGGAGTCGGTGCTGTGGGCGTTCAAGACGCTCTACGACAAAGACCTCGCCTACGAGGGCTACCGCGTGCTGCCGTACTGCTGGCGCGACGAGACGCCGCTTTCCAACCACGAGCTGCGCATGGACGACGACGTCTACAAGATGCGCCAGGACCCGTCGGTGACCGTCACCTTCCCGCTGACGGGGGCGGATGCCGCCTCCCTCGGCCTTGACGGCGTGCGTGCACTCGCCTGGACGACGACCCCGTGGACCCTCCCGACCAACCTCGCCCTCGCGGTGGGCCCCGGCATCTCCTACGTCGTCGTGCCCGCGGGCCCGAACGGGGCGACCGCCGACGGCGAGAGGTTCCTCCTGGCATCCGACCTGCTCGGAAATCACGCGAAGGAGCTCGGCTACGACTCCGTCGACGCGGCGCGGGCCGCTGTCGCCCGCACTCTGACTGGGGCGGAGCTGGGCGGCATCCGCTACGAGCCGCTGTTCGACTACTTCGTGGACGCGTCGATCCGCGGGATCGAGAACGCCTGGCAGATCCTCGTCGACGACTACGTCACGACCACCGACGGCACCGGCATCGTGCACCAGGCGCCGGCCTACGGCGAGGACGACCTGCGGGTCTGCACGGCGGCGGGAATCCCCACGATCATCTCGGTCGACGACGGCGGGCGTTTCGGCGGATCGGTCCGCGACGTCGCGGGGGAGCTGTGGTTCGACGCCAACCGCCCCCTCATCCGCCTCGTCAAGGCCACGGGGCGGCTGCTGCGCGAGGCGAGCTACGAGCACTCGTACCCGCACTGCTGGCGCTGCCGCAACCCCCTCATCTACAAGGCCGTCTCCAGCTGGTTCGTGGGTGTCACGGCGATCAAGGACCGGCTCGTGGCGAACAACGAGCAGATCACCTGGGCGCCCGAGAACGTCAAGCACGGGCAGTTCGGCAAGTGGCTCGAGGGCGCGCGCGACTGGTCGATCAGTCGCAACCGGTTCTGGGGCTCGCCGATCCCGGTGTGGCGCAGCGACGATCCCGCGCATCCGCGTGTCGACGTGTACGGGTCGCTCGAAGAGCTCGAGCGCGACTTCGGTCGGCTGCCCCGCAACGAGGCCGGTGAGGTCGATCTGCACCGACCCTACATCGACGACCTCACCCGGCCGAACCCCGACGATCCCACGGGGCGCAGCACGATGCGGCGCATCGAGGACGTCTTCGACGTGTGGTTCGACTCGGGCTCCATGCCCTACGCGCAGGTGCACTACCCGTTCGAGAACCGCGAGTGGTTCGACACGCACGCCCCCGCCGACTTCATCGTGGAGTACATCGGGCAGACCCGCGGCTGGTTCTACGTCATGCACGTGCTCTCGACGGCCCTGTTCGACCGTCCGGCGTTCTCGGGCGTCGCGTGCCACGGCATCGTGCTCGGCAGCGACGGGCAGAAGATGAGCAAGTCGCTGCGCAACTACCCCGACGTCAGCGAGGTCTTCGACCGGGACGGCTCGGATGCCATGCGCTGGTTCCTCATGGGATCGTCCGTGCTGCGCGGCGGCAACCTCGTCGTCACGGAGGAGGGCATCCGCGCCGGGGTGCGCGAGTTCCTGCTGCCGCTGTGGAACGCGTGGTACTTCTTCAGCACGTACGCCAATGCCGCGACCGGTCCGGGCGGCGCGGGATACGAGGCCCGTTGGCGCACCGACTCGGCCGACGTGCTCGATCGTTACATTCTGGCGCTCACCGGCGACCTTGTCCGCGATGTCGCCGCCGACCTCGAGGCGCTCGACTCCACGACCGCCGCCGCGCGCCTGCGCGACTTCGCCGAGGCGCTGACCAACTGGTACATCCGTCGCTCGCGCGACCGCTTCTGGGTCGGCGTGACCGACGACCCGGCGAGCCGGGAGGCGTTCGACACGCTGTACACGGTGCTCGAAACCCTCACCCGCGTCGCAGCCCCGCTCATCCCGCTCGTCGCAGAGCGCGTGTGGCAGGGGCTGACCGGCGGGCGCAGCGTGCACCTGCAGGACTGGCCGGACGCCTCAGTGTTCGCCCCCGCCGCCGATATCCGCGTCGCGATGGATGCCGTGCGCGAGGTCTCGTCGGTCGCCAACGCGCTGCGCAAGAAGGAGGGCAAGCGCGTGCGCCTGCCGCTCGCGTCTCTGACCGTCGCGGTGACGGATGCCGCCGCTCTCGCGCAGTTCGAGGACATCCTCCGCGACGAGCTCAACGTCAAGGGCGTCGCTCTCGTCGAGCTGACCGAGGGCCTGGCGGAGCAGTACGGCATCAGCCCGCGCCTCGCCGTCAACGCTCGCGCCGCGGGCCCGCGCCTCGGAAAGCAGGTGCAGCACGTCATCGCCGGCGCCAAGGCGGGCCTGTGGACCGAGCGGGACGGGATCGTGGTGGTCGACGGCATCGCGCTCGAGCCCGGCGAGTACGAGTTGACGCTGGAGGCTGGCGGCGTCGCCGGGGGCACCGCGATCGCCCTGCTCGCCCGCGGCGGCTTCGTGCTGCTGGACACCGTCACGACCCCCGAGCTGGAGGCGGAGGGCCTCGCGCGCGACGTCATCCGCGCCGTGCAGGACACCCGCAAGGCGGCCGGGTTCGAGGTGAGCGATCGCATCGGGCTGCAGTTGCTGTTCCACGACGACGCCGACGCTCAGGCGGTCGCCTCGGCGTTCGAGGTCGCGGGCGTTGCCGCCGAGACGCTCGCGGTCGCCTACCGCGTGGGTGGACGAACCGACGTGCTGCTCGCGTCTGGCGAGGTGCCCGAGCCAGAGTACGAGACCGATGTCGCGGCGGGCACCTACGCGAATCGCGGTGTCATCACGATCGCCGTCGCTCGCCTCGGAGGTGTCTCGTGAGCGATCAGCACCCGAGTGATCGGCGACGCGCGGATGCCGTCTACGCCGCACTGCTGACCCGTCAGGGCGAGCAGTGGGTGCAGCCCCGTGTGGAGCGCACGCGCCGCGTGCTGGAGCTGCTCGACGACCCGCAGCGCACCTATCGCGTCGTGCACGTGACGGGCACCAACGGCAAGACCTCGACGGCGCGGATGATCGAGTCGATCGTCCGTGCGCACGGCCTGCGCACCGGGCTGTTCACGAGCCCACACCTGGAGCGGTTCACCGAGCGCATCATGATCGACGGCGCACCGATCGACGACGCGGTCATCGCGGACGTGTGGGACGAAGTCGCCCCCTTCGTCGACCTCGTCGACGCGGAGCTGACGGCCGCCGGGGACGCACCGCTGACCTTCTTCGAGCTGCTGACGGTGCTCGCCTTCGTGGCATTCGCCGACGCGCCGGTCGACGTCGCGGTGGTGGAGGTCGGCATGGGCGGATCGTGGGACTCGACGAACACGGCAGACGGCGACGTCGCGGTGATCGCCCCGATCGACATCGACCACGCCGATCGGCTCGGTGCGACGATCCCCGAGATCGCGGCGGTCAAGGCGGGCATCATCAAAAGCGCCGCCGCGGCCGTCTCGGCGGCTCAGACGCCGGAAGCCCTGCGCGTGCTGCACGAGGCGGCATCCGCTCGCGAGGCGACTCTCGCCGTGGACGGCGACGGGTTCGCCCTGCAAGCCCAGCAGCTCGCCGTCGGCGGCCAGCTGCTGACCGTCCGCGGGCTCGCCGGAACGTACGGCGACCTGTATCTGCCGCTGTACGGCGCCCACCAGGGCCGCAACGCGGCTCTCGCGATCGCCGCCGTCGAGTCGCTCATCGGCGGGGGCGCGAAAGCTCTCGCCGCCGACGTGCTCGCGGAAGGGCTCGCCGAGGTGACCTCGCCCGGCCGTCTGCAGCTCGTCGGGGTCTCACCGACCGTCATCGTCGACAGCGCGCACAACCCGCACGGCGCCCGTGCCCTCGTGGCCGCCCTCGGCGACGCGTTCGACTTCGACGAGTGGGGCGTCGTGCTCGGCGCGTTCGGAGACAAGGACACGGCCGGCATCGTGCGGGCGATCGCCCCCGCCGCCGCGCACGTGTTCGTCACGGCGCCCGACTCCGAGCGCGCCGCCGACCCCGAAGGGCTCGCCGATCTCGTCGAGGCCGCCGGGGTGTCGGTGACCGTGCACCGCGACCTGAGCGACGCCGCCGACGCGGCGCGGGAGTGGGCGGCGGCATCCGAACGCCGCGCGGTCGTCGTCGCCGGCAGCGTCGTGCTCGCCGGCACGGCCGTGCAGCTGGCCGCCGCCGAGGGGTGGAAGGACGGGTGGCGATCATGACGGACGCGCAGCCTCGCCCGCGCCGCACGCGCGGCGCGCAGGAGTCGCTGGCCTCCATCGTGCTCGGTTGCGAGTCGCTCGTCGTGTTCCTCGGCGGGCTCGTGATCTTCGGGCTGAAGGCGCTGCCGGCATCCATCGCCCCCTGGTGGGGGATCGTGGCGGGGTCGGTGCTCGCCGTGCTCCTGATCGCGACGGCGGGCGTCGTCGGGCGCCGCTGGGGCATCGTCCTCGGCTCGCTGTGGCAGCTCGTCATCCTGCTCGGAGCATTTCTCGTGCCGGCGCTCGCGCTCGTCGGCCTCATTTTCGGTGCGATGTACGCATATGCGACGATCAAGGGCGCGGCCCTGGACCGCCGCAACGCGCAGCGCGCTCAAGAGATCACGCAGCCTGCAATGAATGGAGACTGACATGTCTACGGAACAGACCCTCGTCCTCGTCAAACCCGACGGCGTCGCACGCGGCTTGACCGGCGTGATCCTGGCGCGCATCGAGGCGAAGGGCTACGCGCTCGTCGATATCAAGCTCGTCCAGCCCGACCGCGATCTGCTCGCGCAGCACTACGCCGAGCACGAGGGCAAGCCCTTCTACGAGCCGCTGCTGGAGTTCATGCTGTCGGGCCCGTCGGTGGCGATCCGCCTCTCCGGCGACCGCGTCATCGAGGGGTTCCGCTCCCTGGCCGGCACGACCGATCCGACCACCGCGGCTCCCGGCACGATCCGCGGCGATCTCGGCCGCGACTGGGGACTGAAGGTGCAGCAGAACCTCGTGCACGGCAGCGACAGCCCCGAGTCCGCCGCGCGCGAGCTCTCCATCTGGTTCTGATCCGCCCGCGCGCAGCCGCCCTCGCGCCACTCAGCCGTCGCGTATCGCGGGTATCCCGCGCTTTCGCCGTGTTCTGCGACGGATGAGGGGATGCCGGGGCCCGCGCCGCCGTCAGAAGATGACGCCGAGCAACTGCGGGATCGCGTTCAGGCGCAGTTGCGCCAGCAGCAGCACGACGGCGTAGGTGAGCAACGCCATCAGCGGCACCCACGGTGCCAGCGCGGCGCCCGCGGCGCGCACCTGCGGCGAGCTCGATACGACGCCCGAGCGCACGTGGTGCACCCACACGGCGAAGAACGTCGGGATGGTCACGAGCCACGTCACCATGCACCAGGGGCACAGCGTGCCGAGCTCGTAGATGCTCTGGCTGATGAGCCACGCGACGAGCCCGAACGCGAAGGTGATGCCGAGCGCGAACAGCCACCAGAACCAGCGTGCGAACCGCGCTCCGGAAAGCACCGCCGTCCCCACGACGATCGGGGCGACCCATCCGGTGAGCCCGAGGATCGGGTTGGGGAACCCGAACACGCTGCCCTGCCAGGAGTCGAGGTTCGCGCTGCACTGCACGATGACGCTGAAGTCGCACGAGGCGGGTCCCGAGTCGGGGTGCAGCAGCTTGTCGAACTTCTCGACGGTGAGGGCGAAGGCGGCGATCCACCCGATGACGCCGGCGATCACGAGCCAGACGGCGAGGACGGTGGGGCGGGTGTCGACCGTGCGTGCGGGCATGACGGCGATTATCCCATCCCCGGCCCGCCCCTTGCCCCGACGCCGCGGCGCGCGATGCGGCCTTGGCACAATCCGCGACCGAAAGTGCGATAATGGGTGCCGATGCTCCCGCGGCCGCGCCGTGATCGGCATCACCGACAGACTTCGGGCCATCGAGCCCTGCGCAGCGCCCCGCCCGGAGCGGACACCGCTGCAGACCGAATGAGTTCGCGGTTCCCCCGTATCGGGGTGAGTCCGCCAGATTTTCGCCGGACGGCACGCGGAGCCGCCCCGCTAGGAGTAAGCCAGAGATGGCCGATGAGCACAACGAACAGCCCACTCCCACCCGTGACGACGACGCTGTCCTGAACGAACCCGTGCTGGACGTCGTCGCCGAACCTGACGCGGCGCTCGCCGAGCCCGAGGCGGATGCCCTGCCGGACGAGCCCGAGGCGGATGTCCTGTCGGCCGAGCCCGAGGCGGATGTCGCCGCGCCTGAGCCCGCCCCGGAGCCGGAACCCGAGCCGGAGGGCGAGCCCGCACCGGAGCCTCCCGTCACGGCGGTGAGCCTCGGCCTGCTCCCGGAGAACTTCGTCTCGGCCGTCTCGACGCGGCTCGCGTTCTACGCGCCCGCCGTCGCGCCGCTGCCGGCGCGCCTTGAAGACGGCCGCGACGACGCGTCCGGCGAGAGCGCTTCGAGTGCCCGTCGGCGCAATCGCCGTCGCGGCGGCGGATCGTCCGCTGTCGAGGCCGACGACCAGCCCGGCGGCCAGAGCGGCCAGGGCCAGAGCGGACGCCGTCGCGCGGTCGAGCTGATCACCGAGCCGCAGCGCATCAAGGGCTCCACGCGCCTGGAGGCCAAGAAGCAGCGCCGTCGCGACGGCCGCGAGGCCGGGCGCCGGCGCACCGTCGTCACCGAGGCCGAGTTCCTCGCGCGGCGCGAAGCCGTCGACCGTGACATGATCGTGCGCTCGAAGAACGGCCGCATCCAGATCGCGGTGCTCGAAGACAACGTGCTCGTCGAGCACTACGTGGCGCGCAGCCAGGAGTCCTCCCTCATCGGCAACGTCTATCTCGGCCGCGTGCAGAACGTGCTGCCGAGCATGGAGGCGGCGTTCGTCGACATCGGGCGCGGTCGCAACGCGGTGCTGTACTCGGGCGAAGTCGACTGGGATGGCGTCGAGACCGGCAACCAGCCGCGCCGCATCGAGCTGGCGCTCAAGAGCGGCGACCGCGTTCTCGTGCAGGTCACGAAAGACCCGGTGGGCCACAAGGGCGCGCGCCTGACGAGCCAGATCTCGCTGCCCGGCCGCTACCTCGTGTACGTCCCGGGCGGGGCGATGAACGGCATCTCTCGCAAGCTCCCCGACACCGAGCGCGCGCGCCTGAAGCGCATCCTCAAAGAGGTGCTGCCGTCTTCCAGCGGCGTCATCGTCCGCACCGCCGCCGAGGGCGCGACCGAAGACCAGCTGACGCGCGACGTCCAGCGGCTGACGTCGCAGTGGGAGCACATCTCCAGCCAGATCGAGACGATCGGCGCCCCGGCGCTGCTGCACTCCGAGCCCGACCTGCTCGTGAAGATCGTGCGCGACGTGTTCAACGAGGACTTCTCGAAGATGCTCATCCAGGGCGAGGATGCCTATCAGACCATCACGTCCTACCTCACCGGCGTCGCACCCGATCTGCTGGAGCGCATCGAGAAGTACGAGGACGACCAGGACCCGTTCGACCGCTTCCGGGTCACGGAGCAGATCGAGAAGGCGCTCGACCGCAAGGTGTGGCTGCCGTCGGGTGGCTCGCTCGTCATCGACCGCACCGAGGCGATGACCGTCGTCGACGTCAACACCGGCAAGTTCGTCGGCTCGGGCGGCAACCTCGAAGAGACCGTGACGAAGAACAACCTCGAGGCGGCCGAGGAGATCGTCCGTCAGCTGCGGCTGCGCGACATCGGCGGCATCATCGTCGTCGACTTCATCGACATGGTGCTGGAGTCCAACCGCGACCTCGTGCTGCGCCGGCTCGTCGAATGTCTCAGCCGCGATCGCACGAAGCACCAGGTCGCTGAGGTCACCTCGCTCGGTCTCGTCCAGATGACGCGCAAGAAGCTCGGCCTGGGGCTGCTGGAGACCTTCAGCGAGGCGTGCGAGGTGTGCGCCGGTCGCGGCGTGATCGTGCACCACGACCCCGTCGTCAAGCACCGCGCTTCGCAGCCGCAGGGCGCCGGTTCGGGGCGCCGCCCTCGCTCGGTGTCGACGGCGCCCCAGTCAGGCAACGGCAACGGCGGCACGCACGTGATCACCGAGGGCGCCAAGTCTGCGCTCGCGCAGATCGCGGCATCCACGATCCACCACTCGCACGACGAGGCGGTCGACGCTCCGGCGCCGGCCGACGCGATCGTCGAGGCGATCACCCCTCCGGCGCCCGTCGAACGGCCGCGGCAGGTGCGCAAGAAGCGCTCCGATGCCGGCTCCCGCAAACCCGCCGCCGAGCGCACCGAGAAGGACATCCTGCTCGATTCCGTGCTCAGCGCGCTGCCCGAGCCGAAGGCACCGGGTCAGGGTCGCAGCCGGCGCCGGGTCACGACGGCGGCGCTCAGCGGCACGCCGGTGGCCGCGACGCCGGAGCCGACCGAGTCCTGACCCTCGCGGCGCTCTCGCGCCGTCACGCGCAGGCCCGACGCGATCAGGCGACGCACGAGCTCGTGGCCGCTGACGTGCTCGGCTCCAGAGCCGATCAGCTCGTCGACCAGATGATCGGGCACGTCGTAGTGATCGCGGTCGAATCCGCGCCGGGGGATGCCGTGCGCGGCCGCGAACGCGTGCAACTCGTCGAGGCTCGTGTCGCTGACCAGATGCGCCCACAGCCGGCCGTGGGCCGGCCACCGGGCGTCGTCGATCAGGATCGCCATGGCGGTCAGTCTAGACGTCATGAGTGGTTGAGCCTGGGGCCTCCACTCGTGTAGACCTCGGGTTGCGGACCGGTGAACTCGTCCAGCGTCGGATGGGCGCGGGCGTGGACGAGACCGCCCCGCGCACAGCAAGATCGACCTGCATCTGTGTGCCATCCAGGACGGCATCATCGAGTCGCGACGGCGTGGTCTGCGGCGTCGCTCAGAGTGGTGCGACGAGGGCGGGGGAGTCGTTGCGGACATCGCCCACCGCGCGATCCACTTCGTGCATCGCCAGCGCGTCGACCAGCGCGGGGGCGGCATCCACGGTCGCATCGAGCACGTCGCCGACGTTCTGAGCCGCCGGATCGAGCCACGCCTGAGCGCTGTCGGGGTCGAGCAGCAGCGGCATGCGGTCGTGGATCGACGCGAGCACACCGGTGGCGCCGCGGGTGAGGATCGTGAAGCTCAGCAGCCACCGGGTCGGGTCGACATTCTCTTTCGACGGGTCTTTCCACCACTCGTACAGACCGGCGAAGAGCATCGGCGCATCATCGGGGGGATGGATGTAGAACGGTGTCTTGAGCCCGCCGTCGGTCTTCCACTCGTAGTAGCCGGATGCCGGGACCACGGCGCGCCGCGAGACCAGCGCCTCGCGGAACATCGGCTTGACCCGCACGGTCTCCGCACGCGCGTTGAACGCCCGTGCGCCCAGCGACACGTCTTTCGCCCACCGGGGCACGAGCCCCCAGCGCGCCGCCTCGAGTCGACGCGTCGGCGGCTCGGTCTTCGCGGAGTCGAGCACGATCGCCACGCGGGCGGTCGGGGCGACATTGAACGACGGCGCCGGCAGCTCGTCGCCCTCGATGTCGACCCGCAGCACGCTCGCCAGCTCGGGCCCGCTGCGGGCGACGACGAAACGTCCGCACATGCGGCCAGCCTATGCGGTGGGTGCGACACCGCCGTTCGCGTCGATGACGCCGGCCTCGCTGAGGCGGGCGAGCAGGGCGGCCCCGTCATCGCCCGTCACCCACGGGACTCCCGCCGCGGAGTGGTCGTTGACGGCGGTGCGCCCCCCGGCGAGCACGGCCTCGGCGGAGGAGAGGCGGCGGATGGCGACCGCGGCGACCTGATCGGGCATGTCGCTCGTGAACGCCGTGTAGAGATCGTCGTCGTGCTGCCCGTCGTCGCCGATGAGCACCCACTTCACGTTCGGGAACTCGCGCGCCAGGCGACGCAGGTTCTCCTGCTTGTGCGCGCGCCCGCTGCGGAACCATCGATCGTGGGTCGGTCCCCAGTCGGTGAGCAGCAGCGCTCCGGCGGGAAACAGGTGGCGCTGCAGGAAGCGCTGCAGCGTCGGGGCGACGTTCCACGCGCCGGTGGAAAGGTAGACGACGGGGGCACCGGGATGCTGCCGGACGAGCCGCTCCAGCAGCACCGCCATGCCCGGCACCGGCTGGCGGGCGTGTTCGTCGAGGATGAACGAGTTCCACGCCGCCACCAGTGGGCGCGGCAGGGCGGTGACCATCACGGTGTCATCGACGTCGGAGACGACGCCGAAGCGCACGTCCTCACCGACGACGAACACGCGCGTCTCGAACGGCTCGGAGCCTTCCACCGCCATCGACACGGACCGCCATCCCGGCTCCAGGTGCGCCGGCAGCACCGTGTCGATCACACCGCCGCGATCGGCGACGACCTCGTGGGTGACGCCGTCGATCGTCACCGCCACCTGGGCGAAGCCCACGGGCACCGCGGCGAAGCTGCGCCAGCCGCGCACAGCCGCATACACGCCGGGGTGGCGGGTCGGCACCGGCGGCACGATGAGCACGCGGCCGAGCACGCGCACCCAGTCCTGCCCGCCGTAGCCGGGGTAGGCCGACACGCTGGGGCGATGCCCGCGCCGTCGGGCGCGCTTCTCGCGCCACGCATGGAGGCGGTACTCCAGACGCGCGAACCACAGCACCTTCGTGCGGGGCGGGGATGCGGCGGCCATCGCCTCAGTCTTCCATGCCCTGCCGGGAATGCTCCTCGTCGGGGCGCATGTGACGCCTTTCGCGGGCGACGATGACGCGTTTGGCGAGGGAGACGAGTGCGACGAACGCGACGATCGCCGCCACGAAGAGGTAGCCCGCGAAGTGGAGCTGCTCCGCCAGCTCGCGGTACGTGCCGGCGGCGAACGCGGCGATGCTGACGTACGCCACCGCCCACAGTGCGCACGCGGGCGCAGTCCAGGCCAGGAATCGGCGGTAGGCGAAGCCGCTCATCCCCACCGTCAGGGGGACGAGCGAGTGCAGCACCGGCAGGAAGCGCGACAGGAAGATCGCCGGTCCGCCGCGGCGACGCAGATAGCGCTCGGCGCGTGCCCAGTTGTGCTCGCCGATGCGCGCGCCCAGGCGCGAGAAGCGGATGCGCGGGCCCAGCCACCGTCCCAGCCAGAATCCGACGCTCTCCCCGACGAGCGCCCCGACGGTGACGGCGGCGACCAAGAGCGCGCCTTCCGTGTAGGAGTGCACCGCGGTGGCTGCGACGATGACGATCGTGTCGCCCGGTACGACGAGGCCGACCAGGATGCTGGTCTCCAGCGTCATCGCGAGTCCGGCCAGCACCGTGCGCAGGAGCGGATCCACACTCTGCACGGCATCGAGCAACCATGACAGGAACTCGTTCACCGCTCCAGCCTAGGTGCGTGGCATCCCCGGGTCGGCACGGCACCGCCGTCGCCCGGGGCCGTCCGGTAAACTGACGAGACGCGTGCGCGCGTTCCCGACCCCCGTACGATTGGCTTTTTCGTGTCTTTCATCACGCCCACCGAGACCGCTGGAGCCTCCGACAGCGGCCACCCCGACATGTCCGCGATCCAGGCGAAGTGGCAGCAGCGGTGGGCCGAGGCCGATCCCTTCCGCGCCGGCGGCGCCGAAGACACGCGCCCGCGCAAGTACGTGCTGGGGATGTTCCCGTACCCGTCGGGCGATCTGCACATGGGGCATGCCGAGAACTACGCGTACGTCGACGTCGTCGCGCGTTTCTGGCGGCACCGCGGCTACAACGTGCTCAACCCGATCGGCTGGGACTCGTTCGGCCTGCCCGCCGAGAACGCCGCGATCAAGGGCGGCGCCGGCAGCGACCCCCGCGAGTGGACCTACCGCAACATCGAGCAGCACAAGAAGAGCTTCCGCGAGTTCGGGTCGTCCTACGACTGGAGTCGCGTGCTGCACACGAGCGATCCGGAGTACTACCGCTGGAACCAGTGGCTGTTCCAGCGCCTGTACGAGAGAGATCTCGCCTACCGCAAGCAGAGCCCGGTCAACTGGTGCCCGAACGATCAGACCGTGCTCGCCAACGAGCAGGTCGTCGACGGCCGCTGCGAGCGGTGCGGCGCCGATGTCGTCAAGAAGAAGCTGACGCAGTGGTATTTCAAGATCACCGACTACGCCGACCGGCTGCTCGACGACCTGAACCAGTTGGAGGGGTTCTGGCCGCAGAAGGTCATCCGCATGCAGCGCAACTGGATCGGCCGCTCGGTCGGCGCCGACATCGACTTCGCCATCGAGGGCCGCGCCGAGAAGGTCACGGTCTTCTCGACCCGTCCCGACACGCTGTACGGCGCGACGTTCTTCGTCGTCGCCCCCGACAGCGACCTGGCCGCCGAGCTGGTCGCGGGAGCGGATGCCGAGGTGCGGATGCGTTTCCAGGCGTACCTCGACGACGTGCAGAAGCAGACCGACATCGAGCGTCAGAGCAGCGAGCGGCCCAAGACCGGCGTCTTCCTCGGCCGGTACGCGATCAACCCCGTCAACGGCGAACGACTGCCGATCTGGGCCGCCGACTACGTGCTCGCCGACTACGGTCACGGGGCCGTCATGGCGGTGCCCGCGCACGACCAGCGCGACCTCGACTTCGCGCGCGCCTTCGATCTGCCGGTGAAGGTCGTCGTCGACACGACGGCATCCATCACCGGTGCGATCTCGGTCATCAAGACCGATGCCGACGGCGTGCCGATCGACCTCGACCTTCCCCCCCTCGCCGAGATCGACCCCGCCGTCACCGGCATCGCGCTGACCGGTGAGGGGCGCATGGTCAACTCCGGCCCGCTCGACGGGCTGAGCAAGCGCAACGCGATCGCGCGGATCATCGAGCAGCTTCAGAGCCTCGGGGCCGGCCGTGCGGCGAAGTCGTACCGCCTGCGCGACTGGCTCATCTCTCGTCAGCGGTTCTGGGGCACACCGATCCCGATGATCCACACGGCCGACGGCCGCGTCGTGCCGGTGCCCGACGACGAGTTGCCGCTCACGCTGCCCGACGCGCGTGACCTCGACCTCGCGCCGAAGGGCACCTCGCCCCTGGGCGGTGCGACCGAGTGGATGCAGACGGTCGACCCGGAGACGGGCGAGCCCGCGCTGCGCGACGCCGACACGATGGACACGTTCGTCGACAGCTCGTGGTATTTCCTGCGCTTCTTGAACCCGAACGACGACTCTCGAGCCTTCGAGGGGGCACAGGCCGACCGCTGGGCGCCCGTGGACGCCTACATCGGCGGCGTCGAGCACGCGATCCTGCACCTGCTGTACGCACGGTTCATCACCAAGGTGCTCTTCGACATGGGGCTCGTCGACTTCACCGAGCCGTTCAGCTCGCTCGTCAACCAGGGCATGGTGCTGCTCGACGGCTCGAAGATGTCCAAGAGCAAGGGCAATCTCGTCGAGTTCGCCTCGAGCATGGTCGACCCCGGCGCCGACGCCGTGCGCGTCGCGATCGCGTTCGCCGGCCCGGTCGAAGACGACATCAACTGGGAGGACGTCTCCACGACCGGCGCGCAGAAGTTCCTCGCGCGCGCGCTGCGCATCGCCGGGGAGGTCACGAGCGCACCCGACGTCGTCTGGAGCGAGGGCGACGTCGCGCTGCGGCGCGTCACCCACCGGCTGTGGGCGGATGTCGCGGGACTGGTCGAGCAGACCAAGTTCAACGTGGTCATCGCCCGTCTGATGGAGCTGGTCAACGCGATCCGCAAGACGATCGACACCGGAGCCGGCGCCGGCGCCGGCGACCCGGCCGTGCGCGAGGCGATCGAGGCGGTCGCGCTCGTGCTCGACCTGTTCGCTCCGCACACGGCGGAGGAGATGTGGTCCCTGCTGGGCTACGAGCCGTTCATCGGGCTCGCGCCGTGGCGTCAGCCCGACCCGACGCTGCTCGTGGAAGACACCGTGACGGCGGTCGTGCAGATCGACGGCAAGGTGCGCGGCACCCTGGCCGTGCCCGCCCGCATCACCTCCGAAGACCTCGAGAAGCTCGCGCGCACCGACGAGAAGATCGTCCGTTCGCTGGCCGGCCGCCAGGTCGTCCGCACCGTCGTCCGCGCTCCGAAGGTCGTGAGCTTCACCACCGCGTGAGATCGCGGGGTCTCATCGCCTCCTGCACAGGCGGCTGATTTCCGGATCTGTCCACGGATCGCCGCCTCCGACCGCCACGACGCGGCGCGCTCTGTCAGGGTGTGCGGGTGAGCGCATCCGCACAGATCGGGCGCCGCCGGCTCGGCGCGGGCGCGGCGGTCGTTCTGGTGCTCGCCGTGGCCGCCGTTGCCGTGGGCGTCGGGATGCTGCGCGCATCGAGCGCAAGCGTCGAGGACGTGCCGACGGTCGTCGACGAGGCGCAACTGCCGACGATCTACGTCCACGTGTTCGGAGCCGTGGCCCGCCCTGGGCTGTACCGGCTCGACGACGGTGCGCGCGTGGTCGATGTGATCGCCGCCGCCGGCGGGCTCGCCGATGACGCGGACGAGAGCGGAGTGAACCTCGCTCGACCCCTCAGCGACGGCGAGCAGCTGTACGTGCCGGTCGTCGGCGAGGACCAGAGCGGTGCCGAAGCCACGGCCGACGACGACCGTGTCAACCTCAACACGGCGGATGCCGCCGCCCTCGACACCCTGCCGCGCATCGGCCCGGCACTGGCCCAGCGCATCATCGAGTGGCGCGAGGCGAACGGCTCCTTCACGAGCGTCGAAGACCTGCTCGCGGTGTCCGGCATCGGCGAGACGGTGCTCGCGGGGCTGCGAGAGCTGGTGACGGTGTGACCAGTGCGCGCCGGGCGCGACGACGTGACGCGCGGCTCATACCCGCCGCGGCGCTCGCCTGGGTGGCCGCGGCGCTCTCGACGCGGCACCCCTCCTTCGCCCTCGGGGCATCGATCGCGCTCTGGGGTGCGGCAGCCGGCCTGCTGGCCGTCGCGGCGCTCGTGCGGGGGCGAGGATGGACGGCCCTGGCGGCCATCGCGTTCGCGTTCGCAGCGGCGGTGTGCACGCACGTGGCAGCGGCCGAACCCGCACGGGCAGCGGTGGCGGCGCTGTCCATCGGTGGCGGCCGCGCGCTGAGCGTCGAGGTGACCGCCGTCGGCAAGATCGAGCGCGCCGGCGATGCCTGGCGGTTCGACGCGACCCTGAACGACCTCCGCTACGGCGGTGTGCACCTCGCGCCGCAGGTGCCGGTGCTGGTGCGATCGGAGGCTGTGCCGGACGGGCTCGACCTCGGCGCGCGCGTGCGCATGGCCGCGACGGCGTGGGTGCCGGATGCGGGGGAGCGCGCCGTGCTCGTGCTCGATGCGACCGGCGGGATCGAGCTGGTCGACGCGCCGCCGGGTGTGCTCGCCGTCGCCGCGGCGCTGCGCGACGGCCTCGTGACGCTCACGGCAGACCTCCCGCCGCCGGGCGCCGGTCTCATCGCCGGTCTCGCGGTCGGTGACACCGGCGCCGTCACGGACGACCTCGACGCGGCGATGAAGACGTCGTCGCTGTCGCACCTGACAGCCGTGTCGGGGGCGAACTGCGCGCTCGTGGTCGGGCTCGCCTTCGGCGTGGCGGCGCTGTGCGGTGCCCGGCGCGGGGTGCGGGTGGCGGCGGGGCTGAGCGCCCTCGCGGGTTTCGTCGTGCTCGTCTCGCCCGAGCCCAGCGTCGTGCGGGCAGCGGCGATGGCGACGATCGCGATGCTGGGGCTGCTGCTCGGCCGCACGGGCGCCGGGCTGTCGCTGTTGACGGCGAGCGTGGCGATCGTGCTCATGGTCGACCCGTGGCTCGCCGGCTCCCTCGGGTTCGGTCTGTCGGTGGCCGCGACCGCGGCGTTGCTGCTGCTCGCGGGCCCCCTGGCAGAGGGACTCGGACGGTGGATGCCGGCGCCGCTCGCTCTCGCCGTCGCGGTGCCGCTGTCCGCGCAACTGGTCTGCGGACCGCTGCTCGTGCTGATCGCGCCGCAGCTGTCGGTCTACGGCGTCCTGGCGAACCTGCTGGTGGCCCCGGCGGCCCCGATCGGCACCGTCGTGGGCCTTGCCGCGTGCCTTGCCGCCGGCATCCCCTGGCTGGGTGCCGGGCTCGCGGGGCTGGCGTGGCTGCCTGCGGCCTGGATCGCCGGGACGGCGGTGACACTGGCCGGTGCCCCGGGGAGCACGATGGAGTGGCCGGACGGCATTCCCGGCATGATTGCCCTCGCGGTCGTCGGCGCGGCGGTCGCTGCGCTGCTCGTGCGGGCGCGGCCGTGGCTGCGCAGGGTCGCCGCGGCCACGGTGGCCGCATCCCTCATCTGCGTCCTGGCGTTCGGACCGGTCGCCGACGCCGTGGAGCGCGGCGCGATCCCGCGCGATTGGACGATCGCGGCGTGCGACGTCGGTCAGGGCGATGCCCTGCTGGTGCGCTCGGACGATATCGTCATGCTCATCGACACCGGCCCCGAACCCGTACTGCTGGAACAGTGTCTCGGTGTCCTGGGCATCGGCCGTATCGCCCTGCTGGTGCTGACCCATTTCGACCTCGATCACAGCGGCGGGGTGCCGGGCGTTCTCGGCCGGGTGGATGCCGTGCTGCACGGCCCGGCCGACACGAGCGAGGCCGAAGCGGTGCTGCAGGAGCTGAACGACGGCGGGGCGCGGCTCGTGGCCGCCGCCGCGGGGCTGGCGGGAACCCTCGGCGAGGCGCACTGGCGCGTGCTGTGGC
>JASGEE010000014.1:0-4042 GCA_047606715.1 Microbacterium sp.
CGAGCGCGCGTCCACGATGCGGGCCAGCCACTCCGCGGTCTCCCGCGAGACGCTGACCTTGACCTCATCGCCCGCGCCGTCGAGGGCGTGGTGCAACGCTTCCGCGTCGCGGGTCAGGACATCAGTCATGTCGCACCTCCATCTGCTCCAAATGAAACAACTGTAACAGGTGAATGCTGGTCTGGAGTAGTGCTGCGGCAGCCCAGCTCCCTCCGCAGCCCTGCCGACCCTGGGCCATATCCGGGCCATTTTCGGCCACTGAACCAACTGCGAGCAACTGCGAGCAACCAGGAAAATGCCTGGTCAGAAGCAATCCGCCACCATAGATACAGTGCGAAACCCGCCCCGAACTCACTGAAAATCGTGAGGTCACGGGATCGACGCCCGTCGGAGCCACCACCTAGCCAGAAGATCAGCGGGCAATTTCCGCTGTCACTCCCGCGTCGAACGGCAGGGCCGCTGTCGTATGGCGGCAGCCATGGACCCGGAGCCCCGGATCGCCCGGGGTGCGTCGTCGCGGATGTTCTGCCAGTCGAGCGCGCGAGCGTGTCATACCGCATCCATCCCGCGGGGAGCACGAGACCACGAGCACCCGCACCGGGGCGCCGCGGCCGTTCGGGAGGAGATTTCGCTTCGGGAGGATGGATGCCGCACGATGCATCCTCCCGAACGGCCATCTCCTCCCGAACGGCAGCACGCAACGGCGGCACCGTGGAAAGACAGCTCCTCCCGCGGTGGGACAATGGACGCATGACCACCGGCCACCGCCTCCAGACCGCGCACGTGCGCCGCAGCCCGCGTTACGCGGCGTTCCTGCTCGTGGGTGCGGGGGTCGGCGTGCTCACCGCGATGATCCTCACGTTCGCCTTCGACGGCACCGCCGACCCGAGCACCAACACGGGCGTGAGCTACTCATCCGGGCAGGTGTTCGGCTTCCTGTGCCTGGTGTGCATCCCGATCGGCCTCGCCCTCAGCGGCGGTCTCGCACTCCTGTTCGACCGCATCCTCTCCCGCCGCATCCGCGACGTGCGCATCGACCGCGAGACCGTCACCTCCCACACCGACCCGTCTTAGGGCGCGCAGACGCCGCACCTCACGCCAGGTCGGCGATGAACGGTCCGATCGCCTTGTCGAATCCGGCGATGTCACTGCGCAGGCTGTCGGTCACGGCGACCGTCAGCGCGCCGATCCACCACACGCCGCGCTGGGTGAACGGCAGCACCTGCACGTTCAGCTCGAACGAATGCGCGCGCCGCCCCACCTGGCGCTCGAACTCCGCGATCGCGCCGGCGTACGCACGGTACGAGACGCCCCGACCGCTGCCCTGCGTGTGCCGCCGGTAGGCGGCGCGAGCGAAGCCGACGGCATCCGACCCGTGCGGCAGCATCCGCTCACGCAACTCGTCGAAGCCCTCGGTGGGCAGGGCGACGATCATGTCGTATCCGTCGACGAGGTCGAGCGGCACGGGCGACGGATGCGCCTGCGGCTCGACCGTCATCTGCCAGTAGGAGAACCACTGCCGCTCCAACTCGGGGTGCTCGGCGCCGGGGCGTCCCAGCGCTTCCGAGGAGATGCCGCGCAAGTGCGGCAGCACCTCGGGTGAGCGGATGCCGAGCACCTGACGAACGTAGAGGGCGACCAGCACGGGCAGGCTCGCGTCTTCTCGCACCACCCACTGCGGTCTCTCGGTCGGCATGCCGCCATCCTATTCAGCGCGTTGCATCGCCGGGCGCCGCCGACGGCGGCCAGCGACGGTGTTGGCGCCCGGTAGGCTGGAGGCGTGGCTCAAGCCCCACTCGATCCCTACACCCAGGCCGGCGTCGACACCGCGGCGGGAGACCTCGCCGTCGAACTGATGAAGTCGGCCGTCCAGCGCACCCACGGGCCCGAAGTTCTCGGCGGCGTCGGCGGATTCGCGGGACTCTTCGACGCTTCCGCGCTGCTGTCGTACCGTCGCCCGTTGCTGGCGACCTCCACCGACGGCGTCGGCACGAAGGTCGCGATCGCCCAGGCGCTCGACAAGCACGACACGATCGGGCAGGACCTCGTCGGCATGGTCGTCGACGACATCGTCGTCGTGGGCGCCAGACCCCTGTTCATGACCGACTACATCGCGTGCGGCAAGGTGTTCCCGGATCGCATCGCCGACATCGTGCGCGGCATCGCGACCGGGTGCGCTCTGACCGGCACGGCCCTCGTCGGCGGCGAGACCGCCGAGCACCCCGGACTGCTCGGCGTGAACGACTACGACGTCGCGGGCGCGGCCACCGGCGTCGTCGAAGCCGACACCGTACTCGGCGCCGACCGCGTGCGCTCCGGTGACGTCGTGCTCGCGCTCGCCTCCAGCGGTCTGCACTCCAACGGCTTCTCGCTCGTGAGGCACATCGTCGCCGGGGCGGGCCTGAGCTACGGCGCGCACGCCTCCGACTTCGGCCGCACCTGGGGCGAGGAGCTGCTCGAACCCACTCGTCTATACACGGCACCGCTGCTGCGTCTGCTCGCGCAGGTTCCGGATGCCGTCCACTCTCTCAGCCACGTCACCGGCGGCGGCATCGCCGCCAACCTCGCCCGCGTGCTCCCGCAGGGCACCTGGGTCGACCTCGACCGCTCGACCTGGTCGCCTCCGACCGTGTTCCGCGTGCTCGCCGATCTCGGATCGCTCTCGCCGGAACAGACCGAGGGCACGTGGAATCTCGGCATCGGCTTTCTCGCCGTCGTGGCCGCCGAGCGGGCGGAGGCTGCGGCATCCGTCCTGAACGCCGAAGGCATCCGGACGTGGCAGGCCGGCGTCGTGCACGACGGGTCGCTCCCCGCGGGCGATTTCCATCAGGGTGCCAAGGGCGTCGACGGCGGCGCCGTGCGCCTTGTGGGCGCGTATGCCGACACGAGCACAACGGAAGTGGCGAAGTAACGACATGTGCGGAATCGTCGGGGTGACCGGCCACGGACCGGTCAACCAGGACATCTACGACTCTCTCCTGCTGCTGCAGCACCGTGGGCAGGATTCCACCGGCATCGCCACCGCCGAGTCGAACGGCGTCTTCCACCTCTTCAAGGCTAAGGGACAGGTGCGCGAGGCCTTCCGCACCCGCGACATGCGGGCACTGTTGGGCAACATCGGCCTCGGACACGTGCGCTACGCCACGAAGGGCACGGCATCCAGCGAAGAAGAGGCACAGCCCTTCTACGTCAACGCGCCGTATGGGATCGTGCTCGTGCACAACGGCAACCTCACCAACACGCGCGAGCTCACTCAGGAGCTGTTCCACAAGGACCGTCGGCACCTGAACACCAGTTCCGACACCGAGCTGCTGGTCAACGTGCTCGGCAGCGAGCTGCAGGAGTGCATCTCGGGCCCCGAGCTCGACGCCGAGCAGGTCTTCCAGGCCGTGAGCCGCGTGCACGAGCGCGTGGAGGGGTCGTACGCGGCGATCGCGCTGATCGCCGGATACGGGCTGTTGGCGTTCCGCGATCCGTTCGGCATCCGTCCCCTCATCCTCGGCACGCGGCCCGCCCTCTCACCCGACGGCGAGAGGCTCGGCGGCTATGAATGGATCGTCGCGAGCGAATCGCTCGTGCTGGAAAACGGCGGTTTCGAGGTCGTCCGCGACGTCGAGCCCGGCGAAGCCGTGTTCGTCGACCTCGACGGAAAGCTGCACACCCGCCAGTGCGCCGCGCACCCGCAGCTCGTGCCGTGCTCGTTCGAGTACGTCTACCTCGCCCGGCCCGACAGCGAGATGAACGGCATCTCGGTATACGAGGCGCGCCTGCGCATGGGTGACCGCCTGGCCGACACGATCGCCAAGTACACGCCCCCCGGCGTGATCGACGTCGTCATGCCGATCCCCGACTCGTCACGGCCCGCGGCGATGCAGGTCGCCCGCAAGCTCGGCCTGGAATATCGCGAGGGCTTCTACAAGAACCGCTACGTCGGCCGCACCTTCATCATGCCGGGCCAGGCGGTGCGCAAGAAGAGCGTCAGGCAGAAGCTCAACGCGATGTCGAGCGAGTTCAAGGGCAAGAACGTGCTGCTCATCGACGA
>JASGEE010000015.1:0-8805 GCA_047606715.1 Microbacterium sp.
CCCCTGTCACGAGGTCGCGGTAGATGCGGCCGAAGTCGTGGGCGCCCGCGCGGAGGGCGGCCTCGCGTGACGCCGCGGACAGGCGTGAATAGGCGTCGGCGTCGCCCACCACATCGGCGACGCGTCTGGCCAGAGCACGCGCGTCGCCCTGCGGCACGGACACGATCCCCTCGTTGCCGTGCACGAGCACAAGCCACGGCAACTCGTACATGAACACCGGAAGACCCCGCGACTGCGCTTCGGCGATCGTCAGCTGATAGCCCTCGATGATGCTCGTCGAGACGAAGGCGTCGGCCCGATCGATCGCATCGATCAACTGCTGCCCGTGGAGCGGGCCCACCGCCGCGACACGCCCGCCGACGCCGCGGCGGCGCGCCTCGACATTGAACTTCCTCGCCGTCACATCATCCCAATCGGGTCCGATCACCGTCAGGTCGAAGTCGACACCGAGACGATCCAGCTCCACACCGATGCCGATGAGATCGCGCACCCGCTTGATCCGCTGTTCGAGACGTCCCCACCAGACCAGGCGCACCCGGCCCGTCGGTGCGGCCTTCACGCCGACGGGATGCACCGCACTCTCCCGCAGCAGCGGCGAGGGCGGGTTCGGCGCGAAAGACACGTGACGGATGCCGCGCAGCTTGAAATACGCCACATCGAGCGGCGCGAGCACCACGAGGTGGGCAAGCGTCGCGCTGCACCGTTCGATGAGGGACAGCCGGTCGTTGCCGTCGTACACCGGTCGTCCGACGAAGTTGTGCATCCAGCCGATCGTCGCCGCGCCCTCGGCGCGAGCCATGAGAGCGAACTCGGGCCAATGCCGCGTGTACAGCACCTGATGGTCGATCACGACATCGACGTCGTAGCGGCGACAGATCGCACCCCACTCTTCGAGACGGGCGGTGTCCTCGCGCGCCGTCAGCTCGACGAAGGTCGCACCCGCCGGAATCGCCCGTCGGTCGCTGCCGCGGCTGCGGGCGACGATCGTGACGCGGTAGCCGGACTCTCGCAGATAGTGCGCCTGCGAAGCCAGCACGGCCGAGACGCCTCCTGTGCGCAGCGCCGACGTCGCCAGCAGCACACTGCGCACGGGGCGCTGCCCCAGCCCCTCGTGCGGCGTGTGAAAGCTCAGCGTCTTCAGCGTCGACGGAAAGAAGCGCGCGGCGGCGTGGACGACATCGTGCGACGAGACGAGCGTGTGCAGGTGAGCGAGCGCGGCGTCGAGGATGTCGTCGTCGCTGCGTTCGATGAGCTGGAAGCACACGTATCCGATGATGGACAGTCGCGCCGACTCGTACGCCGCACGCAACGGCGCACCGTCTGCGCGCGCGTCGGCGAGCGCCTCCACGGCGGGGCGGATGCTGTCCACCGATCGCACCGCGGAGGCATAGAACTCCGCCCGCGCGACGCTGTCGACGCGGTGGCCACTGCCCCCGCGGCCAAAGTGGTAGCGATAGAGCCGATCCGGCATCGACGCATAGCTGGTCGCGAGCGCGGCAGCGAGGAACATGAGGGGAAGGTCATTGACGCGAGGGAGGACGAGATCCTCCGGCAGTCTCGCGTATGCCTCGCGCAGCAGCCGAGTGCGAAAGAGGTAGCGCCAGAGCTGGCCTTGGGCCGATTTGCCGACGGGGAACAGTGCGCGCACGACATCGTCGCCGCTGAGCCGAGCGTTCCGCGGCTGCAATCGGTGCTCGTAGGACCCACCGGTGCGCCCGTCGTTCTCCACAACGGTCACGCCGAACCCGAGCAGATCCGCTCCCGACACGGCGGCGCGGGCGAGGACCTTCTCCGCGGCATCCGGGACCAGCTCATCGTCGCCGTCGAGGAACAGCACATGCTCGGCGCGCGCAGCAAGGATGCCGGTGCGCCGAGCCTGGAACGCCGACAGATTCGCCTCGTGTCGGATGAGCCGGACGCGCGGGTCGGCGGCGGCGAACCGGGCGACCACCGCGGCCGTATCGTCGGTGGATGCATCATCGACACACACGATCTCGATGTCGGCGAGCGTCTGTGCCAGCGCGCTCTGCACGGCCGCACCGACCGTGGCCTCGTCGTCGAAGACCGGCATGACAATGGACAGGAGCGGGGCCGACGGCATCAGCACGATGCTACCCGGTTCGAGCCGTCTCCTGCCCCCGATACCCTGGAGCGATGAAGATCGCCATCACCGGGACCGGATACGTCGGCTTGTCGAATGCCGTGATCCTCGCGCAGCACCACGACGTCGTCGCCGTCGACATCGACCCGGTCAAGATCGAACTGCTCTCGCGGCGCGTCTCGCCGGTCGTCGACGCAGAGCTCGAGGACTATCTCGCAAGGCACGAGCTCTCGCTGACGGCAACCCTCGACGCGGCGGCGGCGTACCGCGACGCCGAGTTCGTCGTCGTCGCCACGCCGACCAACTACGACGAGGTCACCAACTTCTTCGACACCTCGTCGGTGGAGTCCGTCATCGAGACGGCGCTCTCCGTCAACCCCGACGCCGCCATCGTCATAAAGTCGACCGTCCCGGTCGGCTTCACCGCCCGCATCAAGACCGAGCATCCGGAAGCGACCATCGTCTTCTCGCCGGAGTTCCTGCGCGAAGGGCGCGCGCTCTACGACAATCTGCACCCGTCGCGCATCGTCGTCGGCGACCGCGGTCCGATCGGGCGTCGATTCGCCGACCTGCTCCTGGAAGGCGCGATCGACACCGACGTGCCGGTGCTGCTCACCGACTCGACCGAGGCCGAGGCGATCAAGCTCTTCGCGAACACCTACCTCGCGCTTCGCGTGGCCTACTTCAACGAACTCGACACCTACGCCGCCGTCCACGGACTCGACACGCGCCAGATCATCGAGGGCGTCGGTCTCGATCCGCGCATCGGCTCGCACTACAACAACCCGTCGTTCGGCTACGGCGGCTACTGCCTGCCGAAAGACACCAAGCAGCTGCTCGCGAACTACTCGGAAGTGCCGCAGAACCTCATCGCGGCGATCGTCGACGCCAACCGCACCCGCAAAGACTTCGTGGCCTCCGACATCCTCGCCCGCGCACCGCAGACGGTCGGCGTCTACCGGCTCGTGATGAAGTCGGGGTCGGACAACTTCCGCGCCTCGTCGATTCAGGGAATCATGAAACGCATCAAGGCACGCGGCGTCGAGGTCGTCGTCTACGAGCCGACTCTCGAAGACGACGACTTCTTCCACTCCCCGGTGATCCGCGACCTCGACGAGTTCAAGGCGCGCTGCGACGTCATCATCGCCAATCGGTCGACGGACGCGCTGGCCGATGTCGCCCACAAGGTCTACACGCGCGACATCTATGGGCGCGACTGATCGCACTCCCCGCCGGTGACGTCGCCGTTCTTCCCAGGCGGATCGGTGAGGATGGTGCGCAGACATGCCGGTGCTGACGAGAGGTGATCAATTGGGTCTTCCGAAGTGGACGCTGTATGCCGGGGGCGCCGCCCTCGTCGTTGCGGGAGTGACCGCCATCGCACTCGTCGTCGCACACTCCGGGGGTGCGCAGCCGACGGCGGGCACCAGCACCGCCGCCGCGACGCCATCGCCGACCCCCACGTCGGAACCCGTCGACATGCCGGCATCCGTCGCCATTTTCGGCGACATCGAGGGGTGGACCCAGGCGGCGACGACCTCGGTGGCGCGCGTGCTCCCGCAGGTCGGCGACGCGGCGAGCGGCTCGATCTCGGCGTACGTCGATGCGCCCGTCGTGGACGAGGACGTCACCGTGCTCAAGACGAAGGCGACCGTGGAGGCCGGAAAGACGTACGCGTTCTCCGCTCAGCTGCGGACGCTCTCGCCGCTGCCGACCGAGGTGGCGGCAAGCGTCTTCGTGGGCGACACCGAGATCGACGTGCCCGAGCTGGACGCCGAGTGGACGGAGGTGACGGGCACGTACGTCGTCCCCGGCTCCACCTCGGACGAGGCGGTCGAGGTCACCGTCCGCATCGTGCTCGACGGCCCGGTGTCAGGGCTCGGCGTCGATGACGTGTCGCTGGTCGCCGCGGCGAGCGACGAGAACGTCGTCGCCAACCCCTCCTTCGAGCAGGTCGACCACGACGATGTCATCCTCAACCGTTCGTTGATCCTCCCGGCCACACGGGCGCGACTGGCTGTGCAGGTCCCGGCGGGAAAGGCGACGTGGACCGCCGAGAACGAGAGCGGCGACACCGTCGCGAGCGGGTTCGTCGACATCGCCTACGATATCGACGTCATCCCCCTCTACGGGCTCGAGCAGGGCTACTACACGGTGACCGTGACAGACTCATCGGGCGCCTCCACGTCAACCGATCTCGGTCTGATCGACTACGACGGCGAGTCGATCGCCGCCGACGACCGCTTCGGCGTCGGGATGCACGTCGAGGACGAGTGGTACGACGACGCGGCCGACCTCGCCTCATCACTCGGCATCGGTCTGGCCCGCAACGACATCCTGTGGAAACTGAACGAGACGACGAAGGGCGAATACGACTTCGACGACGCGTACGTCGACGGGTTCGCGCGGCTGCACGCGCACGGCATCCAGCTGCTCGGCATCGTCAACTACGGCAACGAGCTGTACGGGAACGTGAAGGTCCCCGAGACGACGGCGGCGCTCGCCGCCTACGGGCAGTATGCCGCCGCGATCGCCGAGCGTTTCGACCTCGCCGGGCTCGAGGTGTTCAACGAGTTCAACCATGCGCGCTTCAACAACACGTCGTGCGGCACGGACGCCTCCTGCTATGTGCCGCTGCTGAAGGCCGTCGAGAGCGCGGTGCGCGAGGTCGACGCCGATCTGCCGCTGATCGCCGGCGCGACCGCGAAATACGACGCCGACTGGTTCGACGCACTGTGGGCCGACGGCGGACTGCAGTACGCGGATGCCGTCAGCTTCCACCCCTACGAGGTGAGTTCCGACCCGGAGTCGCTGGCGGACATCATCGACCTGGCGCGCACCAGCATGAGCGAGAACGCCGGCGAGACCCGCCCGATCTGGATCAGCGAGCTCGGCAGCTCGTCCAAGACCGGGGGACGCTCGCTCGGCGGCCAGGCCAGCTACCTCATCCGCACGGCCATGACGGCGTTCGCGAACGGGGCGGAGAAGTTCTTCTGGTACGACCTCGTCAACGACAGCACCGATCCCGCGGTGCACGAGGGCAACTTCGGCATGTACTACCAGAAGAGAAGCGGCGTCGCCGCCCTCCAGCCCAAGCCGGTCGGCTACGCGCAGGCTCTCATGATCGCGCAGCTCGACGGCCGGGACTATCTCGACAGCGAGTCGCTCGGCGACGGCGTGATCTCGTACCGGTTCGGTGTCGACGGCGACGCGGTGCGCGTCGTGTGGGCACCGGATGGCGACGTCACAGTCGACATCCCGAGCGAGGCGCCCCTCACCGTCGTCACGAAGTCGGGGGCCACCACCACGATCGCGCCCGTGGAGGGGACGGTGTCGGTGACGGTCGGGTCGAACCCGGTGTTCATCTCCGAGCCGACGGATGTCGATTCGGACTCGACCGACACGGCGACCGCCTCGGCAGGGGTTTCCCCGAGCCCGGCGCCATAGACTCGATTCATGCCTTCCGAGACTCGGCGCGCGGCGCGCGCGGCGGCAGAGCACGCCGCCGCGGTCCAGCAGCAGACAGACCCCGCAGCGAAGTCCAAGAACCGCCGGCGCACCGTCGGTCGCGTCGTGGCTGTCGTGGTGATCGTCCTGCTCGCGCTGGCGGCATGGCTCGCTTTCCGAGCGCTCACGGTCCGCAACGACCTCACCGCTGCCCGGGCGGCGCTGACCTCCGCCTCCTCGGGCAGCTCCGACATGACCACCGCGCTGGAGACCGTTGCGGCCAAGTCCGAGTCCGCCGCCGCGGCCGCCGCCGATCCGGTGTGGCGACTCGCCGAATACCTCCCCTGGGTGGGCGACAACCTGCGCGGTGTGCGCCTGGCCGCCGAAGCGCTCGATGTCGTCGCCAACGACATCGGTGTCCCGATCCTTGCCCTGCAGGCCGACGACGAGGGGCAGGTTCTCGCGCGGGCGCTGCCGGTGCTCGAGTCGGCGGCAGCTGCGTTGCGACCCGTCACCGACGAGCTCCTCGACGTCGCCGCCTCGTCCGCGCTGATCGGCCCGGTGCGAGACGGCGTGGACGAGATCGCCGGCGTGCTGGGGACTGCCCAACCGCTCCTCGACGTCCTGCCCGCACTGATGGGCGCGGACTCGGCCAAGAACTACCTCCTCGTCTTCCAGAACAACGCAGAGTCCCTGCCCCTCGGCGGCAGCGCCGCCTCGCAGACCCTGATCAGCACCGACGCCGGCGACTTGGAGATCACCGGCCAGGCCAGCAGCGCCTCGTTCGAAGAGGACGAGACGGTCGATGTCGACATCGCCGAGAGCGCGGCCGCGCTGTACGGGGAGACGTTCGGGCAGCGCGTGAACATGTCACCGACCCGGCCCGACTGGCCGACGGCGGCGCAGATGATCGTCGCGTTCTGGAACCGCGACATCGACGACACGCAGATCGACGGGGTCATCTCCATCGACCCGCTGGCGCTGGCGCGCGTCCTGGTGGCCACCGGGCCGATCACCGTCGGAGACGTCACCATCGACAGCTCGAACGCGGTCGACATCCTCCTCAGCGATGTCTACGAGTGGTGGGACGCCTACACCGACTACGGCGCGCTCGCCACCGACGCGTTCTTCGCGTCCACGGCGGCGCAGGTGTTCGACAAGGTCGCCTCCGGCGACTTCGACCTCAAAGACATGGCCTGGGCCGTGAGCGAGAGCGTGCAGCAGGGAAGCATCATGGCCTGGATGGCCGATGCCGAGGTGCAGTCCCTCCTCGAGGACAGCGGCCGGCTGGCCGGCATCCTGCCGACGAGCAACGACGAGCAGACGACACTCGGCGTCTACTTCCGAGATGTCTCCGCCTCGAAGATCGACTATTACATGGACACCGCCGTGGACGCGACGATGACGTGCACCGCCGGCGTCACCACGCTCACCGCGACGGCCACGCTGACGTTGGACCTCACCCAGGAAGAGGCCGACGCGCTGCCGCGCTACGTGCAGAGCTACCGCAACGGCAGCACGTACTTCAGCACCCAGGTCTTCATGTACGCCCCGCCCGGGATGGAGATCGAGAGCGTGAGCGTCGACGGCGACTGGGTCGAGCCCTTCCGTGAGGGCAACGTCGACCTGGGCCGGGTCGTCGCCCCGTTCCAGATGCGCATCACCCCCGGGGAGACGGTCACGGTCACCGCCACCTTCACCGGCGCCGGCGACGTCGAGCCGCTCGATGTCTGGACGACACCGATGATCCGCACGACCGACGTGGCGATCGAGGACACCTGCACCGGGTGATCGCGTTACGATTCCTTCAACGGTGAGGAGGGCGCGGCGCAGTGGGCATCATCCCGGTGAGAGTTGAGCACGTTCGCGGCAACCGTTGGTATGCGGATGCCGCCGCACCCCGCACGCGCCGGTCGGCGCGCAATTGGCCCGCTCGGTACGCCGGATGGCTGAGGTACAGTGACGCCTTCGTGGTGATCGTCACGATGGCCATGTGCGCAACGCTCCTGCTGCCCTCCCCTACGAGCGCCCTCAGCTGGCCCGGTGGTCCCGCGATCCCCTACTGGGTGGCGCTGACGTTCGCGGGCCTGGTCTGGCTCATCGCCCTGGCGGTCTTCGACACGCGCGAACGCCACATCGTCGGCAACGGCGCCACCGAATATCGCCGGGTCGTCAACGCGACGATGGCCGTGTTCGCCGCCATCGTCATCGCCGCATTCTTCCTGCGCATCGAGGTGTCGCGCGCGCTGCTCCTCGTCGCAGTGCCGATCGGGGCGATCCTGCTCGTCTTGTCTCGCTGGCTCTGGCGGCAGTGGCTGCGACGTCAGCAGCGCTCTGCCCGCTACGTGTACCGCACCGTCGTGGCAGCCGAGAAGACCAAGGCGGCGCACGTCGTCACGTCGGTTCAACGATCGCCCGGGTCGGGATTCGACGTCGTCGGGGTCGCCACCTCGAGTGGCGACGAGGCGACGATCGCCGGCATCCCCGTCCTGGGCACGCTGCAGGATGTCGTCGCCGCGATGGATGCCGCCGACGCCGACACGCTGATCGTGGCGGGAGCCGACGAGCTCGACCCCGACACGATGAGACACATCGGGTGGGCGGTGGCGGCACGCGACGGCAATCTCGTCATGGCGCCGACGCTCACCGACGTCGCCGGTCCGCGCATCCACATGAGACCAGCGGCGGGCTTGCCCCTCGTCCACGTCGACTTCCCCGAGCTCGACGGTGCCAAGCGCTTCGCAAAACGCACCTTCGATCTGGTCAGTGCAGCGCTGCTGATCATCGTGGGGTCGCCGATCCTGCTCGCGACCGCGATCGCGATCAGGATCGATTCGCCGGGTCCGATCCTGTACACGCAGGAACGCATCGGTCGCCGCGGCAAGCCGTTCCCCCTGGTGAAGTTCCGCTCGATGGTCGACGGCTCGGACGACCAGCTGGCGAGCCTGCTCGACCTGCAGGGCACAGGCGCCACGCCGCTGTTCAAGGTGATCGGTGACCCCCGCATCACGCCGGTGGGGCGGTTCATCCGCAAGCACTCGATCGATGAGCTGCCCCAGCTGTTCAACGTGCTGATCGGCCAGATGAGCCTCGTGGGTCCGCGCCCGCAGCGGCCCGCCGAGGTCGCGCTGTACGACGACGCGGCTCACCGCCGCATGCTCGTCAAGCCCGGGATGAGCGGGCTCTGGCAGGTCAGCGGCCGATCCGCTCTGGCGTGGGAGGATGCGTTGCGCCTCGACCTGTACTACGTCGAGAAC
>JASGEE010000016.1:0-4706 GCA_047606715.1 Microbacterium sp.
ATCGTCGCGGGTCTGCCCCCACGCGTAGAGGTAGACCGCTCTCGCGTGGCGCTCGAACAGCGCGTGGAACGCGCCCCGGTCGCCGCGGTGGGCGAGGCGGAGCAGCGCGGCATCCGAATCGTGCGTGTACATGACCCCTCGACAGGTGTTCCTACCTGTCTAGTGTCTGCGCTCGCCGATTCATGACATCGCGCCCGGCGCAGATGTGCCACCTTCCGCCGTCGTGAGGCTCACCGGCAGGCGGATGCCGACATGTGTGCGGCGCGGCGACCCGCGGCGCTCAGTGCGCCGAGCCGGGGTCGGATGCGGCGGCATCCGGATCGTCCTCGTCGAGCAGCACGCCGTGGTCGACCTCGCGCGTGATCTGCGCGGGGTCGACGGCCAGCATGAGCAGCGCGATGATCACGAGCGTCGCGATGAACACGATCCCCGCCACGATGCCCGCGGTCTCCAGCACCCGCAGGTGCGAATCGAGCTGACCGGGCTCGGCGGCGGGCAGCTCCTGGAAGAACCCCATCGACATGAGCGTGACGACCCCGGCGAACAGCGCCGCCCCCAGGGCGAGCCCGAGCAGCTGCACGGGCTTCATGAGGTCGCGCCGAGTGGCCGGGCGGGCGGGCGGCACCGGGTCGCTCATGCCGGCTCTCCTGCGGGGCGGTCATCGGTGCGACGCGGCGAGAGGCCCGCGATGCCGAGGAAGACGGCGACGACCGCGACGTATCCGCCGAACAGTCCCACCCCGATCGTGATGCCGGTGAGGGTGAAGCTGCGGTTCGCTTCGGCGATGACATAGTCGAGGCTATAGGCGGGGTTCACGAGCAACAGACCCAGCGCGAGCACGATCGTCAGGGCGCCGATCAGGATGCCGTCGCGAGCATCCGGGGTCCCGCGGCGGTGGTCACGGATGCCCCACGCCAGCTCGCCGGCGCCCGTCACGAGCGCCCACGCGATCACCAGCACGAAGAACAGCGTCGTGGAGCGGATGCCGGGAAAACCGCTGACCATCCCGGCGAGGGCGGTGACGATGCCCAGCAGCACGGGCGCGCCGCGGCGAGCGCCCGGGTAGGCCAGCCACGCCCCGAGGAGCAGGATGAGCGCGGTGGCGATCGCCCAGCCGCTGAAGACGGCGAGTCCGACGGATGCCGAGTGGTCGGGCGAGAACGTGATCATGACCGCGGCGATCGCCGCCAGCGCGGCGCGGGCCAGCTGCACGTGGCGCACCTCGTACGCACGCGCGGTCGCGGGCGCAGCGCGGCGCGCAGCGCTTCGGGCGTCGGACACGGGAACACTCACCAGGATCGGGGATGACGGAATCCCTCCAGCCTACTCGCGGCGAGGTGCGGCTACTGCGGGGCTGCCGTCCTGATCAGCGCGCGCAGGCGCTGCTCGACGGCATCCGTCACGGCGATGACGGCGAACGACGTCGCCCAGATGTCGCCGTCGTCCAGCTGCGCATCGTCCTGGAAACCGACGGTGCCGTACCGGGTGCCGAACTTCGACGCCGGCTGATAGAACACGATCGTCTTGCCCTCGCGCGCGTAGGTCGGAAAGCCGTACCAGGTCTTCGGCGCCAGGTGCGGCGCCTCCTCGGCGACGACCCGGTGCAGCAGTGTCGCCACGGCGCGGTCGGTGCCGGCGAGCGCATCGATCGCCGCGACGCACGCCTCGAACTCCTTCGCGAGCTTCGCCGCGCCCTTCAGACCCTTGGTCGTACGCAGCTCTTCGGCCCGCTGGCTCATCGCGGCGCGCTCGGCGTCGCTGAATCCGCTCTTGGTGTTGGTGTCGGCCATGATGGTGCCTTTCCCTTGCCCGGGTGATCGTGGCGATCACCGCTCGTACGATATGCGGCGACGGGGCGAACTCCTCCCATCCTGGACGGCGAGCGGCCTCTCACGCCCGATTCAGTCGCATCCGCGTCGAATTGGAGGAGTTCGCCGCGCGCGGGGAGGCGCGATCACACCGGCGAGCCCTCGGTCTGGAGGAGTTCGACGGCCCGCAGCACCCCCGCCGTGCGCGCCTGGTCGTCGGCGGCGTCGGCACCGCCGACCAGTTCGACGAACCGCGACACCTCATACTGCATGTTGTTCGCGGCGGCATCGATGCTCCACTGTTCGCGCGCACCGTCGATCGTCGTAAGCGTCAGGTGCCGCGGCTTCGCGATGTGGTCGATCTCCAGCGTGCCGAGTTCGCCCTGGATCTCGCTCGGGATGACCGACCGGGTGATCTTGGAGTAGGTGACCTCACCGACCATCCCGCCGTCCGCGCCTGGGTACGACAGCAGCGCCGTGCCCGCGCCGTCGACACCGGTGGCGATCATGGCCGAGACGCCGCGGATGCGCTCGGGCTCGCCGAACAGGGCGATCATCGCGCTCAGCGGGTACACCCCGAGATCCCACAGCGCGCCGCCGCCGAGGGCGGGGTCGAAGATCGCGGGCGTCTCGCCCGCCAGCACGAGGTCGTAACGCGCGGAGCGCTGGCAGTACGCGAACGCGGCGCGCCGCAGCACACCCAGGCGCGGCAACAGATCGCGCACGGCGACGAAGCCGGGATCGTAGACGCTGCGCATCCCCTCGAAGAGCACGACGCCCGCGGCGCGCGCCTGCGCGACGAGCTCGTCCCACTGGGCAGAAGCCGTCACGGCGGGCTTCTCGACGAACACGTGCGCGCCGAGCGCGATCGCCGCGCGCGCCTGCGCGGCGTGGGCGCCGTTGGGGGAGGCGAGGTAGACGGCATCCACCGCTCCGCTGCGGATGAGCGCGTCGAGGTCGTCGGTGGCCACCTCCACGCCGATGCGGTCGGCGAACGCGCGAGCTTTGGCGGCGTCGCGCGAGCTCACCGCCGTGATGGCGATGCTCCCGTCGGCCGCCGCGACGGCGTCGGCGAAGGTCGCAGTGATAACGCTCGTGCCCACGGTGGCGATTCTGATCACGACTCCACGATAGGCGGCGCCGCGATGGCGTGGCGTCTGCCCGTCACCTCGCGCCGGAAACCAGGTGGGGGCGGGCATCAGGGCCGCAGTGGGAGCAGCGCCGACAGGTCGGCGCGCGTGCCGGAGGCGTGGATGCGGCCCGCCTCGTGCGCCTGGGACCAGCTCTCGGCACCGGTGGCGAGGGCGATCCAGGTCGCGGCATCCAGCTCGACGACGTTGGGCGGCGTGCCGCGCGTGTGCCGCGGGCCCTCGATCACCTGCACGGCGCCGAACGGCGGCACCCGCACCTCGACCGTGCCGCCCGGCGCCTTCTCCGCCAGCAGTTCGAGCAGGTAGCGCACCGCGGTGGCCAGGTCGGTGCGCGCCGGCGCGGTCGCCGCCGCCGCGGCGAGAGCCGCGCGACCCTCGTCGGTGCTGATTCGGCGCGCCATGACTCCACGGTAGCGCGGCGACCCGGCGCATAACTCAGGCTCAACACCCCCAAGGGGTGCGCGCACAGCGGCGAAACCCCACTCCAGCCTGAGTTATGCGCCACTCGGGGTCGGGGCCGCGCGTAGGCTGGCGGCGTGCGCATTCTCGTCCTCGGTTCCGGTGCCCGCGAGCACGCCATCCTCCTCGCTCTGAAGAGGGAGGACGCCGGTCACCTGCTGTTCGCCGCACCCGGCAACGCCGGCATCGCCGCCGATGCGATCGTCGTGAACGACCTCGACCCGAACAGGCCGGCGCACGTGACGACGTTCGCCAACGACGAGCACATCGACCTCGTCATCGTCGGGCCCGAGGCGCCCCTGGTCGCCGGTGTCGCCGACGCGCTGCGCGAGCGGGGCATCCCGGTGTTCGGCCCCGGCCGGGCCGCGGCCCAGTTGGAGGGGTCGAAGGCGTTTGCGAAGCGCGTCATGGATGCCGCCGGCGTCCCCACCGGACGCGCAACGCGCGCGACGACGCGCGCCGAGGTCGAGACGGCCCTCGACGCCTACGGCGCCCCGCACGTCGTCAAAGCCGATGGGCTGGCCGCCGGCAAGGGCGTCATCGTGACCGACGATCGCGCCGCGGCCCTCGCGCACGCCGAGCGCTACCTGGGTTCGGGCGCCGTGCTCGTCGAAGAGTTCCTCTCCGGCCCCGAGGTGTCGCTGTTCTTCGTCAGCGACGGCGACACGGTGCGCGCCCTCAGCCCTGCCCAGGACTTCAAGCGCGCCCACGATGGCGACGCCGGACCCAATACGGGCGGCATGGGCGCCTACTCGCCCCTGCCGTGGCTCGCCGATCGCTTCGGCAGCGAGCAGGGCTTCGTCGCGGAGGTCACCCGCACGGTCGCCGAGCCGGTGATCCGCACGCTGGATGCCGAGGGCACCCCGTTCATCGGACTGCTCTACGCCGGGCTCATCCTCACCGACGACGGCGTCAAGGTCATCGAGTTCAACGCCCGCTTCGGCGACCCGGAGACCCAGGTCGTGCTTCCACGGCTGACGAGCTCCCTCTCGCGGCTGCTGCTGTCGGCGGCGGCCGGCCACCTCGAGGACGAGCCCGACCCGACCTTTGCCGACGACGTCGCCGTGACCGTCGTGCTCGCGAGCGAGGGCTACCCCGAATCTCCCGTCACCGGCCGCCCGATCGCGGGCCTGGATGCCGCCGCCGCGGTGCCCGGCGTCCACCTCGCCCACGCTGCGACGGCCGCCGGCGACGGCACCCTCGTGGCGACCGGCGGCCGGGTGCTCAACGTCGTGGCGACGGGCGACTCGTTAGCGCCGGCGCGCGAACGCGCAAAATACGCAAAAGG
>JASGEE010000017.1:0-61671 GCA_047606715.1 Microbacterium sp.
ACGGGCGACTCGTTCGCGCAGGCGCGCGAACGAGCATATTCCGCAATCGGCATGATCGATCTGGAGGGTGCGCACTTCCGCACCGACATCGCCGCCCGCGTGGCCTGACCGCTCAGCGGTGCGGCGCCAGGTTCACCGGGCGCTTGAGGAACAGCACCACGACGACGCCGAGGAGCATCACGACGGCCGGCAGAAGGATCGCCTGCGCCATCGCGTCGGAGAACCCGCCGACGATGGCCTCCGGCAACGTCCCCGACCCGAGATCTGCGGTGCTGTCGGTCGCACCCGACAGGTTCGCCTCGAGCCGTCCCTGCATGAGCGATGCGATCGCGGCCGAGCCGAGCACCGACCCGATCGTGCGGGTGGTGTTGTAGATGCCGGCGCCGGCACCCGCCTGCCGAGGCGGCAGGTTGCGCGTCGCGGTCGTCGCGAGCGGCCCCCACATGCCCGACTGCCCGATCCCCATGAGCGCCGACGGCAGCAGGAACATCCACACCGGGGTGTCGGGATCGATCAGTGCGGCATACCAGAACAGCGCGATCGCAACGATCAGCATGCCGGGAACGAGCAGGAAGCGCGGATCGGTGCGGTCGAGGATCCGCCCCGCGATCGGCGACATCACCCCGGCGAAGACGGCCATCGGGATCAGCAGCATCGCCGACTCGGTCGGGGTCAGTCCCAGCGCCAGCTGCAGGAAGAACATGAACGGCAACGACATGCTCGAGGCCTGGAACCCGACGGTGGAGATCGCGATGTTGGCGACCGAGAAGTTGCGGTCGCGGAACAGCGCCATCGGCACGAGCGGCTCGCTCTTGGTGCGGAACTGCTGCCACACGAACAGTCCCATGACCGCGATGCCACCGGCGATCATCGTCCACACCCAACCGGCCCAGTCGTAGTGCTCGCCCTCCTGCAGACCGAACACGATGAGAAACAGCGCCGTGGCGCTGAGGAGCACACCGAGCAGGTCGAAGCGGTGCGGATGCGTCTGCAGCGCGGGCACGAGCATCCATGCCATCACGAAGCCGACGACACCGACGGGCAGGTTGACGAAGAAGATCCACTCCCACCCCAGACCGTCGACGAGAAAGCCTCCGGCAAGCGGGCCGACGAGCATCGCGACGCCCGAGGTCGCCCCCCACAACCCCATGGCCGCGCCGCGGCGGTTCGGCGGGAAGGTGCGGGTGATGACGGCCATCGTCTGCGGCGTCATGAGCGACGCGCCCACGCCCTGCACCGCGCGGAAGACGATGAGCATCGTCAGCGTCGACGACAGGCCGCAGCCCAGCGACGCCAGGGTGAAGATCGCGAGGCCGATCAGGTACATACGTTTCGGGCCGAACCGGTCGCCGAGGCGGCCGGTGATCAGCAATGGCACGGCGTAGGCCAGCAGGTAGGCGCTCGTGACCCACACGACGTTGTCGAGATTGCCCGTGTCGGGGTCGAGCGCCAGCTTGATGGCGGGGTTGGCCACCGACACGATCGTGGTGTCGACGAGGATCATGAAGAACCCGATGACGAGGGCCCACAGTGCCGGCCACGGGCTGCGCGGCGTTCTGATCGAGCCGGTGGTCGTCACGCCGAGGCTGCCGGCCTCGCCGGCGTGTGCCGGGGATGTCTGGTGGACGACGGATGCCGGCGCATCCGGATGCTGTTCGGTCATCGGCGGGCTGCCTCTCTCTGGGCGAGGTAACGGTCGGTGGGCTCCTCGAACGAGAGCCCCCACGGGAAGTCAGGGCTGTTCAGGCGTGCGATCAGGCTCCGCGTCCAGGCCAGATCGGCGTCGAGCAGCAGCGCCTGACGCTCGACCTCGATGATGTACTGCTCGGGCACGCCTCGCGCGAGGGCCTTCGCGTGTCCGTTGCGGTGCACGTCGCGCGATTCCGCCACGGCGGCAGCCCGCTCGGTCAACAGGGCGACGACCTCGGCGCGGTCGAGATGGTGCGCTGCGGCCAGTGCGACCCGGAACTCGGCCGGGTGGTCGAGCCGCGGCAGCTCGCGGCGCACCCAGTCGGGCAGCGCGGTGCGCCCCGCCTCGGTCAGCGTGTAGGTCGTGCGCTCGGGGCGCTTGCCGTCGCGGTCGACACCGACCTCGACGACGAGCCCGCACCGGTGCAGGCGGGCGACCGTGTGATACATCGTGCCGTTCGTCAGCGGCACGATGCGGTCGTCGTGCCGCTGACGCATGAGGCGGATCATCTCGTACGGATGCATGTCGTCCTCGCGCAGCAGCGCGAGCACCATGACCCCCAGGGGGGTCAGGCGGGTGACATCCGGCATTCGCTTACTCCGCTTCGATTAGTCCATATGGACTATACCTCGGTCGCGGTCGCACGATGTGCCGCAAGCAGGGCGAATCGACGCGCAGGGCCCGGATCTGGCCGCTGGGGTGCGATTCAGCCTGCATTTGGCACGCAGCTCAGCCACGATAATGGACGGGTGACCGACACCATCGACCTGCCCGGATGGACCCACGTGTACTCCGGGAAGGTGCGCGACCTGTACCGTCCGGCCGCGGGCGACGCGGGCCGGATGCTCGTCGTCGCGAGCGACCGGATCAGTGCCTTCGATCATGTGCTGAGCCCCGGCATCCCCGGCAAGGGAGAGCTGCTGACCACCCTCAGCCTGTGGTGGTTCGACCAGCTCGCCGGGGCCGACGGCGGGCGGCCGACCCCGAACCATCTCACCGGGCAGGCGGTGCCCGATGCCGTCGCCGGGCGCGCGATGATCGTGCGCGAACTCGACATGCTGCCGATCGAATGCGTCGTGCGCGGATATCTCACCGGATCGGGCTGGGCCGAGTATCGAGCTGCGCAGACGGTGTGCGGCATCCCGCTGCCGGCGGGGCTGGGCGACGGCGACCGCCTGCCCGAACCGATCTTCACGCCCGCCTACAAGGCGCCGCTCGGCGCGCACGACGAGAACATCTCCTTCGCTCGCGCCGAGGAGCTCGTCGGCGCGGAAACGGCGGCGGCCCTGCGCGACGCCTCGCTGGAGATCTACCGCCGCGCCGCCGCGACAGCGGAGGCGAAGGGGCTCATCCTCGCCGACACGAAGTTCGAGTTCGGCCTCGACGCCGACGGTGTGCTGACCCTCGCCGACGAGGTGCTCACGAGCGACTCGTCCCGGTACTGGGATGCCGCCGCCTGGACCAGCGGCACGACCCCCGCCGAGCGCATGGCCAGCTTCGACAAGCAGATCGTGCGCGACTGGCTCGCCGGGGCGTGGGCCCACGCGCCGGGAGGTTCGGCGCCGCGCACCGGCGATGCGCCGAGTGGGCGCGACACCCCGCCGGAGCTGCCCGCCGACATCGTGGCCCGCACCGCGGCGAAGTACCGCGAGCTCCTCTCCCGACTGACTGCGTAAGCGCGTCGTCGTAGACTGGTCGACGATCCCCGATTCCGGCTTTTCGGAGCCCGCGGCTGCCCCTGGAGGACACATGCCCACCATCGTCGTCGACGTCATGCCCAAGGCCGAGCTGCTCGATCCGCAGGGGAAGGCGGTCGCCGGCGCCCTCACCCGCCTCGGCATCGAGGGCTTCTCGGCGGTGCGCATCGGCAAGCGGTTCGAGCTGACGGTCGACGAGGCGGACGAGGCCACCCTCGCGACGGTGCAGAAACTCGCCGACGAGGTCCTGTCGAACGCGGTGATCGAGGACGTCGTGGGCATCGAGGTCGCCGAGTGACCGCACGCATCGGCGTCATCACCTTCCCCGGATCGCTCGACGACGCCGACGCGCGGCGCGCGATCCGCCTCGCCGGCGCCGAGCCGGTCGCGCTCTGGCACGGCTCGCACGATCTCGACAGCGTCGACGCGCTCGTGCTGCCGGGCGGCTTCAGCTACGGCGACTACCTGCGCGCGGGCGCGATCGCCGCTCTCGCCCCGATCATGGCCGAGGTGAAGGATGCCGCCGCAGCGGGCATGCCCATCCTCGGCATCTGCAACGGCTTCCAGATGCTCGTCGAGGCGAAGCTGCTGCCGGGCGGGCTGATCCGCAACGCCCACCAGCAGTTCATCCGGCGCGATCAGCGCCTGCGCGTCGAGAACGCCGCGACGGCGTGGACGAGCGGGTTCGAGGTCGGCCAGGAGATCACGATCCCGCTGAAGAACGCCGACGGCGGGTACATCTGCTCGGCATCCGACCTCGAGCGCATCGAGGGCGAGGGCCTGGTCGCCTTCCGCTACATCGGCGTCAACCCCAACGGATCGCTCGACGACATCGCCGGTCTCACGAACGCGCGCGGCAACGTCGTGGGCCTGATGCCGCATCCCGAGCACGCCGTCGAGCCGGGCTTCGGGCCGAACACACCCGAGGCGATGCGCTCGGGCACCGACGGGATGGCGTTCTTCACCTCGGCCATCGCCGCCGTGGTGGGCGCTACGGCCTGAGCCTCCGCGGAGATCTGCACAAGAGCGGAGATTTTCGCGACATCCATCCGCCTTTGCGCAGATATCCGCGTGTACGCAGCGGATGCCGTGCGCGCCATCGACCCAGACCCCGGTAGCGTCGAAGGGTGCCACTCGTCGTCTGCGTCCCCCGGCCCGAACTCGCCCGCGACCTCGAGCCGCTCCCCGGGGCGGGTGGCGACGTGGAAGTGATCGTCTGGCCGATGTCGCCCGGGCAAGCCCCGCCGCGATCGCACATCGACCTCGTCGTGCCCCCCTATCTCACGATGCACCGGGCGCTGCCGCAGTTGGCAGGGGTGAGCACCCGGCTCGTGCAGGGGCAGTCGATCGGCTACGAGGGGGTCGCCGAGCGGCTGCCGCCCGGCACCGTCTTCGCCAACGCGGCGACGGTGCACGAGACCTCGACGGCCGAGCTGGCGGTAGGGCTCACCCTCGCGGCACAACGCCGAATCGATGCCTTCGCCCTCGACACGCGCGAGGGACGGTGGGCACCCGCGTTCACGCAGAGCCTGGCCGACCGGCGCGTGCTGCTGCTCGGCTACGGCGGAGTCGGCAAGGCCGTCGCTGCACGGCTCGCGCCCTTCGAGGTCGAGCTCGTGCCCGTCGCGACGTACGCCCGCGACGAAGACGGCGTGCACGTGCACGCCATCGCCGACCTGCCGCACCTGCTGCCGACGGCGGAGATCGTGATCCTGACCCTGCCCGGCGGGGATGCCACCCGCCACATCATCGGGGAGGCGGAGCTGTCGGCGCTGCCCGACATCCCCGGTGGCGCCCTCGTCGTCAACGTCGGCCGCGGATCGCTCATCGACACCGACGCGCTCGTGCGGCACGTCGCGGCGGGCCGCATCCGCGCCGCCCTCGACGTCACCGATCCCGAGCCGCTGCCGGAGGGGCATCCGCTGTGGGGTCTGCCCGGGGTGCTCGTCTCGCCGCACGTCGGCGGGGCGTCGAGCGCGATGCATCCGCGGATCGCGGCGCTCGTGCGCCGCCAGATCGCGCGCCTGCTCGCCGGCGAGGAGCCCGAGAACGTCGTCGTCCGCACCTGACCCGAGCGGCACGGCGCACGCCTTCATCCGGCGCAAACCGCGCCCATTCCCCGCGATAACCGCGATCTGCGACGGATGGTGGATGCCGCAGGTGCGCGATGCGCGACGGCTAGAGCCGCGCGGCGATCGCGGCGGCCGCCGTCAGCCACGCGTCGCGGGTCTCGGGCGACAGAGCGTCGAAGTCGATCGGACCGCCGTCGACGAGAGCGGCGTCGAACGGCACGTGCACGACGGCCCCGGTGACCTGGGCGAAGTGCCGCTCCAAACGGTCGGAGAGCTTGCGATCGGGACGCGCCGACGGGGCGGCGAGGATCGTGACGGCATCGTCGATCTTGCGGTCGAAACCCTTCTCGCGCAGGCCGTCGAGCAGCCACGCGGCGCTGGCCGCGGTGTCTTCGCGCACGGTCGAGACGATCACGAGCTGGTCGGCGGCGGCGACGGATGCCACCCAGTTCGACGCCCGCATGTTGTTGCCCGTGTCCACGATCAGCAGCCGGTAGTACCGGGACAGCACGCCGTGCAGGCGGTCGAACGCGGCGGCGTCGATCGTCGAGGATGCCGCGGCATCCTCATCGGAGGCGAGCACGTCGAATCGGGCGTCGACCTGCGTGCGCACGTACGTGTCGAGGGCGGCAAGGCTCGCCAGGTCGGGGGTCGTGAAGCGGTCGAGGTCTTCGAGCAGATCGACCGCGGTGCGGTGGTGCGGCGCGTTCTGCGCCCGCCAGCCGAGCGTGCCGCGGGTCTCGTTGTTGTCCCACGCGAGCGTCGCACCTCCCCGCTGCGTGCCGAAGGTCGCCGCCAACAGAAGCGTGCTCGTGGTCTTGTGCGCGCCGCCCTTCGGGTTGAGCACGACGATCGTGCGCGAACCGTCGAGGCGACGCTGCACGGTGCGTTCGCGGTCGAGGCGCGACTGCTCTCCCCTGCCCGGTCTGGGCGAGATGACGCCCCCGGTCGCCCGGCGCACGGCCCCCTGCCACCCCTCGGTGGCGCGCGGCTTCGCCCGGTCGCTGCGGGAGTTCAGCAGGTCTTCGACGGTCGGCGTCACGCGCTGCACCGGGTCGCGCAGCGCACCCTCGCGCCGCGCGAGGTCGCTGCGCAGCGGGGCCGCAGCGACAGCGGCGGACTCGGCGGCGGATGCCGCAGGCGCCGGAACCGGGGCGTGCTCCGCCTCGGCCGCGACCGCCGGCACCGGAGCGGACACATGCGGCACTGCGGCTGTCGTGCCCGCCGGCTCAGCCACGTCCGGGGCGGGCACGGCGGCATTCGGCGTCGCCGCCGTCGCACCGGCGGGTTCGGCGGCACCCGGCACAGCCACCTCGTGGTAGGTGCCGTCGGGGTGCACCATCAGGGGCCAGCGCCGATCCCCGTCGACGACCGTCGCCGTCACCGGCGCGCCGGCAGAGGCCGCCAGCTGGCGGATCGACTCGATGATGCGGGCGCGCAGGCCCTCTTCCGTCGACGCGAACACCTCATCGATCTCTCCCGCGACGTCGATCTCGGCCAGAGTGTTCGATCTGAAGCGGACGATCGGTTCGTAAGTGACGGTGCTCACCGGGGCCTTCTCTCTGCGCCTGGTTCGCGCGTGCGGCGCCGTGAGTATCGTACCCGGCCCGCCGTGGGCGTCACACGCGGAATACGGCGTGCACCGGCCCGCAGACCGACTGACCGCCGAGATCGGCGAGCTCCATGAGCACGGCGGTGCCGGCGACCACCAGCCCGAGTTCACCGAGCAGGTCCTGAGCGGCGCGCAGGGTGCCGCCCGTGGCCAAGACATCATCGACCAGCAGCACGCGGGTGCCCGGCGCGAGATCGTCGGCCATCTCGATCGCCGCCGTTCCGTATTCCAGGGCGTAGGAGACGGATGCCGCCGGCCGCGGCAGCTTGCCCGCCTTGCGGATCGGGGCCATCCCGACCCCCACCGCGACCGCGATGGCGCCGGCCAGCAGGAATCCGCGCGCTTCGACGCCGGCGACGACGTCGAAGCGGCCGGCGAACGGCTCGGCGACGGCATCCACGACGGTGCGCAACGCCGTGGCATCGGCCAACAGCGGCGAGATGTCGCGGAACTGCACCCCGGGTTCGGGGAAGTCGGCGATCGTCGCGATGAGCGATTCGGCGCGGACGAGGGCCGGAGAGGTCACGCGCCCAGCCTATCCGCGCCGCGGTTTGGCAGGTGGTGGGGGAGCGCGTGGCTGACTCCTCCGATTCGGCACCGGGAGTGTCGGCACGGGGCCCAATCCGCCGGCCACGGCGCGGATCGGAGGAATTGGCCACGCCACGGCCGGAGCACCCGGCCGATGCCCCCGTGCGCAAGCGCTTGCGCTACGATCGCATCCATGACTTCGCCCCTCGTCTCCTCCCTCCCCGACATCGGAGAGAACCGCCCCGGCGCCGAATGGTGGCGCACCGCCGTGATCTACCAGATCTACCCCCGCTCGTTCGCGGACGCGACCGGCGACGGCGTCGGCGACCTGCCCGGAATCGCGGCGCACCTCGACGACCTCGTCTCCCTCGGCGTGGATGCCGTGTGGCTCAGCCCGTTCTACCGCTCGCCGCAGCACGACCACGGCTACGACGTGGCCGACTACCGCGACGTCGACCCCCTGTTCGGCACGCTCGCCGACTTCGACGAGCTGCTCGCCGCCGCGCACGCCCGCGGCATCCGCGTCGTCGTCGATCTCGTTCCCAATCACACCTCGAGCGAGCACCCGTGGTTCCAGCTCGCGCTGGCCGCCGCTCCCGGCAGCCCGGAGCGGGCCCGCTACCTCTTCCGCGACGGCGAGGGCGAGCACGGCGAGCTGCCGCCGAACAACTGGGAGTCGGTCTTCGGCGGCCCGGGCTGGACGCGCGTCACGGAGGCCGACGGTCAGCCGGGTCAGTGGTATCTGCACCTGTTCGACGTCACGCAGCCCGACCTCGACTGGGCGAACCCCGAGGTGCAGGACGAGTTCCGCAGCATCCTGCGGTTCTGGCTCGACCGCGGCGTCGACGGCTTCCGCGTCGACGTCGCCCACGGCCTCGTCAAGACCGACGGACTGCCCGACCACCTGCCGCCGATCGACGACGAAGACGAGGCGAACCTGCACGTCGCACCGTATTGGGGCCAGGATGGCGTGCACGAGATCTACCGCGACTGGAATCGCGTGCTCGCGGAGTATGACGGCGACCGCGCGCTGTGCGGCGAGGCGTGGGCGCCATCGGTCGAGAAGACGGCGCTGTTCGTGCGCCCCGACGAGATGCAGCAGACGTTCAACTTTCCGTATCTGCTCGCCGAGTGGGATGCCGCCGAGCTGCGCGAGGTGATCTCGGAGTCGCTGCGGGCCTACCCGGCCGTCGGGGCCCCGGCGACGTGGGTCCTGAGCAACCACGACGTCATCCGGCATGCGTCGCGCCTGGCGCTGTCGCGCCTGGAACGCCACGACCAGGGTCTCGGCCCCGCCTCTCCGGTCAAGCCCGACGCGGTCGTGGGCCTGCGTCGCGCCCGCGCCGCGACGGCGATCATGCTCGCCCTTCCCGGCTCGGCATACCTCTACCAGGGCGAGGAGCTGGGGCTGCCCGAGGTCGCCGAGCTCCCCGACGAGGTGCGGCAGGACCCGAACTGGTTCCGCACCAACGGCGAGCGTTACGGGCGCGACGGATGCCGCGTGCCCCTGCCGTGGTCATCCAGCGCCCCGGCATACGGTTTCGGGCCGACAGAGGCGACCTGGCTGCCGCAGCCGGCGGAGTGGGCGACGCTGGCCCGCGACGTGCAGGAGGCCGACCCCGACTCGACGCTGTGGCTGTACCGCACGCTGCTCGCGACACGCCGCGCGGAGGACCTCGGGGCGGGCTCACTGGAGTGGCAGTGCGGCTACGGCGATGACGTCATCGCATTCCGCAACGGGAATGTCACGGTCGTGGCGAATCTGAGCGATGCACCCGTCGCGCTCCCGGCGGGCACGGTGCTCGTCGCGACGGGAGCCCTCGACGGCGCACGCGTCCCCACCGACACCGCCGCGTGGGTGGTCGCGGACTGAGGGTCACGGCGACCCCGTGAGCGGAATCGAAGAGGTCGCCCGCGCGGCGGGCGTCTCGACGTCGACGGTCTCCCGGGCACTCAGCGGGCGCGGGCGCATCTCCGCGGAAACGCGAGAGCGGGTGCGCACGGCGGCGGCCCGTCTCGGTTATGTCGTGTCATCGGCCGCCGCGACCCTCGCATCGGGACGCACGCAGAACATCGGGGTCGTCGTGCCCCTGCTCGATCGCTGGTTCTTCGCGACGGTGCTCGACGGCATCGCGAGCGTGCTGGCGCCCCACGGCTACGACATCACCCTGTACGCGCTGACGGATGACGCCGAGCAGCGTCGCGGGGTGTTCGAGACATCGCTACGCCGCGGCCGCGTCGACGGAGTGATCGTCCTGTCCGGACTGCTCGCCGACGGGGAGGTCGCCGATCTCCGCGGGCTCGGACTGCCGGTCGTGAGCCTGGGCCTCTGGCGCGGCGACCTCCCGACGCTTCGAGTCGACGACACCGCCGTGGGTCGTGTCGCCGCCGAGCACCTCATCGCCCTCGGTCACCGCGACCTCGCGCACATCGGCCACGCCGTCGCACCCGGATCGCCCTCCGACCCGGAATGCGAGATTCCCACCCGCCGTCGTCGCGGGTTCGAGGCCGCGGCGAAGGATGCCGGGATCGGCATGGTCCGCTTCGGCGACGGCGACTTCACGATCGCGGGCGGCCACCGCGCGGCTCTCGCCCTGCTCCGCCAGCCAAACCCTCCGACGGCGATCTTCGCGGCATCCGACGAAATGGCATACGGCGCACTGGCAGCGGCGCGCGAGCTCGGGCTGACGCTGCCGCGCGACCTATCGGTGATCGGCGTCGACGGGCACGATCTCGCGGCGCTGTTCGATCTGACGACGATCGACCAGTTCCCCCACGCCCAGGGCGAGAAGGTGGCCGAGGCGATCCTCGCGCGGCTCGGCGCCAGCGAGAACGCCGCGCCCGACCTGACGCTCCCCTTCGAGCTCGTCGTGCGGGCGAGCACCGGCCCCGTGCGCTGAGCGCCGCGCGCGGGTCTCGCGCAACCGTCCGCTGTGCTCCGGCACGCCACCCTCGACGACACGGCGAGAGGTCGCGTAACTCAGGCAGAAGGGTGCGGGCCTCGACGATGAACCGCGCGGTCACGCGGCGGATTCGAGAAGACGGTGGCAAACGGCCTGAGTTACGCGCGCCAACCCGAGCCCATCGGCGCGACCTCCTAAGCTCGCTCGCATGAGCATCGACCTCGAAGCGCTGTACATCGACCTGCACCGGCATCCCGAGCTCTCGTTCCAAGAGACCCGCACGGCGGGGGTCATCGCTCGGGAGCTAGCGGCGCTCGGGCTCGAGTTCACCGAGGGGGTCGGCAAGACCGGGGTCGCGACGGTGATGCGAAACGGCGATGGCCCGGTGATCTGGCTGCGCGCAGACATGGATGCCCTGCCCGTCGCCGAGCTCACCGGCCTGCCGTACGCCAGCACGGTGCGCGGCATCGACCCGGCCGGCAACGACGTGCCGGTCATGCACGCGTGCGGCCATGACATGCACGTCACCGCCCTGCTCGGCGCGCTCGAGCGGCTGCAGGCGACCCGCGATCAGTGGCACGGCACGGTCGTCGCCGTGTTCCAGCCGGCCGAGGAGTACGGTGCGGGCTCTCAGGCGATGATCGCCGACGGCGTGCTCGACCGCTTCCCCCGCCCCGACATCGTGCTCGGCCAGCATCTGACGCCGCTGCCGGCCGGCACGATCGGTGTACGCCCGGGCACGCAGATGGCCGCGAGCGACGGACTGACCGTCACCCTGCACGGCCGCGGCGGGCACGGATCGCGCCCGCACGCGACGATCGACCCGGTCGTCATGGCCGCCGCGACCGTCATGCGGCTGCAGACCGTCGTCTCCCGCGAGGTCGACCCGCGCGGGGTCGCGGTCGTCACGGTCGGCTCGATCCACGCCGGACTGAAGAACAACATCATCCCCGCTGAGGCGACGCTCGAGCTGAGCCTGCGCTACCCCGACGACGCCGCCCGCGACGACGTGATGGCCCGCGTGGAGCGGGTCGTGCGCGCCGAGGCGGCGGCATCCGGTGCCGAGCACGAGCCGACCATCCGCATCGACCACACCCTGCCACCGACGATCAACGATCCGGATGCCACCGCGCGCCTGACCGCCGCCTTCGACCGCACGTTCGGCGCCGGCACGGTCGTCGACCCCGGCATGTTCACCGGGAGCGAGGACGTGTCGTGGTTCGCCCGCGACGCGGGTGCGCCGCTCGTGTTCTGGTTCTGGGGCGGCCTCGACCCGCAGCAGTATGCGGATGCCCTCGCCCGCGGCACCGTCAACGAGGACATCCCGACGAATCACTCCGCGTATTTCGCTCCGATCATCCACCCCACGATCGAACGCGGGGTGGATGCGCTCGTGGTCGCGGCCCGTGAGTTCTTGAGCTGACGCGGCCCCACCGGGCATCTTGCGCGGTCACTGCGGCAGGCGTAGTCTCGCCCGCCGTGGCACCCGATAGTCGCACGGACGACGACGACCCTCCCGATCGTCGGCCTGCCGACGACCCCCCGCTGGAGGAGACCCCGCTCATCCGGCGCATTCTCATCGGCGAGCCGCTGACGAGCGAACAGCTCGAGGGACAACTGCTGGCCAAGCGGATGGCGCTGCCGATCTTCGCGTCCGACGCACTGTCTTCGGTGGCATACGCGCCGCAGGAACTGCTGATGATCCTGGCTCTCGGCGGCACCGCGTTCCTCGCGTTCAGCCCGTGGATCGCGGCGGCGGTCGTGGCCCTGCTCATCGTGGTCGTGCTCAGCTACCGGCAGCTCATCACGGCGTATCCCTCAGGTGGCGGCGACTACGAGGTCGCGCGCACGAACCTCGGCGAGAGCGCCGGCGTGATCGTCGCGGCCGCCCTGCTCGTGGACTACATCCTCACCGTCGCCGTGTCGGTCGCCTCCGGCGTCGACAACATCATCTCGGCACTGCCGGATCTGGATGCCTGGCGCGTCGAGCTGGCGGTCGGATTCGTCGTCCTGATCATCCTGGTGAACCTGCGCGGGGTGCGCGAGGCGTCAACAGCGTTCGCGATCCCGACGTATCTGTTCATCGGGTCGGTGATGATCATGCTCATCACGGGACTGGTGCGATGGATGCTGGGGGATCCACCGGTCGCCGAGAGCGCGCAGTTCGCGGTGCAGTCCGAAGACCTCAGCCAGGCCGCCGTGATCCTGCTGATCCTGCGGGCGTTCTCCAGCGGATGCTCCGCGCTCACCGGCGTCGAGGCCGTCTCGAACGGGGTGCCGGCGTTTCGCAGTCCGAAGGTGCGCAACGCCCAGACGACGCTCGTGCTGATGGGGTCGATCGCGATCGTGATGTTCGCCGGTCTCACCCTGCTCGCCCTCGTCGCCGGCGTGCACTACGCCGAGAATCCGTGCAACCTGGTCGGCTTCGATTGCGCGCAGGCCGTGCAGCCGTCTCTCATGGCCCAGGTCGCGGCGGCGACGTTCGGTGGTGGCGGCATCCTGTTCTTCGTCGTTCAGGCGGCGACGGCGTGCGTGCTGCTCCTGGCGGCGAACACGGCGTTCAACGGGTTCCCCCTGCTGGGGTCGGTGCTCGCCCGCGACGGCTACGCGCCGAAAGCCCTGAACACGCGCGGCGACCGCCTGGTCTTCTCGAACGGGATGATCATCCTGGGGCTCGCGGCGGCTGCGGTGCTGGTCGTGTTCCAGGCGCGGCTGACCACGCTCATCCAGCTGTACGTCATCGGCGTGTTCGTCTCGTTCTCGCTCGGGCAGTGGGGGATGGTCAGGCATTGGCGCCGTGAGCTGCGCTTCCTGCCGCGCCGCGACCGCGCGCGGCGGCGCGAGGCGTGGAGCGGGCTCTCGATCAACGCGCTGGGCGCGACGGTCACCATGGTCGTGCTGGTGATCGTGACGATCACCAAGTTCACCCACGGGGCCTATCTCGTGTTCCTCGCCATCCCGGTGCTGTCGATGCTGATGATCGGCGTGCACCGGTACTACCGCGACATCGAGCACGAGACGGCGATGGACGACGCAGTGCACTTCGGGGCCAGCGGCGACCTCGCGATCGTGCTGGTGGGGCGGTTGCACAAGCCGGTCGTAAAAGCCCTCGACTACGCGCTGGCCGCGGGGCACGACAAGACCATCGCGCTGCACGTCGCGGTCGCCGCGGAGGGGACGCGCGAGGTGCAGACCGACTGGGAGGTGCACGGGATGCCGGTGCCGCTGGTCGTGATCGACTCCCCGCTGCGCCACTACGCCGCGCCGGTCGCCCAGTTCATCCGCGAATACCGGGCGGCGCACGGCTCCACGGTCGTGACGGTGTATCTGCCGCAATACATCGTGGGGCACTGGTGGGAGGGCATGCTGCACAACCGCCGCGCCCGGCGCATCGCGCAGCAGCTGATGCTCGTGCACGGCGTGCAGATCACGCTCGTGCCCTGGCTCCTCGACTCGTCGGAGCTGATCTCCGGCCGCCGTTCGCGCCCCCTGCCCGGCGACGATCGCGCGGGGCGCATCGCCTCCTACGGCCTGGTCGCCCACACCGACGAGCCCGTGGAGTGACCGGTTCGCGCGTCCCGCGCGCAGGCCGAATCGACCGCGCCACGCCCCGCAGACCCCCGCTCGTGCGATCCAGCCTGCTTCCGGCACACCGTCCGGAGCCGGGGCGGATGCCGGGGCGTAGCCTAGAGGGATGAGTTCCGCCCCCGCCCCGACCGCCGCCCCGGCGCTGGACGCCGCGCGCGCGCGGGAGGACTTCCCGATCCTGGCCCAGCAGGTGGGCGGCCACCCGCTCGTCTACCTCGACTCGGCCGCCACGAGCCAGAAGCCGCTCGCGGTGCTCGATGCCGAACGCGACTTCCTCACGCACGCCAACGCCGCCGTGCACCGCGGCGCACACACGCTCGCCGCGGAGGCGACCGAGCTGTTCGAAGACGCCCGGGCCACCGTTGCCGGCTTCGTCGGTGCCGAACCGGAGCAGCTGGTGTGGACCGGCGGCGCCACGATGGGGCTCAACCTCATCGCATACTCGATCGGGAATGCATCGCTCGGCCGCGGCACCCGGCACGAGCGTGTCGCGCTGCGCCCCGGCGACGAGATCGTGACGACGGCGATCGAGCACCACGCGAACCTGCTGCCCTGGCAAGATCTCGCTGCGCGCACCGGTGCCGTGCTGCGCCATATTCCCGTCCATGACGACGGCACGCTCGATATGGATGCGGCGGCATCCATCATCGGCGAGCGCACGCGCATCGTCGCGTTCACGCACGTCTCGAACGTCCTCGGGATCATCAACCCCGCCACCGAGCTCATCGCCCTCGCCCGAGGCGTGGGGGCGCTGACCGTGTTGGACGCCTGTCAGTCGGCACCGCACCTGCCGCTGGACCTGCCCGCCCTCGGCGTCGACCTGGCCGTCTTCAGTGGACACAAGATGCTCGGGCCGTACGGGGTCGGCGGACTGTACGGACGCAGCGACGTGCTCGAGGCGCTGCCGCCGTTCCTCACCGGCGGATCGATGATCACGACCGTCACCCTCCAGGGCGCCGAGTACCTGCCGCCGCCGCAGCGGTTCGAGGCCGGCACGCAACCGGTGGGCCCCGCGATCGGCCTCGCCGCCGCCGTGCGGTACCTGCAACACATCGGGCTCGAGACCGTCCATGCCCACGAGAGCATGTTGGCGCATCGGATGCGGTCAGGGCTCGCGGAGACCCCCGGTATCCGCCTGTTGGGCGATGCGACCGGCGCTGAGCGCGTCGGCCTGTGGTCCTTCGACGTCGACGGCGTGCACGCGCACGACGCGGGTCAGTACCTCGACTCCCTCGGCATCGCGGTGCGCGTCGGGCACCACTGCGCCGCGCCCCTGCACGAGCGCTACGGCGTCACGGCCAGCGTGCGCGCCTCGACCGCCCTGTACAACACGACCGACGACATCGACCGGTTCGTCGAGGCGGTCTCCGGCATCCGCCCCTACTTCGGAGTCTGAACCCATGAGCGACCTCGACGCCCTCTACCGCGAGCTCATCCTCGATCACTCCAAGCACCCGCAGCACTTCGGGCTCGCCCCTGACGGTGACGGCAGCGGCACCTCGCACCAGAAGAACCCGGTCTGCGGCGATGAGATCACCCTGCGCGCCCGCCTCGACGGCGACCGCATCGCCGATGTGAGCTGGGAGGGCCGGGGGTGCTCGATCTCGCAGGCCTCGGCATCCATGCTCGCCGACCTGGTCGCCGACGAGAGCCTCAGCCGCGGCGACGCGGTGCGGCTGGTCGAAGGATTCCGCGCGGCGCTGCGCTCACGCGGGGCGATCGAGCTCGATGAAGAGGTCTACGGCGACGCGGCCGCCCTGTCGGGGGTGTCGAAGTTCTCGGCGCGCGTGAAGTGCGCGATGCTCGCCTGGGTCGCACTCGAAGACGCGATCGCCAAGGCGTAGGCCTCACTGCGACAGGAAGGCGATCGCCGCCTCGCGGAACACCCGCGACCCCGGCGCGTTGAAGTGGTGCCGATCGGGGATCTCCAGGAAACGACCCTGCGGGCAGGCCACCGCCAGCTCTTTCGACCCGCCGATGATCGCGTCCAGAGACCCCGTGCAGAACAGCACCGGCTGCTGCGGAGCGTGACGGGCATCGGGGTCGATCGTGCGCGTCTGTCGCATCCCTTCGGCGAGGGCGACGAGGGCGCGCAGGTCGTTGCCGGGCACCCGCTCGGTCAGGCGGATGTAGTTCTGCGTCACCGTGTCGGTCACCGGCGTGCCATCGGTGACGAGCGCGCGCACCTGGTCGAGGTTGAGCCGCTGCAGGGGGATGCCGTCGGGAACGCCCCCGAGCACGACCCGGGGGATGCGGCCCGCGATGTTCTGCGCGACCTCCCAGCCGACGCGCGCGCCCAACGAATAGCCGACGTAGAGCGCTTCGTCGACGAGATAGGTGTCGAGCACCGTCTCGACGTCGCTGGCGAACTGACGCATGTCGTAGTCGTGCGCGCCGAGCGGCTTCTCGCTGTGGCCGTGCCCGCGTTGATCGATGCAGATGACGTGGAAGCCCGCTCGCAGCAGGTCCCGCACCCAGCCGGTGGCGACCCAGTTGTCTTTCGTGCTCGACGCGAACCCGTGCACGGCGATCACGGTGGGATCGCTCGGGTCGCCCCACGAGTAGGTCGCCAGCCGCAGGCCGTCGCCCACCATGACGTACTGCGGGGAGGGCATCTCGGTGAGCTGTGGCAGGGCGGCGGTCACACTCTGATTCTGCCCCTGTTGCGCTCTGCGCGGCGACGTCGGGCGATGAACTTCGTGTCGCCGGCGGTGTCGGCCGTGACGACGGGCTGTGTGATGACGGCATCGACGACACCCGATCCCTCGGTCGGGCCGAGCACGGCGACCGGCGTCGTGAGCGTCGGTCCGCTCGCACAGACCGGCATCCGGCGCAGCGCCCGATGCGCGTGGATATATGCCGGAATCAGAATGATCATGCCGCCGAGCCAGGCCAGCGGGTTGCTCCACGCGACGCCGATGAAGCCGACCGCGGCGCCGAGCACGATCGCGGCGCCCACCCGCATCGCGAGTTCCACGACACCGGTCACCGTCGGGATGAGCGCGTGCCCGAGCCCCTGCAGGGCACCGCGCAGCACGAACAACACGCCGAGCGCCCAGTAGGTCGCACCGTTGACGATCAGCATGAGGGCCGCGAGGTCCACGACGGCGTCGGCCCCGTCGCCCACGAACAGGCGCACCAGCTGCGGGCCGAAGGCGATGAGCACGACGCCCATCACGGCACCGGCGGCGACCGCGATCCACACCGCCTGCACGACGCCGCGGCGGATGCGGTCGGGGCGGCGCGCCCCGAGATTCTGCGCCGCGTACATCGAAGCGGCCAGTCCCAGCGAGGACATCAGCGCGACGGCCAGTCCGTCCACGCGCGAAGCGGTCGTGTAGGCGGCGACGGCATCGGCGCCGAGCCGGTTGAGGGCGACCTGCACCACGAGGGTGCCGATCGCGATGATGGATGCCTGAAACCCCATCGGCGCACCCAACCGCAGATGCGCCGCGATGTCGGCGCGCGTGACGCGCCAGTCGACGCGCGTGAGGTGCAGTACCGGCAGGCGTCGGCGGAGGAACGCCAGGCACAGCAGCACGGATACGGCCTGCGAGACGATCGTCGCCAGCGCCGCCCCGCCGACGCCCCAATCGAGCCCGCCGACCATGAGCAGCACGAGCGCGACGTTCAGGACGCACGAGAGGACGAGGAAGATGAGCGGCGTGCGCGAATCGCCGATGGCCCGGATGATCGCGGCGAGGTAGTTGAACGCCATCGTCGCACCCGCCCCGAGGAAGCTGACCTGGGCGAACAGGGTCGCGTCGTCGAGCAGTTCGGGCGGAGTCTGCAGCAGCACGAGCGCGGGGCGTGCGAGCAGCGGCGCGGCGACGGTCAGCACGAGCCCGCCGATCGCCGCGAGGAGAGTGCCGGTGGCGACCGATCGCCGCACTCCGGCGGCATCCCCCGCGCCGAACGCCTGGGCCGTGGGGATCGCGAAGCCGCTCGTCAGGCCCCACGAGAACCCGATCAGCAGGAACATCAGGCTACCGGTCGCGCCGACGGCGGCGAGCGCGTCGACGCCGAGGTGGCGACCGACGACGATCGCGTCGGCGACCTGGTACAGCTGCTGCACGACGTTGCCGATGATCAGCGGCACCGAGAACGCGAGTATCACGCACCACGGGCTCCCCGTGATGAGGGAGGCGTTGCGGGAGTTGTGCGGAGGAGGAGCCATGACTCCCGCCATTCTATCGAATCGATTCGACCACTCCGACCGCCCCACCCCGACGTCCCGGGCGCCTCGGGGTTGCGACCGAGACCCGCTCTGCACGCCGAGACCCGCGGTCCGGATGCCGGGTCTCGGCGTGCAGCGGCGGTTTCGCGACGGCGCTGCGGCGGCGATAGCCTGGCACGCATGTCCGTAGGTCTGCTCGCCGTCGTCGACGACATCCTCAGCGCCGCCCTGAAGGCGTCGGCGAAGTCGGCGGGCGTCGTCATCGACGACGCCGCGGTCTCTCCGCAGTATGTGCAGGGACTCACTCCGGCCCGAGAGCTGCCCGTCGTCGGACGCATCGCGCTGGGTTCGCTGCGCAACAAGTTCCTCATCATCATCCCTGTCGCCCTCCTCCTGACGGCGTTCGCGCCGTGGGCGCTGCCGTGGCTGCTGATCGCGGGCGGCACGTATCTGTGCTTCGAAGGCGCCGAGAAGGTGCTGGAGTGGTTCGGGTTCCACCACTCCGAAGGCGAGGAGGAGGCGCGCGACGAGAAGCGCCTCGTGGCCGGCGCGGTGCGCACCGACCTCATCCTGTCGGCGGAGATCATGCTCATCGGACTCGCGGCGGTCGACGCGGACCTCACCTTCTGGCCGCGCCTGGCGGTGCTCGCGATCATCGCCGTGGCGATGACGGCGCTCGTCTACGGGGCCGTCGCGCTGCTCGTCAAGCTCGACGACATCGGACTGCGAATGGCGAAGAGCTCGTCGCAGCGTGTGCGGCACACCGGCATGCGCATCGTGCGGTCGATGCCCACCGTCTTCCGCGTGATCAGCGTCGTCGGCACGATCGCGATGCTGTGGGTCGGTGGGCATCTCGTGCTCTCCAACCTCGGCGAAGTCGGCTGGGCGCTGCCGGTGGAGCTGCTGCACGCCGTCGAGCACGCCCTCGAGCCCTTGGGGGCCGTCGTGGTGTGGTTTGGCGAGACGCTCATCTCGGCTGTCGCGGGAGTCGCCCTGGGGCTTGTCGTCATCGGGGTCGTGATGCTGATCGGACGGGTCTTCGGCAAGAGCCTCAGCTTCGACGAGGCCCACGCCGCCCACGGGGCAGACGGCGAAGCCGCGCGCTGAACGTCCCCTCCTGTCGGCGCGGGCGGATGCGCTCAGGCGTCGATCGCGACGGCGATCGCGCCGTCGGCCGCAGCGGTGACGTGGATGCCGGAGGCATCCGCCACCGTCCACGTCGCGCCGGCCGCCGCCGCATGCGGTCCGACGCCGATGACCCGCATGCCGGCGGCGAGACCGGCCGCGATGCCGTGGGGCGAGTCCTCGACGACGATGCACGCAGCCGGATCGACGCCGAGCGCCGCGGCGCCGGTGAGGAAGGCCGCGGGGTCCGGCTTGCTGCGGGCGACGTCCTCCGCCGTGACGGCGAGCCCGGGCACGGGCAGGCCCGCGGCATCCATCCGCGCCGTCGCGAGCGCGAGGGTCGCCGAAGTGACCAGCGCATGCGGCAGCGTGTGCGCGGCAAGCTCTGCCAGCAGCCGTGCGGCACCCGGCAGCGCCACCACTGCGTCGGTCTGGGCGGTCTCCGCAGCCAGGAGCACCGCGTTCTCCGCCAGGTTCACCTCGTGCGGGCGATCGGGAAGAAGCTCGGCCATCGTCTCGTGGCCCTGTCGGCCGTGGACGACCGCGAGCGCGCGCGCCGGATCGATGCCGTGCTCGAGCGACCACCGGGTCCACAGCCGTTCGACGACGGCGTATGAGTCGACGAGAGTGCCGTCCATGTCGAGCAGCAGCGCCGCCGCGCGCGTCTGCACGCGCGTGAGCGACGCGGGCACCCGCAACTCCTCCCACCCTCCGCGCAGCGGTGGGATGTGCCATCCGGCGCGCAGGGTGCCCTCGGGGTCGCGTCGGACGATCGCACGATGCGGCGAGGTCGTGTCGACGACGTGGATGAGCGCCGACCCGTCGGCGCGGCTCTCACCGCGAGTGGCGAGGTGAAGGGCTGTCGGCGGATCCGCGTGCCAAAAACAGGGCGAATCGCCAGCTGCGGGGGCTGCGGGGGCTTCCGGGGTCGATTCGCCCTGCGTGCGGGACACGATGTCGCGCCACCGGGCACCGACCGGCACGTCGCCGACACCCGGCAGCGTGAGGGTCCAGCCCCCCGGCGCCTCCTCCAGCGCGAGTCCCTCGGCCGGGAAGGGCACGTCGGCCATGATCTCGAGCCGCTCGCGAGCGTCCCAGGTGTCGCGCACACCCGACGGCGCGGTCCCGCTGTCGGCGCCAGCGCTGCCGATCGTGACGTCACCGCCCTGAGCGAGACCCGCGGTATCCGCCGTCTCGACGAAGGCCCACATCTCCCGCAGCACGGCCTGCGTGTCGAGGGTCGCGCCCTGGTATGCGATCGCCAGGTCGTGCCGCGGCAGCACGAGTGCGAACTGGCCGACGGCGCCGTCGAGGCGGAAGCCGTGGCGAGACCGCCACACCTGATAGCCGTAGCCGAGCGACCAGTCGTTGACCTCTCCCTCGGTGCAGGCCGGGCCGTCGAACGCCGAGGTGTCCGACCACGGACGGCTCAGCTCGTCGACGTACCAGGCCGGAGCCACCCGACGTCCCTGGAACGATCCGCCGTGGGCGAGCATCGTCGCCGTGCGTGCCAGGTCTTCCACCGTGAGATGGAATCCGGATGCCCCGTGCTCGAGGCCGCCGAGCGCCCTCATCCACCGGGGTCCGATCCCGAGCGGGTGGAGCAGTCGCGGCCGCAGGTAGCTCGTGAGCCGTTCGCCCGTCACCGCCGTCACGAGGTACGACAGCGCGTGCGCCGCGGGGGAGTTGTAGGCGAAGGAGGTGCCCGGCTCGCGCTCCGGAACGACGCGCAACAACTCGCGGGGATCGTCTCCGATCGCGGCGATCTGCGCATCGGAGTGCCCCGTGTTCATCGTCAGCAGGTGCCGCACCGTGATGCCGGCCGGGTTCACCTCGCCCAACAGCGAGCCCACCGCATCGTCGAGCGCGAGGCGTCCCTCGTCGGCGAGGAACCCGATCGCGAGCGACGTGTACACCTTGGATGCCGAGTGCACGAGCGCCGGGCGGTCGAGCCGGTACGGCGCCCACGCCGCCTCGAAGACGACCCTCCCGCCGCGGGCGATCAGCAGGGCGTGCGGGTCGAGGCCCTCGCGTTCGAGACGATCGGCGAGGGCGCGCACCTCGGCATCGGCGATGCCGCGTTCCTCTGGGGCGCAGCGGGGGAGGGGAAGCACTCCCCTACTGTAGGCGCGGGCGTGCGGCAGTCGCTCACCGGCACAGCGGCCGATGAAGATGTTGACGGTCGCATCGGAATCCGGTAAGAGCGAACGGGCCTCGCGCGGCCCGCCGCCGGGGGCTCACTCCTCCCATCCGCCGCAGCGACAGGTGCCTCACCCCGGGATTGCCCGCCGTCCCTGCTTCGACGACTCCGAATTGGAGGAGTTGGCCACGCCCCGGTGCTACCGTGCGAGGGTGACTGCGACCGCACAACCCGAGGTCCGCGTCTCGGCCGCGGTGATCTCCGACGCAGCCGGCCGGCTGCTGCTCGTGCGCAAGGCCGGGACGACGGCGTTCATGCAGCCCGGCGGCAAGCCCGAACCGGGCGAGACGCCCGCCGAGACGCTCGTGCGCGAGCTCGCCGAGGAGCTGGGCCTCACCCTCGACCCGGCCGCCCTCGAACCCCTCGGACGGTTCACGGCGGCCGCCGCCAACGAACCCGGGTTCCTCGTCGTCGCCGACGTCTTCCGCGTCGACATCGGCACGCAGGTGCCGGTGCCGGATGCCGAGATCGCAGAGCTCTGCTGGGTCACGCGCGCCGAGGCATCCGCCCTGGAGATCGCCCCGCTCGCGTACAGCTACTTCCTGCCCGAGGCGTAGTCACCACGAGCTCTTGCGATAGTCCTTCAGGAAGATGCCGAACAGGTCTTCGCCGGCCTCGCCGCGCACGATCGGGTCGTAGACCCGCGCCGCGCCGTCGACGAGGTCGAGGGGGGCGTGGAAGCCCTCCTCGGCGAGCCGCACCTTCGTGAAGTGAGGACGCTCGTCGGTGATCCAGCCGGTGTCGACGGCGGTCATGAGGATGCCGTCGGACTCGAACATCTCGCGCGCGCTCGTGCGCGTGAGCATGTTGAGCGCCGCCTTGGCCATGTTCGTGTGCGGATGCCCGGGGCCCTTGTACCCGCGGCCGAACACGCCCTCCATCGCCGAGACGTTGACGACGTACTTCCGGCGCGCGGGGGATGCCGCAAGCGCCGGCCGCAGGCACGAGACGAGCAGGAACGGCGCCGTCATGTTCGCCAGCTGCACCTCGAGCATCTCCAGCGGTTCGACCTGCTCGACCGACTGCGTCCAGCTGTTGATGTGGTGCTCGTCGGGGACGAGCCCACCCGCGTCGATCGCGGTGCCCGCGGCGAGGCGTTCGAGCGAGGCGGAACCTGCCGCCATCGCCTCGGCGGTCAGCTCCTCGGCGCTGAGGTTCTCAGAAACCGCCGCCGCGAGGATCGGGTGGCTCGTCACCGACTGCGCGAGGGCGAGCGGGTGCGCATCGTTCGTATGGCCAAAGGTCAGAAGCTCCGGCAGCGGGCCGGTCGGCAGGGGCGCGAGCTCGGCATCCACGAGCGGCTTGTAGGCGCCGGGGGAGCGCCGCACCGTCTGCGCGGCATTGTTGATGAGGATGTCGAGGGGACCGTCGGCGGCCACGGCGTCCGCCAGAGCGATCACCTGCGCCGGGTCGCGCAGGTCGATGCCGACGATCTTGAGGCGGTGGATCCAGTCGCCGCTGTCGGACAGGGCGGAGAACCGCCGCACGGCGTCGCGGGGGAAGCGGGTCGTGATCGTCGTGTGGGCGCCGTCGCGCAGCAGCCGCAGGGCGATGTACATGCCGATCTTCGCCCGTCCGCCGGTCAGCAGCGCGCGGCGTCCGGTGAGGTCGGTGCGTGCGTCGCGCTTGGCGTGGCTCATCGCGGCGCACGCGGGGCACAGCTGGTGGTAGAAGGCATCCACCGTCGTGTAGAGCTCTTTGCAGATGTAGCAGTTGCGGGGTTTGATGAGCTCGCCCGCCGTCGGCGCGGCGGTGCGGGCGGCGAGCGGGATGCCGCGGGTCTCGTCGTCGATGCGATCGGGCGCCCCGGTGGCGGTCGCGGCGACCACGGCGCGGTCGGCATCCGCAATGCTCTGGCGCTTGTCTTTGCGGGCCTGCCTCTTGACGTCTTTGTACATCTTGCCGGTGGCCCGGCGCAGGGCGATGTACGTCGGGTCCTCACGATCGAGGTGCACCGAGGCGGCAATCACCCGCAGGGCGATCTCCAGTTCCGTCGGGTCAACCGTGGGCGCGTCGCTATCGTCGGGCGAAGTCGTTTCGGGCACAAGAGATTTTACCGACCCCCCACCCGCGAGCCGCCAAGCCCCGTGCGAGCCGCCAGGCTATGGACGCACATATCGTGGCGGCTCGCACGAAACCTGGCGGTTCGCGGAGGGGACTGAGCGCTGCTCAGGTCGGGTCGACGTTCATCTCCCAGTTCTTCGGCGAGCGCCACAACGCGCTCGTCGTCAGGGAGCGGATCATCTCCATCTCCTTGGGCAGGCGCGTGTAGAGCTTCATGAAGAGCTCTTCGACGTCGAGCAGCTCCGCCGTCCAGTCACGCCGGTTGATGGCCATGCACTTGAAGAACTCCTCCTCGGAGAAGTCCAACCCGGTCCAGTCGATGTCCTCGTAGGTCGGCATCCATCCCAGCGGGCTCTCGACCCCGATCGCGCGTCCGCGGGCGCGGGCGACGATCCACTGCAGGATGCGCATGTTCTCGCCGAACCCGGGCCAGAGGAACTTCCCGTCCTCGTCACGGCGGAACCAGTTGACCTGGAAGATGCGCGGAGGATTGCGGATGCTCCGCCCGAACGCGAGCCAGTGGTTGATGTAATCGCCCATGTGGTACCCGGCGAACGGGAGCATCGCGAACGGGTCGCGGCGCACGACACCCTGCGCGCCGGCCGCCGCGGCCGTGGTCTCGGAGCCCATGGTCGCCGCCATGTAGACCCCGAACGCCCAGTTGAAGCTCTGCGTGATGAGCGGGATCGTGCCGGCTCTGCGCCCGCCGAAGACGAACGCATTGATCGGCACGCCCTGCGGGTCATCCCACGACTCGTCGAGGGCGGGGTTGAGGGTCGCCGGGGAGGTGAAGCGCGAGTTGGGATGAGCGGCCTTCGTGCCGGATGCCGGGGTCCAGTCATTGCCCTGCCAGTCGATCAGGTGCGCGGGCGGCTCGCTCATGCCCTCCCACCACACGTCGCCGTCGTCGGTGAGGGCGACGTTGGTGAAGATCGTGTCGCTGCGGATCGACTCCATCGCGCTCGGGTTCGTACCGTACGACGTGCCGGGCGCGACGCCGAAGTAGCCGGCCTCGGGGTTGATCGCATACAGGCGGCCGTCGTCGCCCGGTTTGATCCACGCGATGTCGTCGCCGACCGTCGTGACCTTCCAGCCCTCCTGCTGGAAGTGCTCCGGCGGGACGAGCATCGCGAAGTTCGTCTTTCCGCACGCGCTCGGGAACGCCGCCGCGACATAGGTCTTCTCGCCCTGCGGGTCGGTGACGCCGAGGATCAGCATGTGCTCGGCGAGCCACCGGTCATCGCGCGCCATCGATGAGGCGATGCGCAACGCGAGGCACTTCTTGCCGAGCAGGGCGTTGCCGCCGTAGCCCGACCCGTACGACCAGATCTCGCGCGTCTCGGGGAAGTGCACGATGTACTTGTCATTGTCGTTGCACGGCCACGGCACGTCCTGCTGGCCGGGCTCGAGCGGAGCACCGACGCTGTGCATGCACGGCACGAACTCGCCGTCGCTGCCGAGCTGCTCGGCCGCGGGGCGGCCCATGCGCGTCATGATCTTCATGCTCACAACGGCATATGGCGAGTCGGTGATCTGCACTCCGAGTTGGGCGATGGGCGAGCCGATCGGCCCCATGCTGAACGGCACGACGTACATCGTGCGCCCCTTCATCGACCCGGCGAACAGGGGCCGCAGCAGGGCCATCATCTCGCGCGGGTCCATCCAGTTGTTGGTCGGCCCGGCATCCTCTTCGCTGCGCGCGCAGATGAACGTGCGCTCCTCGACGCGTGCGACGTCGCTCGCGTCACTGCGGGCGAGATAGCTGCGCGGGCGCTTCTCGTCGTTCAGCTTGATGAACGTGCCTGCTTCGACCAGCTGCGCACACAGCGCCTCGTACTCGGCGTCCGACCCGTCGCACCAGTGGATGTCGTCGGGGGTACACAGCTCTGCCATCTCGCCCACCCAGGCGACCATGCCCGGATGCTGAATCCATGTCGGGGTGCTCACGCTGCGAATCTACTCCTTTCGCCGGGTCGGTCGAAGCGATGGCTCCCATCGGCGCTCGATCGCAGGTGACGAACCGCTCCTGAGGTGAGAAACGCATCTGTGGAGGCCTCCCTGTCACCAGTGGATTTCGCCACTGTCCCGGATGTAAACACTGCATTACAGGTCGGACCGCGGGGCGGCGCCGGGTGGTTCGCCTCATAGCTTGGTCTCATCCCTGCCGTGCGCACGGCCATCCCCGGAGTGGAGAACGACATGAAGGTCTTGAAGAACCCGGCTCTGCAGATCGGCGGTGCCGCCATCCTCGGCATCGTCTTCGGCCTGATCGTCGGCGAGTGGGCGGCGAACCTCAAGTTCGTCGGCGACATGTTCATCCGGCTGATCCAGATGGCGATCGTGCCGCTCGTGATGTCGTCCGTCATCGTCGCGACCGGCTCGATGACCGGCTCGGGAATGGGCAAGATGGCCTTCCGCACCTTCAAGTGGATGATCGGGTTCTCGATCATCGCGGCGATCCTCGCGTGGGGCATCAGCGTGCTCATCCAGCCTGGCGCCGGCATCGACTTCTCCGGCAGCGTCGACGAATCGCTGCAGGAGTCGGTCGCCGAGACGACCGGGTGGCAGGAGACACTGCTGAACTTCGTGTCGACGAACATCTTCGACGCCATGTCGACCGCGACAATGGTCCCGATCATCATCTTCTCCCTGCTGTTCGGTGTCGCCCTCAACGCGTACATCGCGGGGAGCGGCAACCGTCTGGTGCTCGACTTCTTCGACCAGATCCAGCAGGTCGTGCTCACGATGATCCGCTTCGTCATGCTCATCGCCCCGATCGGTGTGTTCTGCCTGCTCGCCAACCTCGCCGGCACGGTCGGGTTCGCGGTCGTCACGAGCGCGCTGAAGTACCTCGGCGCGACGCTGCTCGGCGTGCTGATCGTCCTCGCCCTGTTCGTGCTCGTGGTGTGGCTGCGCACGCGCGTCAACGTCGGGCTGCTGCCCGGCAAGCTCAGCGACCAGACGATGATCGCGATCACGACGACGAGCTCGGCGGTCACCTTCCCGACGGTGCTGCGCACCGCCGTCGAGAAGGTCGGCGTGAGCCAGCCGGTGGCGAACTTCACCCTCTCGGTCGGGCTCACGATGGGCTCGTACGGCGCGGTGCTGAACTACATGATCGTCGTCATGTTCCTCGCCCAGTCGGGGGACATGACCCTCGACTTCGGCTCGATCCTGCTCGGGATGACCCTCGCGATCCTCCTCAACATGGGCACGATCACCGTGCCGGGGGGATTCCCCGTCGTCGCGATGTTCCTCGCGACCTCGCTGGGCCTGCCCTTCGAGGCGGTCGGCCTGCTGATCGCGGTGGACTGGTTCGCCGGCATCTTCCGCACCTTCCTCAACGTCAACGGCGACACGTTCGTCGCGATGCTCGTCGCCAACGCGAACGACGAGCTCGACCGCGACGTCTACGACGGCAAGACCGAGGTCACCACCGACGCCCTCGATCTCGAGGCGATGAAGGAGCAGTTCGAGAAGGCGGATGCCGCCGACTGATCACCGGGGCGGGTGTCGCTCGCCCCGCGGTTGAGTCGCGGCATCCTGCCAGTCACGACGCCCCCACGCACGCTTTGCCGCGACCGAACAGTCTGCGCCACCGTGGGTTGTTCAATCGCGCCGGCGCGCCGTCGTTGCGTCGCGGCAGAGTGCGGGTCGCGGCGCCCCCCACCCGACCGAACAGAGCGGTGCACGCTATTTCTTCGTGATCTTGTACGACGTGCTGGTGCGGCTCACGCTCGTGTAACCGCTCTTGGTGCCGGTGACGCGCACCGAGATCTTCTTGCCGGCATCGGCTGCGGTCAGCTTGTAGGTCTTGCCGGTCGCACCCGAGATCGCGACCCCGCCGCGCAACCACTGGTAGCTCAGCGTCACCCCCGACGGCTTCCACGTGCCGGCCGCGGCAGTCAGCTTCTTGCCGACCTTCTTCGTTCCGGTGATCTTGGGGGTGGTCGTCTTGGTGAGCACCTTCGGCACTTTCTTGGCGGCGCTCGTGACGGTCGTCGTCGTATAGCCGCTCTTGGTGCCGGTGACGCGCACCGAGATCTTCTTGCCGGCATCGGCTGCGGTCAGCTTGTAGGTCTTGCCGGTCGCACCCGAGATCGCGACCCCGCCGCGCAACCACCGGTAGGTGAGGACGACCGAGGTCGGATTCCACGTGCCGACCTTCGCCGTGAGCTTCTCGCCGACAGCCACGGTGCCGGTGATCGCCGGCGTTGCCGCCGTGAGCGAGCCCAGCGCGACCGCCGCGCTGCTGGAGTACGCGCCGAAGTCCTGCGTGTAGTAGGGCGTCCCGCTCGCGCTGCAGGCCACGCCGATGCCGATGTGCGTGAACAGCGTGCTCTCGATGTTGGCTCGATGCCCGGCGCTGTTCAACCATGCCGTCGTCACCGCCGTCGGCGCATACCCGTAAGCGACGTTCTCGCCGGCGGCGGTCCAGCCAGAGGGGATCTGCGACGTGTAGTTCGGATTGTGACTCATCGTGGACGCCGCCGCCTGCGACTGCGACCAGGCGACCGCGACGGCATCCATCGTCGTGTCGCGCTGCAACGCCGTCAGGCCGAGGGCCGCACGATCGGCGTTGACCTCGCTGAGGATCTGGTCCTGCACCTGCGCGAGCGTGAGCGAGGTGCAGCTAAGGGTGGATGTGTCGGCGGCGAGAGCCGGCGTCGCGGTGCCGCTGAGCAGAAGCGCGAACGCCGAAACTGCCGCCGCAGCGACGCCGAAGCGTCGCCGAAGGCGACTGGTCACGATGTGATCCTCCGGGGGGACGGAAGAGATTTCTCTGGTCCCTCCTGGATATCACGGTGCGCTCAGCGGCAGGGAATCCCAGCGGACAATTGCAACTTTCGTCTAGTGTCCCGCGCCGAACGGCGAGGGTGGCCGACGCGGCTATCCCTCCGTCACGACCATCTCGGCGCGCGAGGGATGGAACCCGTTGCAGGGGTTGTTGATCTGCGGGCAGTTCGAGACCACGACGAGCGTGTCGCGCTCGGCGCGCAACGAGACCGACAGTCCCGGCGAGGAGATGCCGTCGACGATGCCGAGCGCGCCGTCGGGATCGACGGGCACGTTCATGAACCAGTTGATGTTCGACACCTGGTCGCGCTTGCCCATCCCGTAGTGCGACAGCTCACGCAAGAAGTTCTCGGCGCACGCGTGCTGCGCAGAGGTGTGGTGACCGTAGCGCAGCGTGTTGCTCTCCTTGGAGCACGCACCCCCGAGGGTGTCGTGGTAGGCGACATCGGTGGCGACGACCGTCATGAGCGGGCGGTACTCGGCGTCGCGCAGCACCGATCCGGTCGCCAGATACACCGATGCCTGCCCCTGCAACGTCGCCGCCGCGCTGTACGCGTTCTGGGTGTCGTGCGCGTCGTACGCGAGGAAGTCGACGGCCTGGTTGCCGTCGAGGTCGACGATCGTGAGCACCTGCCCGGCGCGGATGATCCTCGACCAGGGCGCCCGCGGGCGGACGACCTCGCGGCTGATCTCGATGCTCATGCGATTCCCCTCGCGCTCAGGTAGTCGACGGTGTTGAGGAAGGCGCGACGGCCTTCGGGAGTGGCGCCCCAGAGCGGATCATCGGGCGCCGTGGGCACGCCCCGCCACGCCGAGACGTCGAGGGGGCCGCACGTGTAGCTCTCGCGCGGGTCGAGGGGATGCGCGGCGTTGGCGATGAGCACGATCGCCGGCATCTCGATGCGCAGCGTCACCGCGGCTCCTGCTCCCGCGGAACCGAGCCACTGCGGGGTCCCATCGGCGTCGATGCGCACCCCCTGGAAGAACGAGACGCTCGGCGGGATGTCCCGACGCCCGAGCCCGTGCTTCGCGCCGGCGAGCAGGAACAGCTCGCGCCCCGCGGGCGCGGGCCCCTCGGGCGATCCGTCGCCGTAGCGCTCCTCGTTGCGCAGCTGCGAGCTCGTGCCGTACAGCGTGTCATGCGCGCCCGACGTGTCTGCCACGACGGTCGCCAGCACGCGGGCCTGGTCACTCAGCAGCAGCTGCCCGGGGGCCGTGTAGACCTGCCACTGCACCTTGACCGTGTCGGCGACGTTGGTTCGCTCGTGCGTCTCGAACGCGTTGTACAGCAGGATCGACGCGCACGCATCGCCGGTGACGTCGGTGAGCCGCACGTGCGTGCCGCGCGCGAGCACGCGGTGCGTGTAGTTGCCGCCCGCGACGCGCTCCGACCAGACCAGGTCGGCGGGGTCGACGCCCTCGGGCGCCACCCCCCGCGAGGCTGGCAGCAGCGGCATCTCCTCGACCCGCGCCGCGGCCTCCTGCGCCCGCGCGTGCGCGCGTGCTCCCGCCGTCGTGGACGTTCCCGTCATGCCCGCCACGCTCCTTTCTGTTGAACTATAGAAACCCTATCCACCCGGTGTGACCCGCGCGTGCCCGGAGTATTTCCACGCCGTTTCGGTGCCGCAGGGCGGCCCCCGCGAGCGCTGGTACCGTGGAAGCCATGACGAGCACGACGGGGCGGCCCCGCGCCTCGGGTGAATCGCTCACGGGGCGCGGCACGCGCGAGGACATCCTCGCCGCGAGCGCCGCGCTGTTCTGCAACGAGGGCTACGGCTCGACGTCGACGCACGCGATCGCGCAGGCCGCCGGCATCCGGCAGGCATCGCTCTACCACCATTTCGCGGGAAAGCACGAGATCCTGCTCGATCTGCTCCTGAGCACCGTGCAGCCCTCGCTCGATGCGGCGACCGAGATCCTGTCCCGCCACGAGCCCGCCGCGACGAGACTCTGGGCGCTCGCCGACATGGATGCCGACCTGCTCCTGGGCGGTGAGCTCAACCTCGGGGCGCTGTATCTGCTCCCCGAGTTGTACGACCCCCGCTTCGCGGTGTTCCACGAGCGTCGCGCGCAACTCGATAGCGCATACGAGCGCCTTGTCGCGGCGTGCGATGTCCCCGACGCCGAGGCCGCGACGTGGCTCGTGCTCGCCCTGGTCGAGAGCGTCATCGTGCGGCGACGCCGTAGCCCCGCCGCCGTGACTCCTGCCGACGCACCCGCGGTCGCCACGGCGGCACTGCGGCTGCTCGAACTCGACCGTGCCCAGATCGAAGCCGCAGCCGCCGCCGGGCCGGCGCTCGTCGCGACCCTCACCGCACCGTAGCGGAGCTACCACGTCGCAACTGCTGCGGCGCCCCCGCGGACTTAACACGATCGTTGCACGACGGAAAAACCCGCGCGCCTCGACGACGCCATCATCGGACTATCTATCGGTCGATGGATAGTCCGTCGCGTGAGCTCCATGACGTGGCATCTGCGATCGGCCGCCGCCGCGCCGCGCCAAGGAGCTCCCCATGATCATGTTCGGGGTATCGATCACCGTCGTCGTCGTCATCGTCGTCGGCATCTGGATCGCACGAAAAGTCGACGGGGACAGCGCGAACTTCCTCGTCGCCGGCCGCAGCCTCGGTGTGCCGCTCGTCAGCGCGTCGCTGGTCGGTGCGGCCGTCGACGCCAACGCGACGGTGGGAAACACCGACCTGACGAGCCAGTTCGGCTTCTGGTCGGGGGCCTCGCTCGCCCTGGGGCTGGCGATCTGCCTCACCCTCACCGGCACGTTCCTGGCCAAGCCCATGAACGCGATGAAGCTGTTCACCCTCGCCGACTACTTCCGCCTGCGCTTCAGCCGCACCACCGAGGTGCTCTCGAGCGTCATCATGATCTTCTCCTTCGTCATTCTGCTCGCGGGCAACCTCGTCGCGTGCGGATTCCTCATGGAGAGGTTCGCCGGGATGCCGTATGCGGTCGGCATCCTCGTGTCCCTCGCACTGGTGTTCGCGTACACGGTCGCCGGCGGCTTGTTCTCCGACGCGTACACGGCGATGATCCAGACAGTCATCACGATCGTCGCCGCGATCAGCCTGCTGTGGTGGGTGGCCACGACCTACGGCATCATCATCCCTGAAGGCATGGGGCCGTTCGATCTCGGCCAGCTCACCGACCCCGCGCAGGGCTCCGCGATCAACTGGGCCACCCTCTTCGCGCTGGGCGTCGGCGATATCGTCGCGATCGACTTCATGCAGCGCGTCTTCGGCGCCAAGAACCCCCAGACCGCCCGCCGGGCCTGCTACTCGTCCGCGGTCATCACCGCCACGGTCGGCGTCATCTTCGCGCTGGTCGCCCTCGCGGGCGTCTCGGCGGGCTTCACGGCCGACGACGGACCCATCCTCTACGCCATGCTCGGCGATGCGGCGCCGCCCATCATCGCGATCTTCGTGCTGTCGGGCATCATCGCGGCGTCGTTCTCCACGGCATCCGGCGCCATGCTCGCCACGAGCGCGATCGCGGTGCGCAACATCGCGGGCGTCCGCCGCACCGCGGAGCACGATCACGACCCGCTGCTGCGCTGGACGCGGCTGATCATGGTGCCGATCTCACTGGCCGGAGCGTTCCTGGCCATCCAGGTCGCACAGACCGGCATCCTCCTCACGCTCGCCTTCGACCTCATGCTCGTGTGCCTGGCGGGTCCGTTCATCACGAGCGTGTTCTGGAAGCGTCCCGGTGTGCGGGCGATGCTCATCTCCGCCGTCGTCGGCTTGGTCGTGCGGATGACGTTCCTCGCCCTCACCCCGACGCTGTACGGCGTGGAGAACAACATCCTCTACATCCCCAACGACCTCATCACCGCCGATTTCGACGGCTGGGCGACGCTGCTCGCTTTCGTCATCTCGTACGGTGTCTTCCTGCTGGTCGCCTGGCTGAGCCCGCGCAGCGAAGCCGAATACGCCGACTACGCTCGCGTGCGCAGCGCCCTCGACGAGGAGCAGGTCGGCATGGACACCCAGGCGATGCGTATCATCACCGCCCCGCGTGAGGAGGTGCCGCACCGCGCCGAGCGCGCGGCGGACGCCGTGCTCGATGTGACGGTGGCCGCTGAGGAGGCCGAGGCTCCGCTCGCGGCCGACAAGCCCTGACACCGCAGGCTCAGGCGGATGCCGCCCGGTACGCGCGCCATCCCCCGAAGGCGGTGATGTCGGCGGCATCCGCGAGCGCTTCGGGCTCGACGCCGAAGCCGGCGACCTCACGGCCGTCGGCGAGCTCCACACGCGAGATCGCCATGGGACGCGGGAGCGCGTCGACGAACGTGGCGAACCCCGCGGCGGGCAGGGTCCACAGCTCACCCACGATCGACACGCCGTCGCCCGAGCGGACCAGGCCGGGCTTGGGCGGGATCGTCGACAGCGCATACAGCCGGTAGGCGGGCGCCGTCGCGATGTCGGCGACGAAGCGGCCCCCCGCGAGGATGAGCTGAGAGTTCAGCGGCTGACCGCGCAGGTGCGCTCCGAAGACGGCGAGCTCGACACGCGGCGCGAGCAGGCGTTCGGCGAGCCCGGCGAGCGCCCGGTCCGAGAAGGCGGGCCCGGTGAACATGACCCCGAACGGCAGGCCCGCGACGAAACCGGCGGGGACGGCGAGCGAGGCCATGTCGAGGAGGTTGCAGAAGTTCGTGAACCGCCCCATGCGGCTGTTCGCGCCGACCGGGTCGGCCGCGACCTCGGCGAGGGTCGGATGCCACGTCGTCGTCGGCGTCAGAAGGGCGTCGCATCCGGCGAGCGCCGCACGCCCTGCCGCGCCCAGCACGTCTCGCCGCTCGGCGTCGCGGTAGAGGTCGGCGGCGCTCGCCCCCGCCCCGGCGAGCACGATCGCGGCGACCGTCGGGTCGAGATCGGTGCCGATGAGGTCGCGGTGATCGTCGATGAACGCACCGACCGCGGCGGCACGCTCGGCGACGAAGGCGCCCTCGTATAGGAGCCGCGCGGCATCCAGCAGCGGGGTGATGTCCACCTCGACGATCTCGACGCCGGATGCCGCCAGCCGCGCGGCGGCCGCCGCGAACGCGTCCGCCCATCCGTCGGCCATGCCCTCCAGGTGCGCGGGCGTCGGGATCGCGACGCGCGGGCGCGCGGGCAGCACGGGGCCGGGCCGGTCGTCGCGGCTGAGCGGATCGCCCTCGTCGGCGCCGCTGAGCAGTGCGGTCGTCGTGCGCGCGAGCGCGAGGTCGCCGGCGAACACCGTGACGCAGTCGAGCGAGCGGCACGCGGGCACGACCCCCGTGGTCGGGATGGCGCCGCGCGTCGCCTTCACCCCGACGATGCCGTTCAGCGCCGCGGGAACGCGGCCCGATCCGGCGGTGTCGGTGCCGAGGGCGACATCGACGATGCCGAGCGCCACCGCGACGGCCGACCCCGACGAAGAACCGCCCGAGATGCGCGCGGGATCCCATGCGCCGCGCACGGCGCCGTAGGGGCTGCGCGTGCCGACGAGACCGGTGGCGAACTGGTCGAGGTTGGTCTTGCCGATGACGATCGCCCCCGCCGCCCGCAGACGCGCGACGGCCGCCGCATCGACCTGGGGGGTGTAGGAGTAGGCGGGGCTCCCCGCCGTCGTGGGCAGCCCCGCGACGTCGATGTTGTCCTTGACGGCGGCGACGAGACCGTGCAGCGGCCCGCGCACCGTGCGGCTCGCATCGAGCGCGGCGGCCTCGGCGACGGCGTCCTCTTCGTCCCGCAGCGTGATCCACACCTCGGGCCGGTCGACCTCCCGCATCCGCGCGTAGGCGGCCCGCACCCTCTCGACAGCGCTCATGCTCAAAGATCTCCCTGCCTCATCGAGATGTCAACTCTGCGGCCTGATCGCGACAACCGGCCCGCCCGCGGCGACCTGCGCGCCGGGGGTCACGTACACGGCGACGACCTCGCCCGCGTGCGGCGCGTGGATCGCCGACTCCATCTTCATCGCCTCCACGACGACGAGCTGATCCCCCGCCTCGACGTGCCGGCCCGGGGCGACATCCACCTTCCACACGGTCGCCATGAGCGACGCGGTGACGAGCGTGGCGCCGGCGGGAACCTCGACCTCGGTCGCCTGCTCGGGGGGTGCGGCGCGCTGCTTGTCGAACTCGCCCGATGCCCGCCAGCGCGCCTTCTCCGCGTCGAACGCCGCACTCTGCTGGGCGCGGAAGGCGTCGATGGATGCCGCTTCGCGCTGCAGGAACCTCGCGTATTCGGCGATGGCGAACTCGCCATCGGTCACCGCGAACTCGCCCCGTCCCGCATCGGTCTCAGCCCGCAGCTCCAGCAGCTCTTCCGCCGACACGGGGTACCACGAGATGCGGTCGAAGAACCGCAGCGCCCACGGCTGGTGGCGGAACAGCCCCCCACGGCGGAACCGGTTCCACACCTGCACGGTGCGCCCGACGAACTGGTAGCCGCCGGGGCCCTCCATGCCGTAGACGCACAGGTACGCGCCGCCGATGCCGACCGAGTTCTCCGCCGTCCACGTGCGCGCCGGGTTGTACTTCGTCGTCACGAGTCGGTGCCGCGGGTCGAGCGGGGTGGCCACCGGCGCGCCGAGGTAGACGTCGCCGAGACCGAGCACGAGGTACGAGGCGTCGTAGACGATGCGACGCACGGCATCCTCCGACTCCAGCCCGTTGATCCGCCGGATGAACTCGATGTTCGAGGGCGTCCAGGGCGCATCGTCGCGCACGCCGGCCGTGTACCGGTCGATCGCCAGACGCGTGGCGGGGTCGTCCCACGACAGCGGCAGGCGCACGCTGCGGGAAGGCACGACGAGATCGCGAGTGGGCGGCAGCTCCCCCTCCAGCTCGCGCAGCAGACGAGCCGCATCGCGCGCGCCGAGCACCCCCGCGTCGGTGCGCACCTGCAGGGAGCGGATGCCGGGGGTCGTCTCCACGACCCCGCCGATGCCGGCCGCGGCGAGGTGCTGCTGCAGGGCGTGCACACGCATGCGCAGACCCAGATCCAGCTGCATCGGTCCGTACTCGACGAGCACGTTGTCGTCGCCGTCGCGACGGTAGGTCACGGCGGGCCGGTCGCCCTGCGCGTCGGCGTCGAGCCGGGCGAGCACGCCGTCGTCGCCGTCACCGCCGGGGACGAGCACCGTGAGCGAGGCGCGGTCGTCGGTGAGCCGGGCCGCTTCGGCCTCGCGGACCGGCACGAAACGCACGGTGTCTCCGGGGCGCAACTGGCCGAGCTTCCACAGGTCGCCGCTGGCGACGACGGCGGGGCAGACGAAGCCGCCGAGGCTCGGACCGTCGGGGCCGAGGACGATGGGGGTGTCACCCGTGAAATCGAGCGCGCCCACGGCATAGGGGGTGTCGTGGATGTTGGAGGGATGCAGGCCCGCCTCGCCGCCGTCTTCGCGCGCCCAGCGGGGAGCCGGGCCGATGAGGCGGATGCCGGTGCGTGCCGAGTTGTGGTGCACCGTGTAGTCGGTCGCGTACAGCTCGACGATGTCGTCGCGCGTGAAGAACTCGGGCGCGGCGTGCGGCCCCTCCGTCACCGCAACCTCCCACGCGTGCGTGAAAGCGGGGCGGCGATGTGCCGGGGTCGGCGGCCCGATGCGGGTGAGCCGGTCGCCCTCGGCGAGCGCAGCGTGCGGGGCCCCGGCATCCGGGTCGCCGAACCGCAGCACGTCGCCGGGAGCGAGCGCACGCCCTCCGTGCCCGCCGAACCGGCCCAGAGTGAAGGTCGACGCGCTGCCGAGGTAGCGAGGCACGTCGATCCCGCCACGCACGGCGAGGTAGGCGCGCAGGCCCGGTCCGTCGATACGCCCGATCGCGAGTGCAGAGCCGGCGGGGATGTCGATCGCCTCCCACATCGGCCGCGGTTCTGCGTCGACGGTCACCTCGACCGGCGCACCCGCGACGGCGACGACCGCATCGCCGCGGAAGCGCAGTACGGGCCCGCCCGCCGTGATCTCCAGCGCGGGCGCGCCCTCGGGGTTGCCGACGGCGAGATTGGCCTCGATGAACGATGCGGAATCGAACGGACCCGACGGCGGTACACCGATCGACCACAGTCCCACGCGACCGGGCAGATCCTGCACGGTCGTGAGCAGTCCTCCCTCGAGGACCTCGCAGCCGGGTTCGAGGTCGGTCGCGCCGTCGAGGGTCGAGGTCGAGTGGGTCGCGGCGCGCAGTTCGGGATGCTCGGTGAGCGTACGCAGCAGGCCGAGATTTGTCGCGACGCCGTCGATGCGGCTGACGTCGAGCCCCGTGCGCAGAAGGTCCAGGGCGGCGTCGCGAGTGGGACCCGCGGCGATGACTTTCGCGATCATGGGGTCGTAGTACGGCGAGACCTCCAGCCCCGTCTCGATCCAGGCGTCCACGCGGATGCCGCCGATGGCATCCGTCCCCTCGCCGGGCAGGACGGCGCGTGTGACCAGTCCCGGGCTCGGCATGCCGTCCCGGCCCGGGTCTTCCGCGTAGACGCGTGCCTCCACCGCAACCCCGGATGGCGTGCGCGGGGCGAACACCTCGTCGCCGAGCGAGGCCGCACCGTCACGAGCCAGCCGCAGCATGAGATCGACGAGATCGATGCCGTAGACCTCTTCGGTGACGGGGTGCTCCACCTGAAGACGCGTGTTGACCTCGAGGAAGGCGAGCTCTTCGCGCACGGGGTCGTAGACGAACTCGACGGTGCCCGCCGAGCGGTAGTCCACGCTCTCGGCGAGCGCCCGTGCGCTGCTGTGCAGCAGTTCGCGCACGCGCGGCGGCAGGGCGGGCGCAGGGGCCTCTTCGACGACCTTCTGGTTGCGGCGCTGCAGAGAGCAATCGCGGTCGCCGAAGATCGCGACGCGCCCCGCACCATCGCCGAAAAGCTGCACCTCGACGTGGCGGGCCGGGCGCACGAGCCTCTCCAGGAACACACCGCCATCGCCGAAGTTGGCGGTCGCGAGGCGAGCGACGCGCGCAAACGCGTCGCGCACGTCGTCCTCGGTGGCGCACGCCTGCATGCCGATGCCGCCACCGCCACCGGTCGCCTTGAGCATGACCGGCAGACCGATGCGACGGGCCTCGGCCACGGCATCGTCGGCATCCGTGAGCAGTCCTGTGCCGGCGAGCATGGGCACTCCCGCCGCGGCGGCGAGCGCGCGCGCCGTGTGCTTGGTGCCGAAGTCGACGAGGTGCCGTGGCGTGGGACCGATGAACGACAGCCCAGCGGCCTCGATCGAGGCGGCGAACCCGGCGTTCTCGGAGAGGAAGCCATAGCCCGGGTGCACGGCGGCGCCGTGCCGTTTCGCGAGTTCGACGATCGCATCCGTTCTCAGATACGACTCGCGTGCGGGGGCGGGGCCCAGGCGCACGGCGACATCGGCCTCACGCACGTGCGGGGCCGCGCGGTCGGCATCGGAGTACACCGCGATCGTGCGCAGCCCCAGCCCGCGGGCCGAGCGGATGATGCGGCGGGCGATCTCACCACGGCTCGCGACGAGCACCGTGTCGAACTGGCCGGTCATCCTGCTCCTCGATGCGGGAACTGCACTGTTTCTATCAGTCGATAGGCAACTCTAGCCATCCTGGTCGGGCGACGTGTCGCCGCAGTGTCTCTCGCGTGTCCGTCGCGTTACCGGGTGCTCGCTGCTCGAGCAGCGAGTGCCCGAGCAGCGTCGATCCGGCGACCGCGGCGGGCATCGTGACGACAGCGCCGAACGGCACGAGGAAGCAGAGCTGGGTCGCCACACCGAACCCGAGCGTCCGCGCGCGATGCCGGCGACGCAGCATCCGGCGTTCTCCGCTGCCCAACCCGCGCGCCGAAAGCCCCCGCGAGGTCGGCTCGTCGAAGGGATCGCCGACGAACAGCGTCGAGGTGGTGAAGGAGATCGCGACCAGCACGAGGGCCGCACTGTGCCGGAACTCGTGCATCGGATCCAGCGTATGGGCAGGCAGCCCGTTCGACAGCGGCGACCGCAAAGATCCGTCCTTGCTCGGCATCACTCTCCCGGTGATCGACAACGAGTGCCGACACGCGCTGCAACTGCTCGCATTGCTGTCAGCAGGTGCACGGTGGCAACACTCGCAATCCGCAGCGTTCCCGAATCCGTACCGGACCGAACGGATTGCTGACGGGGCTGACCCGGCAGGTGTTGCAGTCCGCGCTCGAGGCGGAGCTGAGCGCTCACCTCGGCTCAGCATTCCCTCATCGGCGACAGGGAGGAATGGCAAGCCCGACCCCTCGACGCCGTCTGCACTACCTGTCGGCATGCCAGGTAGTTTGTCCCATGGGGCCGTGTTCCATCGAGTTCCGCCACAACTTTGTCCCACCTTTTCGCCAACTAGATTGTCCCAGCGACTGCTGCGACCTTCGATTGCAGCCAGAGACTCATGACTCGAGGGCGGTCTCTGCGAGTTTACCGATCGCCCAGTCAAGGACGTCACTCCTGCCTCCAGCACCGACAACCGATCCGCTCGATCCTCAGTTGTGGCCGGGGCGACCCACGGTCGGCTGACGCGAACCGTTCATCAACGCGGCCGCTAGCACGCAGGTGGCGCGTTCCACGCCTCCCAAGCCGGGAGTGCGCCCCGTTGAGCCCGGTGCGTCGTGAGGGTCCGGGACGAAAAGGGCGACGTCTCGTCGGAACTGCAGGAACGTCTCTGCCCTTCAGGAGCGCATCGGTTGCGCCGAACGGAGGGAACCGCTGACAACTGCTCGGGCTCAGCAACCGGGGCCGCGCTTGCGGGTGTCGACGGCTATCCCTCCCATCCGACATTACGCTTGCGGCCATGAGCTTCTACGAGTCGCCTCGAGCGGCGCGGGTGATCGGCGTCCCTGATCCTGCGACCGTCTCGATGACGCGCGGCGGAAAGGTGGCCGGGAGGATTCTGGGTCTCGGTCCTGAGCTCAGCCGGGCGGCGACGACGACGCGCGCTCAGACGTTCTCGGAATCGGTCCACGCCTACGTGCGGCAGAGTACTGGACGGCGTCACGTGGCCCGCACGCTCCACGAGGCTGTGCAGCCCACTCAGCTCATCGATGTAGTGCTCGACCTTCGAGTCGGGAAGATGCCCTTCCTGCGGATCCCCGGGTCTCAGTTCCTCCCGGAAAGGCTCGACGGAATGCGGGCCGTCTGGGCGGTGGGGTTGGATGAGAACGACAACCCTCCGGTACGCAGCGAGCTCATTCTCGTTGGCTCGCTAGACGGGCTCGTTGGGACGAGGTACTCGGAGGAGCACGCGGGGCTCGATGACTTCAGCTTCCCGTCGGATCCCGGCGACATGACCGCAGCCCTCATCGACCTCCTTGACCTCGGCATCGAACGAGACGACTACGCGTACGAAATGCAGTGGGACGCTGACCCCGCACTCGGCGACGCCGCCCGTGCAGCACACGAGATCACCGAACGCGCATCCATGCCGGGACCAAGCGGAAGAAGCTGGGTAGAGCGCAATGCCCCCGCACAACGAGTCGTCGCCACCATCACGGATATCTGGACGCCGCGCGATACGCAACGAACCGTGCTCGCCCGGCCTGTACTCATCGAATCGACATCCTGACCAGGGATCCCTCCCGACGCCGCTACGGAGTGTTCAGACGTTTGGGAGCCTGTCCGTAGTACTTCGGCACTTCGGAGTCTAGCCACCGTCGAAGTTCGACAATCTGTTCATGATCAAGCGCGCCGCTTGTTGCGTGGCCGACTCCGACAAGGAAGTCCTCGAGAGTCAGTCTCGATCCCTCCCCAGGGCTATGCGGGTTGTGCATCCGCATCTCCGACAAGTAGTCCGCCGCGAAGCGCGCGGCCCGATCCCTGCGGCCGCTCACCCACAACCACGCCAGCACCTCCCCGAACGGATCGCCCGGATGGGAGAGGCCGATGTGTGGCCGGTGATCACAGAGGCCCCAGTGCCCTGAAGCCACCGCTTCCGCCGTCAGAAGTCGGTCCAGGATCCTGAGAGGAACCTCCACCGAATCAGCTGCTGGACGCGGCGTGGCCACGACTCGTCGCCGCCATAACTTCGGCCATCCTTCTCGCTCCATCGCGCGACTCCGCTCTACGTGACTATGGGAGGTGTCTGCCAGCCAGTTCGTCCCGCAACTCTGCCAGATGGGGTTGTGGCCGCGCGGCCCTGCTACCGCTCGATGAGAGGCGTGGGCGTTCCGACGGACTTGGCGTGCCGCGCGCGCACCGGCGCGACCAAATCAGGCCACGGGGTGCCGAGCGCGTGCGCAATCCCGTGAAACGTCGATATCGTCGCGGCCACGCGCCCCGCCTCGACCTCGACCTCGACCTCGATGATGAACCTCCCCTAGTCGCACCTTTGCTTCGCGGTGGGCTTCAGACGTTTCGGCACCACGCCGCGAAGCATACGGCGGCACGTGCGGCGTCCGGAGGACTCGGCCATGCGAGGACCGCGACCGAGTTCGCACACCGACCGGCGCTCTGGTACGACTGGCGAGCCCCGGGGCGCCGCTCTTGGCATGGCAGGTTCGCTCGATGACACACTAGGACCCGGGCCCGTCGGCGTAGGAAGCGAGGAGCACTGTGGTCGGCCACGAGAGCTGTACGTTCTGCGCGATCGTCGCGGGGATAGCCCCGGCTCGAGTTGTTGCGGAGACAGCCACCTCGGTCTCGTTCCTTCCTGACGTACCGGCGGTGTTGGGGCATGTCCTCGTCGTGCCGCGTGATCACGTCCGCGATCTCTGGGACCTCGATGAGGAGCATGCACGCGCGCTCGGCGCCGACGTACTCGCCACGGCGAGAAGGGTTCGCCATACGCTGCGGCCGGAGGGCCTCAACATCATTCAGTCCAACGGGGCCGCGGCCGGACAGTCGGTCTTCCATCTGCATGTTCACGTCGTGCCACGAACGATCGGCGATCGTATGCCCGAGCTGTGGCCAGAAGATGCGCATTGGGATAGCGCGCGACTGGACTCGATCGCGCGGGATCTACGTTCCGAAACGTCGGAGTAGCCCGGGGGCTGGGCTCCCGCCGATCAAGGAGTCGCGCTCACGGAAGGGCTGGGCTCCACCGAGTTGCCTGGCACGGTGGGGATGATCGCGGTGAGAAGGATGATCGCCAATGACAAGCTCAGTGTGAGCAAGGCTCCGTAGAAGACGCCCAGGCTTACGGAGCGTAGGGTCGGCCACCACTTCACGCGTTTGGCGTATGTCGCGGGATTGAGATTGAACCCGGTGACCTTCTTGGCTGCGACGTCGGAGAACATCAGGCGGAAGGCACGCTCCTGCCGCAGGAAGTAGGCGTCGAGGAACCAGAACGCCAGCACGGCCGCGAGCGCGAGGAACGCCAGCAATGCATCGCTGCGTGTAGCCGCGAAGCCGAGCAGCGCAGAGGTGAGGGTGAGCGCCCAGCCCTTCATGATGAATGAGTTGTTCGCCAGCCGAGCGATGATGGCCTGCACGTAGTCCATGTGCTTGTGCCAGTCGGCCCGATCGATCTCGCCTTCCTGTGGGGGTCTCCTTCTCACAGCCTGACGCCGCTTTCGAACCTTGCTTCACCGCGCGCGAAGGATTTGAGGGATTCGGTTCGCCTTCCCGGCGTCACGGCGTAGGGGCGGGTGCCATACGGCGAGATCGACTTCTCGATCCGTCGATACAAGCCAAGGTACTCCTCGCCGTCGAAGCTGCCGGAGCCGAAGTTCTCGATAGGCAGGATGGACACCCGGTCGCCACCCTTTGCTGCGTCGAAGTACCCCAGTTCCCACGGCATCCACCGCGACTTGCTGGCCGCCCTGGAGGTCGCGTAGATCAGCGACTTCGAGGCGCGCATGCGCTCACGAAGAAGCGCCGCCGTGGAAGAGGAGACGCGGGATCGATCGAGTTGAGGATCGGTGATCCAGTCCACGTAGACCGTGAGCCCTTGAGCCATGAGGAGTGCGCGCAGCCCGTAGATGAGTTGGGCGTCGCGGCTGCTGTGGCTCAGGAACACGTCGAACCCCGTCAACGCCTGCAGCGAATCGATCTTCAGCTGCGCTTCGGCAACGTTGGGGGTGACCGTCCCCGCGCTCCGCCGGAGATCGGTGGCTGTGAAGTATGCCATCGGTCACGCCGCCTTCAACGCTCGATGCCCGCCGACGCAGCGACGGTCGCTTGATCTGAGACAGTTCTCTGCTCGTGGCGCACGCTGCCCAGGCCTTCACCAGCCACGGATGACGCCCTGCTCCGACCACCGCTCGAGATTCTGAGCGAGGTTGTTGTAGGTGGCCTTCGTGTCGATGGCGCCACGCCAGTCGCTCACCGTGGGATCGAAGATCGGAACTCCAGTCGGCCCATCAGCCACATCGAAAGGGTTCGCCCCGGCCCGATCAGCGGCCCCGAACGAGGAGAGCCCATGGATCCGCACACCCAGCAGCGGCTTCTTGGCGGCCCATGCCTTCTCGATCTCGTACTTCACCCAGGGTCGCGACGCGGTCTCTTGGCCAATGAGGACGACGACGGCGCGCTTGTAGCTCATCTGGTCGTCGATCCACTTCATGATCGACGTGGCTCCGCCGCCACGGACCGTCTCCCACGCTTGAGCGTTCAGAAGCGGCTGCCCCTCGAGCGCGTTCAGATTCCTGACCAGCTGCACGCGATTGACATCGCGTTCGTAATGGAACGAGTAGAAGACGGTCTTGGCCAAGTTGTGCCCCCAGAAGCGTTACGTGGGCGACCCATTCGCCCAGCTAGCACTGTAGCGAGGGGGACCGACACGACCGGCGGCCGCGGCACCTACGTCGAGGGGGTGTCTTGAAGCAGGTCGAGCGGGTCGACGCCGAGTTGGTCTGCGAGCTTCGACACAGTGTCGAGCGTCAGGTTGCGTTCGCCGCGTTCGACGGAGCTCAGATACGTCCTGTCGTAGCCCAGGTCGTGCGCGAACTCCTGTTGTGAACGGCCGCGCGCGCGACGGAGCAGTCGGAGGTTCTCCCCGAGCGTCCTGTTCAGCGGGCCACGCTTGTCCACCTTTCGAGCGTGACCATCAGATACTCATCAGTCGACGTACTTATGAGTATCATGGGCGCGAGCCTCGTCCCGACGGCGCGAGCTCGATGTCCGCTCCGCTGACGAAAGGAACGCGTCGAGGCACAGCAATTCTTGGCACAGTGAGCCAAGAATTCGGATGGCTCGATCTGACGCCCATGATTTCCACCCGAGGACTGCACCCACTCCGCCCCATTTGTGCCGTCTCCGCGATGATCTTGGTCGGCAGCGCGGTCGGCGCCTCACTCACCGGTTGTTCGAGCTCATCGAACGTCGATGGTACCTACGTCAAGGTGGCCGAGACGAGCGGGATCAGCTCCGCGTGGATCGTCAAGGGCGACTCGATTCAGTACGTCAACGGCAGCTGCAGCCAGTACAACCTCGACCACGAGCCCTCTGTACTCAGCGAGGACCTCACGCGCATCACCGATCCCGAGACCGGCGACAACTACACCCTCGCCTGGTACGACGACCGTTCGGGCTTCGTCTGGGAGGACCGCGGAGACTTCATCCGCGACGACTCCGAGATCGGCAAGAGCGCCGTCGAGCGCTGGGAGGCCACCTGCGGCATGGAGTGGCTCGGCTGAGTGGGATCCACGAAAGGCGACGTCTCGCCAGCCGCACTGGACAAGCTCCTGGTCAGTGGGGACGGACGACTGAGCAACGCCGGTACGTCAATCTGTGACGGTCGTTAGAGTCGAAGCCATCCGACGGAGCGAAGAGGACGAGAACATGACCACTGAGATCGTCGAGTTCGACCTTGAGCCTGATGACGTGATCGAGCTCGATCGGCTGGCAGGGATCTATACCGACGGCGACCGCGACGCGCTGCTTCGCGAAGCGATCCGGATCATGGCCGCTCGTGAACGGGTGGCGCGCTTGGAGAGCGTTCAGGCAAGGCGCGCGACCCGTTAGTGGATGCGCTGTTCAAACGATCCTGAGCGCCACCGCGCTCGCCACACCGAGTCTCGCCCAGCCCAGAGAGCACACGCATGAACGGCCGTGGAGGGCCGCGCCTTGCTCATCGTCAGCGCCATCGGCGGCATGCGGCCCACCATCGCCCAGGCCGGCAGTACCGCCGCCGCCCATCCCGTCGCCGTGCGGGATACGGAGCACTCACCGGTCCGCTGAATCCTCGGCTCACCGAGCCGAGAATTCGCCCGCCCGACAGGAGTCCGGGTCAGAGGTTCATTCGCGCGACCGCGTTCTCCCGCGTCTGCTTGTCGGTCCAGGCGTATTCCTCGACGCGGGAGCGATCGAAGTGACCGGATTGAGCCATGACCTCACGGGGACTCGCACCGTCCCGGAGCGCCTGCGTGATGAATCCTGAGCGGAGCGAGTGAGCACCGAACTCGGAAGGATCCGCCCCGATCGCGGCGACTCGTCTCTGCAGCATGTCGTTCACGGTTTGGCCCGTGATCGGCCGGTCGCCGATCGTGCCGTGCTTCGTGACAGCGCGGAAGACAGGTGCAGTGGGGGCGAGCGTCGCCAGCTGGGTCAGCGGCTCCAGGCAGATGTGTTGCTCCAGACGGCTTTCGCGGACGACGCGCATCGCGGCCGCTCGATCATCGCCTGCTGCGGCGAGGATCCTGATCCATCTCGCGAAGCTGCAGGGGGCGCACGTCGACGGGCGTCTGGTCCCGAACGGAAGCGTCTTCGTGTGCTCCACGCGTTCACCTCGACGTGTCCGCTTGCTGAGGGTGATCTGCAGGCCATCGCTCGGGTGGCGGTACACGTCCATGATTCGCAGAGCCGCGAGCTCGGAGCGACGGAACGCTCCGACCATGCCCATGGTGAGAATCGCCGCATCCCGGTGCGCGATCACGCCGGCGGGCCACGACGTCTGATCGAGGCTCTCAACGATCAACTGCAGGTCAGCGAGGAGCAATGGTGTCTTCTGCGCCGGCGGACGCGCCAGCAGCTGCCTGATCCCCGCATTCGCAACTCCCACCTCCGGGTCGTCTCCCGGTCGTGATAAGCCAGCCGCCGAGTGCACCGCGTTGATGGCAGCCAGCCTCCTCGCGACGGTTCCTGGCGCGTAGAACGGATGGCGCTCCTCATCGACCATGTTTGCCATCCAAGCCAGATGGGCGATCACGGTCAGAGGATGCGCCGGCAGGACGGAGTCACCCCGTAGGTTGCACCATTGCGTGAAGGCGGCCCAGTCGGCGGTGTACCCGCGTCGGGTGTTGTCCGCGATCGTCTTCCCCTCCAGAATTTCTTGCTCAGCTGCGGGACCCGCGTCGCGGGAGGCTGACGGCTCGCGTCTCGTCGCTTGTTCCGAGTGGATGCCTGTAGTGACCAAGGCGGCGAGCGTGAGTGCCTGAATGTTCGCCTCTGTCTTCGACATCTTCTTGCTCGAGGCGTTGTGTCGCCTGCCCGTGGCTGGTTTGCCCGGCAGCGCGGGCGTCAGTCCGACGGCCTCGGCACCGGCCGGGCGGGATCCGGATGCCGCGATCTCCCCGTCTGCGGGGATCCGGGAAGTCACGCGAGCGCTCCCGCATCGCGCGGGCGCCGCGGGGTGGCTGTCGCGAACTCCGAAGCGGCCGCTGCGACAATGTCGTTCCCCGAGGCTGGGCGGCGCAGGTCAGCGCTCCAGCTGTCCGCCCATGAGGACCTCGGAATCCTCGGTGTCTCACTCGTCGGCGCCGGGCGGGAGCGGTCAGGTAGCTGGGCCAATTCTCGTTCCCAGTCGATCTCGGAGACGAGTCGACCGGACGGCACGGGGTGCGCGGCGAGGGCCCAGCGGACATGTCGTGGTGTGCGGCCCACCGCCTCGGCGAGGACCCCAAGCCTGACGGTGCCTCGATCGATCAGTTCGTGGAGGGCAGGCAGGTCGATGTCGTCCAGCTCGGGGGCGAGTCGCGCTCCTGGATGTCTGAAGCGCGGGGGTTCGTGGGCGACGACTATCCGCGCGCCGGCGAGGCGCGGATACCCGCTGGTGCTCAGGTGCTCGAACCGGCCGATCCAGGCGATCAGGTACTGGTCGATCGCGATCTTGAGCTCGGCGCTCATTGTCACGACGAACTCCGTGTATTCCCCGGCGTCAGAACCCGGCGACCGGAATCGAAGCGGGACCGGCAGGTCGACGGGTCCGGCACCGCTCATACGGAGGAAGGCATAGCGACGCGCGTGAATGAGCCGACGCTGCTTTCCCGGACGGTCGCCGACCGAAGCCGTGAGGGCCTGCCAATGCCGCTCGAGCAGGAGCTGATCCGTCGGGATACCGATCCTGCGCTCATAGTCGATGGGTCCCGGCTGGGAGCGCAGGACGAGGGCGAGCTCGCAGATCTGACGCAGGATCGTCGTGGTCTGTTCCGTGTTGCCGAGCATGCGCGGGCGGAGACGGCGGCCGATGCCGGCGATCGCGTCGGGGTCCGGGTGGTCTCCGCTCCCGGCGATGCGAAGGGCATCGGCCAGCGCCGTCTGAAGAGCCACGGGGTCCGTGTGGTCATCGACGCCGAGAGGAGCAGCCCACGAGGGCCACATCAGTCTGGGGATCATGCGCTCGGCCCATCGAAGGTCGGTCTCGCGGGTTGGGGAGTTCCATGCCTCCTCGAGTTCAGCGAGAGGCAGTTCGTAGTCGGGTCGCGCGCGCTCCTGCAGGATGCGGAACGTCTCGAACGCTTCGGACGAGGCTGCCGAGCCGTGGACGAGACGCTGGATGGGTGGGAGGTCAGGGTCGAGAGCACGCAGGACCCGCCCATGCATCTGCTTGTCGATGCCCGGCCAGAAGCTCAGGAGATATCGGGCGCTGCCGGGGCCCTCCACCGCTTCGACAGACTTCACCGGGCGGATGAACGTCGTCTCTCGGATGATCGCCCGTACGTCTGGTTCGGGATCTGTGATGAGCCGATAAGCCGCGCCGAGCAGGGCCGACATCGCGAGGGGTTCACGCGGAGGGGTCCCGCCGGTGCGATCGCGCTGATCGAAGAGACCACGGATCTCGACTAGTGGCACCCGGGCAAGCTCGGCGATCACGTTCAAGTCACCAGCTCCGAGCAACGCGATCCCGGCGCCGCGGAGCGTCTTGGGCGCGACCGAAGGAAGGTCGACGGAAAGCCTCGCCCAGCCCCGCGCTAGGACCAGTTGCGCCTGCAGCATGGGCGAATCGATGTCGATGACGGGCTCGTTCCAGGCATCGGCGAGCGGGTGTCGGCAGTAGTCGCCGTCGGGCGATGTCGCCCAGCAGAGCTTCGGGTCGCGTGCTTCCCGTTCATGGATGTCGGCTTCCACGATGTCCTGATGGCAGGCCGGGCATCCGCCGCGGAGGAGGGTGTGGTGTCGTTCGCAGATGAAGCTCCACCAGAGCCGCCACTGCGTGTAGAACACGCCGGGATGCTCACGGAGGCACTCGGCGCAGTACCGGGTTCCGCTGCCGCGCGACCAGTCCTTCGAGGGGATCGGAGTGCCGTTCTCCCGCAGGCTCACGAGATCGGGTGGAAGGTGCGACATGACGGTCGTCCTGAGTTGGGCGGTCGTGAGGCCGAGGCCGGTTTCGATCCCGTGCGACGCGACCGCTGTGAGGCGGTTCGCCAGGCGTCGGCGCGTGAGGAGCGGGATGTCGTACAGGCCGCACCAGTCCGTGATGTCGTCGGCAGAACTGCCGAACTCGTGCCCGATGCGGCGGAACATGCTGGGCAGCCATTCGTTCTCGATGAACGTGAGCCGTGCGCCCAGCGGTCGGACATCCCCCATGCGGGTTCGTGTGGTTCGACGGGGCGTCATCGGTCTTCGGAGGCGTCGGTGGCCCAGTTGAACAGGCCAGCACGCCACGACGTCAGGCGTATGGACTTGTCGCGCTCAACGCGATCGTTGAGGACGATGGAGTCGAGGATCTCCGCGGTGATGAGTTGATCTCGCGTCCGCGAGGCGGTCGTGCACGCCTCAGTGAGCAGTCCGGCAAGGGAGTTCATGTAGCCGAGAGTGAGAACCCACAGGTGCTGTTCAAGGGTCGTGCTCAGCACGCGCCTGCCGGGCGAGTGACCCGCGAGGCGGATGTGCGACTCGAGTGCGCGGAGCATCTTGCGCCACTCGGTGGTCTCCGCTTCCGTCTCGTGCGGGTAGCGTGCGAGATCGAGGAACGCCCATCGCGCAGTCGATTGCGTCTGTGTGATGTTCTGCGCGGCTGTCTTCCGTCGGACCAGCAGCCGACGGACATTGTGGCCGGCGAGGATGACGCGAACGTTCATGTTCTGCAGCGCCTTCACGGCGTTGTGCAGGTACATGCCGCGTTGACCGTCGAAGTTGATCATCTGGAACTCGTCGATGAACACGGTCTGGATGCCGTGACGCAGCACGGCCCGCCGGAACGCTGCCTGTGGATCGCTCCCGGAGGGGACGCCCACGAGGTCGCAGAGGTGCGTGAAGAACGACTTCACCGACGGATTCGAATCCTCCGAATGGAAGATCACCGGTCGCCAGTCCGGATCGACGAGGCCGGGGGTTCCGAGGGCGAGGTCTTCGACGTCGAGTCGGCGATCCCATGCGGCACGGCAGAGCGCCTTGACCGCTTCACGCTTCAGGAGATGGGTCTTCCCGGTGCCTGGGCGACCGGTGATCAGGGGAACGTCGAGAAGTTCGTGGTCCCGGTGTGGCCGCGGTTCCGGAAGCCGGCTCAGGTGACGCTCGACATGCTTCACCTGGTCGGTGCGCACGGTGGGCCAGGCCTTGTGCCAGTCGTCGACGCGCCGTAGCCGGCGACGCTGGTCGTCGCCTCCGAGGGCGCGTAAGGCGGCCGTCGACAGGATGCCTGGGTCGTTGCCTTCTGCGAGGACGACGGTTTCGATCCAGGCCTGGTCGGCAGGGTGCAGGTAGGTCCAGCTCAGTTCCGGGTGCTCGTCGTCGCCGAAGAAGACGCGGATACGCGGGTCGAGTTCCTCCATCAGTCGTCGTAGATGCTGAACAGGTCGTCGTCGTTTCCGAGCAGTTCCAGACCGTCATCCTCGTCGAGCTCAAGGCCCTCTTCGCCGAGTTGCATCGCATCGATCACTTCCTGCCCGACGATCCTCTCCGCGGCGATGATGGACCCGCTGTCGGCGGCGCGGATGGCGTCGAGCTGGGAGCCGAGTATCTCCTGCGCGTTCTTCCGACCCCGCACTTCAGCAAGCAGGACGACGTCCTCGCTCTGCCAGTGGATGACGAGGTCGACGAGATGCTTCTGGTGCTCTGTGCGAGAACGTGTCGTCCCTTCCAGTCGTCGGTTGGCCCAGTCGAGCGTGAAGTCGGTGACCGGTCGGCTGTCCTCGGTGCGGTAGACCCAGGGCACTTCGTAGGCGTTGCCAGCGGGATCGAAGCAGTAGACCTGGCGCAGGTCGGCCGGATCCCAGAAGATCCGGACCTTGCCGCTCGGCGCCGCGCCGTCGACGTCGATCAGCGTGTTGATGATCGGCGCGTTGTAGACCAGGCCGCGCCGAGTCACGCCGTACGGGTCGAGAGTCACAACCTGGTGCGGCAGGAACCGTATCCATTCATTTCGCCACGCCGGAACCTCGATCACCCCCTGCTCTTCGGCGAGTTCGATCCAGCGCTGGGCCGGGCTGATCCGCCGACCGGTCTCCGCCTTGAGACCCGCATGCTCGGTGACGTTGTACGACGCGGTCCACGCGTCGTCGCGGGCGACCAGCTGCTCCCACGTCAGGATCACGTCGGAGTCGGATTCGGATCCACGTCCCTCGATCGATCCGGCGATGTAGTTGTACTGCTGCTCTTCGAAGTTCGTCCGGTTGGTGCCGAAGTGTCGCTCGAGACGGGCTTTTCCTCGTCCGTCCCGGACGCGCTGTGGTTCGACGTCGATGCCGAGACGATGCAGCGTCCACATGCCGTGCTTGTTGAGGAACTCGCGCCCGTTGTCCAACAGCAGCCTCCGCGGAGGGATGGGCCACCGCGACAGCACACTGGGGAGGCCGACGACCGGCCATGGATGGCCGAGGGCTTCGGATGCGCCGGGTTCCGGATCCTGATGCATCCTGCGAAAGGCATCCGCCAACGCCAGTCCCGCAGAGTATCCGTTGGCTTCCTCGCTGAACGATCGGCCGACGAGATGCCGGGAAGCGCCGTCCAGGACCTTCGAGAACGTGAGCCGGTAGTCTCGTCCGCCCGTGGACGGCGCATACGGGTCGCGCAGCATCACGTTCGACGGAGTGGCATCGATGAACCAGTACTCGCCGACGCGCATCGGGAACCGCCGTTGTGTGGCGATCTTCGGCGCCTGAGCGGTGGACTCGCGGCTCTTCGCCTTCTGCCGAAGATGAGGGAAACGCTTATAGACGATCTCGAGCGCCCTATCGAATGTGCGTTTCGCGGGGGCATCGATGCCGTGCTCCCGCTGCACCCACGCGGAGAACGCGACGTGTTTCGACAGGTTGCTCGTCGTGGACCGGTAGACCTGATCGAGGAGGAACTCGCGGACGAGTCCCTCGATCTCGTCGTGCTTCGAGACCTTGAGCGGGGCGACGAGCCTCGGGTCCAGCAGTCCCGCTTCGCCGGTCGTCGCCTTGTCCAGTAGGCGGTTGACGTGCTTGACCGCGCTCGGGACCTTGATGCCTCGCTGGTCGGCGATCGCCTCCGCTATCGCCCTGATCCGTGCTCGACGATCTGGGACGACCTCGGGGTCGTAGCGGGTCTCTGGTGTGGCGTCAGCGGGCTGTTCCGGTCGGAGGCCGGTTTCGACCCATCTCACGATCGCGCGTCGCTCTGAGAGCTTCTCGACCTGCTTCTCCGACAGCCGATGTTCGACGTCTTGAAACCGCTCGCTCAGCGGAGGCGGCGCGTCGTCGTCAGCGACGAGCCGGATCAATTCCCGTAGCGGCATCCGACGGACAGCGCCGTCAAACGCCCGCAGCGTGACCCAGCCGCCGACCATCTCGTCGACCATCAGGGATGCACCATCGATGACGACGGGAGAGCCGACTGCGATCCGCCATCGCGATGCGTGTTCAGTCATGTGCGCGCTCCACGATGGATGCCGCGCTGAAGGCCGTGTACATGTCCGTCCGAAGGGCGTGGCGCCAGAGCATCCGTCGGATCAGCATCAGCGCCGGCAGCCGCTTGTAGCCGTTGGCGTCGAGGTGATCGGCGAGATCGCCAGCAGTCGTGGGTTCAGTGCACAAGTCGAGCGCGACAAGCGACCAGAACTCGTACGACTCTGGCGACACTCGAGCCTCCGTGAAGTTCTCCAAGTTCAGTCGGCAGGGGCGCGACATCCCCGTCCACACGAGGTAGCCCATCCCCATCGACTCGACCGCGCGGCGAATCGACGGAACCTTCGCCGCCCACTTCGCCTCGACTGCACTCTCCGGGGTCCGCACATCGACGATCAGGGGCGATCCTCGCCTCCCCAGCAGTGCCACGTCTGGGGTGTGCGACTCGAGCTCGCTGCCCTTGGGCCAAACGAGCGTGAAGGGCTGGCCGGCGATGTGGTCGACGGCCGGGTGGTAGTCCGCCAGCATCATCAGCGTGCGCTCGTGAAGCGACTCGGTGCCGACGTGATGTCCGACGGTGTGCAACCAAGTCGCCACTGGTTTGTTCGTCTGCTTCAGCCGGCGAGCGAAGTCCCGCATCGGACGGACCCGTCGTAGCAGCTCGTGATCGAAGGCGTCCAAGCTTCCGGTCTGCACTCTCGCCCCGTCGAGCGTGAAGCTGATCGTGACGGCAGACGCCTGCGCCACTGCAAGGTCGATACGCAACCGACGGGTACCCCAGGAGGGACGGAACACCCGGACCCGCCGGTCGTCATAGTCATCCATGGATGGCTCAAGGGCTCGCTTCGTCAGGCGGCCGCCCGGCCCGAACCACCTTGTGAGCGCGGCCAACGGATCGACGTCCTTGAAGAGCGGATCATCGATGCCCGCCGTTGCCTGCTCACGAGTCAGGCGAACGAGCCTCTCGCCACGTTCGCCGGCCCACTCGGGTGCCGTTCGGATCGGCACGACCGTCGGTGGTCGGCGATCGTCGTGATTGCTCCCATGCGGGCAAAACTCAGGCATCTGAGCATGTTATGTGCAAACTATTCTTGCGTCTAGTCTGGCTGCTTGGTTCCCCGAGCTTCGCGTACCCACTTCGATACCGCGGTGGAGCTTGCCCCAACCGCGTCCCCGATCTTCCTGGTCGTCAGCCCGACCTCCGCCGCTTCGACCATCAGCTCCAGCCGACGCTCGGTCGTGCGGCGAATCTGCAACTCCGCCTCACGGAGTTCTTCGAGAAGCTCGGCGGCGCGGGCTTCATCGCTCACGACCTTCTGCGGCCGACGCTTGCGACGAGAAGGAAGGGGGGTGTTCATGATGCCGCTCCGTTCGACGATCCGAGCGTCGGATCGGCACTTGCGCGGCCCGAGGGCACGTGAAATGATCCGACGCGATACTCGCTCGGACCTGGGATGGCCTCTTCGGTTGGCGCGAGCGCAACACGCGACCTGCCAGTCACGCACCCCACGGTCAACGGAGACCGCCAAGAAGTGTGCTCTGAAGCAATCGTAGTCGTTCGCATCTCCGGAATCCTCGAGCCGTAACCACCGACGAGTGGTACATCCATTCTGGCTCATATACGAGCAGATCCGCAGGTCAGGGCTGCGTATGCGACTCCGCCGCTTCTCGTCCATGATTAGCCGTCGTCGGAGGTCCAAGGTAAGACTGTTGTATATGCCCTCTTCCATCCCTCGCGCGCTCGACACCTGGCTCCGACTGCCAGACCACTCCAGCGTGCCTGCAGCGTGGGTTCCGGGCTTGGATGAGTCCGAACGACGCGCGCTGCACGCGGCGGGTGGCGTCGCTCGCTCCCTACTCGATGCCGCGCAAGTAACGAGCCTCCCTGAGGATGTTCGCGCCTGGATCGGGGATGGCGAGAATCCGCCGGAGGACGCGATGGTTGCGCTCCGCGCCGCACTGAAAAGCGACCCAGACGGCGTCTTGGCGTCCCTCTATTCGACCCTTGTTCGCGCCGAGCATCGTCGTCAGCTTGGAACCTTCTTCACGCCATCAGCAGAGGTCAAACTCATGCTGGACCTCTGGTCAGATACCGAAGGTGACGCGCCCGGTACGGTCATCGACGTCGGTGCTGGCGTGGGCGTCTTCACCGCAGAAGCCGCTAAACGATGGCCCGACGCGCGAGTGCTCGCCGTCGATATCAACCCCGTCACGCTCGGGCTTTTAGCCGTACGGCTTTTCGGCGACGGTTTCGGAATCACCGACTCCGTCAATGAGAGGGTTGAGCTTGTTCTCGCCGACTTCACCAGCTGGCTCCCCTCGTCGGATGCTCCTACGCCGGGCGGGCGGCTGATTCTGGGGAACCCCCCGTATACGCGAGCACAGCTCCTCAGCATGGATGATCGGACCAGGCTCCACGAGCTCACCGATCGAATCTGCGGAGTCCGGGCCAGCCTGTCCACGCTGATCACTGCGTTAACGCTCAAACACCTGGCGCCGACGGATGGATTGAGTCTGCTCCTACCTGCCCAATGGTTGGAGTCAGAGTATGCGCGCAAACTTCGCAGCGAAATGTGGAGTCTGACTCGACGTCGCGTCGAGTTGCGACTGGTCGAGTCGGAGGACCTGTTTGGTGGCGCACAAGTGGACGCTGTCGCGCTCCTCATCGGCAAGGAAGCTCATACACCCCAGATGTTCCGTGTCGCTCCTTGGCGATCAGGGGCGCCCGTCGCTCTGGATCGCACGGAGGATCTCCCGTCTTCTTGGAGACCTCTCTTCGACTCGCGAGACTCAAACGCTACTCCTGTGGACGAGGATTCGATTCCTCTTGGAGACCTCGCAAACGTCCGTAGAGGCGTCGCAACCGGGGCAAACGCCGTGTTCGTAGTCTCCACGACGGACGCGCTGACGCTTCCCAAAGAGGCCACCGTACCTGTCGTCGTGAAGCTCAACGAGCTGCCGGATCGCCTCACGCACGAGATCGCGATCGCGGCACCCGATCGAGCGCTCCGTCGTCTTCTCACGCTGTCCAGAGAACAGGTTGTGTCGAACGAAGTCCTCCGTGCGATCGTGAAGGATGCCGAAGACGCCCACATCGATGACCGTGTGCTCTGCGCTTCGCGCAAGGACTGGTTCGATCTCAGAGCAGAAGTGCGCTATCCGGATGTAGTCGTCGGGGCGATGACCCAGGACCGATTTAGGTTTGTCACCAACGAGATCGGCGCAACGATCACGAACAACCTTTATGGTTTGACCTGGCACGCTCATGTTGGCGATGAGGCACGCGCTCGTGTACTTGATTGGCTTCGGAGCGACACCGGTCAGGCCGCGCTCGCCAATGTTGCTCGGCGACAGGGCGCTGGCCTGCTCAAGTTGGAGCCGGGTGGCCTTCGCCGGATGCCAATCCCACTCGACGTGGTTCAGCCGGGTCATGGGACCGCAGACGGAACTCCGGCCAGTAGCGCGCTTGTGGGCAGGGCGACCTGAGCCTCTGTCCAATGCCCGTTCCCATCGTCAGGCAGGTATCGCTCAAGCTCCGCAGCACGACACCATCCGAGCACCGACGTGTTATCTTCGGCGGCTAGGCACGCGACCAACGCCCATTGGTGTGGACTTCGCCGACCGACTTCGTACTCATTGCGTGTCAAAAGGAACCGAAACGTCTTACCGTTTCGCACCCTCGTCGCCTTGACCTCTAGCAAACGTGCGGCTCCGCCGAGCGTCGGTGCGGTCACGTCATAGCCGAAACGATCGCTGATCAGACTGACCTGAACGACTTCGCGTATGAGGTCGGAGTGCCCCAGCACGAGGAGTTCGTCGACGCACCACTGGACGACCGCTTTCTCACCACGATCTCCCATGAGCAGGCGCTCATCCTCGCGGGAGTCCTCCTGCGTCCAGTCCAGCAACTTGCCGAGCAGTGTTCGAGCCGCATCATCCGGGAGCGCCGACAGCGATGTGAGCCGATGGGCAGGTCTCACCCGCCCATCGTTCCTGACCAACAGGTTCGCGGAGAGGAGCAAGTCAACTGCGAGGTCGAGATCAGTCTTCGGGAATCGGCCCTGAGTTGTCGCGGTTCGCAAGGAGCGGTCAAACGCGATGTCGTCGCTGCCCTCGACATTCAGAGCACGCACAACCCATAACGCGGCGTCCAACTGGAATCGGCTGAGTGGCACCGTGAACCTCAGCCGGTTCCACGGGAGAGTTCCGCCAACACTTCCTCAAGGTCGGCTCGATCGTCGATGACAGACGCAGGTTCCTCGTCGTCCGGGAGCGCAAGCTCCACCAGGCGATCATCAGCGAGCAAGCGCGACAGGCGCTGCACTTTCTCTTCGACTCGACGATCTACGCGCTCATCGATCGTTCCTCGCGTGGAGAAGATGGTGAACGTCGTCTCTACGTCCGGGGGAAGCCCGAGGCGGTGTATCCGGTCGAGAGACTGAAGGTACTGGCCGGCGTTGAACGTCCGGTCGAGATAGATCGCATCATGACACTCCATGTGCAGACTGACACCTTCAGCGAGCGCCGCAGGATTCGCGAGCAGCACCTTGCAGTTCGGGTCGCGCTTGAACCGTTCGATTTCGCGCTCCCGCGTTCGCACCCCGAGTGGTGCGTCATCCGCGCTCGGCACACCACCGTAGACCACTGCAGGTTCGAGCCCGGATAGTTGCTGCTCGAGGTCGAGAAGATTCCCGGGAAAGTTCGACCAGACCAAGGTCTTGTTCCCGTCTGGCTTGTTCGCGTTCTCGAGCACCAGGCGACATACTGCCTCGAGCTTGGCGGAGATCTCGTGGTCCGCGTACGACTCGACCAAGTTTGCCAATCGAGAACCCGCCGGGATCGCGAGCGGAGGGAATCGGTACGCACGGGCTGCGTCCGCGCTGGACCGCAGCAGCCGGGGGCTTGATGCCGCTTGAAGCAGATACATCGCGACCTCGCCCATCTGCGCGAACACGAGGGCGTCGCGGCGCGACAGGTCGAGCAAACCGGCGTAGCGGTTCAGCAAAGCGTCATAGATCTCGTGCTGAAGCGGATTCATGTCGAGCTGCACTCGACGAATCACTGGATCCGGAATCCCAAGCTCTGATTTCGTGGTCCGGACAAACAGTGGCGAGATGCTCTCGTTGATCACCGTCATCGCTCGCGGAAGCGGGTCACGCGCCAGAGCCCAGTCCGGGATTCTTGCGGTCGCGCGCCCGGAGGGCCATAGAAAGTTGAGCAAGAAGACAAGATCGCGCGGGTGGTTCGGCGCCGGGGTGCCCGTCAAGACATCTCGTCGACGGGCGTACGGTGCGAGTGCGAGTAGGGCCCGGCCCCATTCTCCAGCGACGCCACGTTTTGCGCGATGCGCCTCATCCAGCACAAGGTGGACCTTGTGGCCGCTCGCCCAAGCAATGAGTTCATCGAGTGCGCCTGACAGACGCTGGTAATTGATCAGCACGACATCTGCAGTGGGCACACCTTGCCCGCGCATCCGGCTAACGGACGGAGTCGGGGACAGCACTTCACTCGCGTCCTCTTCCCACGCACCGAACGCTGACAGCGGCGCTACGACAAGCAGCTTGTCGACTTTACCCTTCGCCTGTTCGACAGCGTGCGCAGCGTACGCGACGGTCGTCTTGCCCGCGCCGGGGACGGAAAAGTTCGCGCCGTGATGGAGTGTGAGCAGCTTGTTTAGATCACGCCGCTGGAACTCTCGGAGGTCCCGCTTGAGCCTGTAGGGACCTCCGCCAACCAGGTCCGAGAGATCTTCCTGCGCCGGCAAGTTGGCCTCATCGAGCGCGCCGAGGAACGCTATGTCTCCGCCGTCACGCCCCAACAGTTCCTTGACATGGTCATCTGCACTGAGCGCAATCTGGTGCGCGCGCAGCACTCCAGAAAGTCGTTGCCGGGAGCGGAGGAATGAATCCGCGGAGGTCCGAAGCTCACGCCTCGCGATGTTCACATCGCCACCGACCACGAGCGTGATCTCGTTCCACGCGTCGCCAGTCACATCCTGAGCTGTGACGACCACTCTCACAGGGCGTGCATCAAGGTGCGCGTGAACACTCCCCGCCACTACAGCTCTTCCTCGTCATCAATGGCGGAAGCCACCGGAGCAGCTTCAGCGATCAGCGAGTTCGCTTCATCGAGACGGGACTGAACAAGGTCAAGAGTGGATCGAAGGTCGTCTAGTCGCGGCGAGAACTCAGCGTCATCCAGTACGTCGTCAAGCGCCTCGATCAACGACTTCAACGCGCCGGCAGCAGTCTCCGCGCTGGTCTGTGGGCGGACAAGACGGTTTGTATCCTTCTTGCGCTGCGCAGCATCGTTCAGCCCCTCCGCCACGCTGCCGTGAAGTACCCGGCGCACTTCCTGCCCGGAGAGCGTTACGCCATCAGCGACCTCAAACTCGCGATCTGGATCTTGCGAAGCCTGGACGACGATGTCTAGCACTCGCTGTGCTACTGAGTCCGAAACCGGAATCGTTGGCGCTTCACCAACGTCCAGCAGATCCACGCCGTCCGGAACAGAGGTGCCGTCCGTGGGCTGTGTGGTCGGGGCCGGAGTGGCGTTGATTGTCTTGCTCAGAAGCTCACCATCTCGACCGGCCTCAGCGAGGTGCGGCAAGAGATCTCGAGTAACCCAGTCACCCTTAGCCTTGCGCAGCTGGTGCACCGCCTCATGCCCGGAGAAGTAGGCGATGAGCCAGCCGCGGATGTGCTCGTCCGCTCTCGCGCGGCCGTGGATCGACTCGATCTCCCTGACCTCTTTGAGCAGGCCAAGCCAGTTCTCCTTCTGGTCCTCGTCACGCACGAAGGTCGAGAGCGGAAGCGTTGGCTGAGGCAGTGCGCGTGCTCTGTTCATGAGCACAAGGACTTCGCGCAGCCGGGTGATGGTTGCCGCGTACTTCTCGCGCTGGCTCGCAGCAATCGCCTGGTCGCTCATGCCGTTATCAGAAAGCGTCTGGAGCATCATTAGCCGGCTAACGAGGTTGTACTCGTCCTTGAAATCCTTCTGCTGCTGCAGGATGCTCTCGAGATCGAGTTCCTCACGATTGTCCACATCTCCCGGAAGCACAGCCACGCGAAGCGTGGTTGACGCCGGGATAGCACCCTCGCGCACCAGGTCGCGCAGCATGACGCAGCGGGAGTTGCCGTTGATCAGCTTGCCGCTCCTGGTGATGACACCGGGCTGGTCCTGTCCGTCCACCCGGAGGCTTCCCTTGAGACCTTCGGCATGACGATGCGAACGTCGCACCAAGTCAGCAACTACCTCCTGCGCCTCAGCGGACTCCGGATCACCCTCGACAACACTCTGCTTGGCGTGATCATTCAACAGCGGCGCGATGCGAAAGCTCCGAGGGTTGAGGATCGGAACCTCGAGCGGTAGTTCGATCACTTCGAAGACTTGCGACTTGCCCCGAAACGGGATCCGTGCAGTGTCGGGAACACCCGGTCTTTGCCGAAGCTCTTCAAGAGCCTTCTTGATGTGAAGTTCCCTGGTCGCGCTCGTCACTCGTTCCTCCATCGTCGTCTCACCCGCGTGCTCTTACAGTACCGAGCGCCACCGACGTTGCCCACGGAGACGGCTTCAGGACATCGTCGTGCTTGTTGACCACCACCGAGTCGCCCCTGTTGGAGCTAGAAGAGCAGGCGGACGGTTCGATGGACGCTCTTGAATTCGTCGACGCCGCGCATCGCAAGGTCAGCAAGGGCAGCGCCGGTAAGACAGATGAGCCTGCCGAACTCATTGAGCTCCGGTTCGAACCCCATGTGCGTTGCCCCTGCGATGACTGCGATGGAGCGTAGGGTCGGCACAGCTACCGTGGGGATCTCGTCCGTCCTCGGTCCAGCTAGTACTACAGTCGCGTTTATGGGGTGTGTCCGCGGCGCCGGTAGTGGTGCGCCCGGGCGGTGTGCTGGTGTCTTCGTCGCCAGTGTGAGCGTCGCAGGACATGGCCGGGTTCGGCGGGCTGGTGCAGGACGAGGACGGCGATGAGCTGCCGGATCTCGGGCAGGCTCAGCGCGACGAGGCCGCCGTTTCCGTTGCCGCGAGCCCCCTTTTTGACCGTGTCACGGTGAGGAAGGCGTGGGCGAGCATGGACAAGGTGATGTGCCGGTACCAGCCGGTGTATTGCCGGACTTGGTAGTGATCCAGCCCGGTCTGACCTTTCGCGGTCTGGAAGGTCTCCTCGATCGCCCACCGTGCCCCGGCGATGCGGACCAGCTCGGCCAGGGCGACGCGTTTGGGTGCGTGGCAGAGGTAGTAGGCCAGCTCGGACGGATCGGCCAGGGAGCGGCGGGCCAGGAGCCAGTACTCGGCGTCGGCGTCGCGTTCCCCGTTGATCCGTGCCCGCGCCCACGCGTAGCGGCGGTCGCCCTTCGAGCCCTGCCCTGCGGAGCGGGTGCGCCAGACCGTGGCCGGCAGCGCCGCGATGAGCGCGTCGGCCCGGTACTCGGTCCCGATGATCGACGCCCCGGCCTTGGCTATCACGCGCTGGCTGGCGGGCACCGCCAGCACGTAGGACATGCCGCGGTCCTCGAGGCTCTTGCGGAGCCGGTAGTACTGCCCGTAGACGGCGTCGCCGGTCACCCACGACGCCGGGACCCCGCCATCGATCGCGCGCGCGAGCATCTGCATCGCCAGCTCTGGTTTCGTCTGAAAGCCGCGGCTGTCGGGAACCCCGGCTCGTCGGCAACGCTCGGGATCCTCGGTCCACGCCTTGGGGAGGTAGAGCTCCCGGTCCAGGAATGTCCGCCCTTTCGCGGTCGCATAGGTCAGGAACACCCCGACCTGCGCGTTCTCGATCCTCCCCGCCGTACCCGTGTACTGACGCGCCACCCCTGCGGAACGGTCGCCCTTCTTCAAGAACCCGGTCTCGTCGACGATGAGGATCCCGCCCCGATCCCCCAGATGCCCGGTGACGTAGGAGCGCAGATCGTCGCAGACCGCGTCGGGGTCCCAGCCCGTCGTAGACAGCAGCCGCTGCATCGGATCCGGCACCGCCTGACCAGCCTGCTCCGACAGCGTCCACGAGTTCTTCCGCTCGCGTGCGGACAGCAACCCCTCCAGATACGCCACCGCGTTGCGCCGCGGCTCCGACCGTGAGAACCGCGGCCCGATCAGCGCCGCGATCTCATCAAGACCCGAAGCCCACTCCTGCACGTCCGCCACACTGATATCGTCACTCACCGCCAAGGATTAACACGATCGCGACGGAACCCCTCAAGAACACGCCGAGGAACTCACAATAAACGCGACTGTAGTACTAGGGCGTGTCTCCCATATGTCGTGGGGTTGACGCGCGAAGCTTGGTCGGTGTCGTCTATTGCGTTGTCGCGCTTTCGCGGGTTGAGTGATGAACAGTGGGATCTGATCAGGCCTTTATTGCCGTCGAATGCTGGTCGGCGCGGTCATCCGTTCGGGGATGACCGCCGGGTGGTGGAGGGGATCATCTACCGGTTCCGGACGTCGGTGCCGTGGCGGGATCTGCCTCGAGGCGAGTTCGGGCCGTGGCAGACGGTCTGGAAGCGTCACCGCCGGTACGCCGGTGGCGGCACCTGGGACCGGGTGCTGCAGGCGCTGCTCGCGCAGGCCGATGCGTCGGGGCTGATCGATTGGGATGTGTCCGTGGACGCGACGATCGCGCGCGCGCATCAGCACGCAACGAACACGACCCGTCCCGACCAGGACACAGGGGGCACTGTCGAATCACAAGAATCTGCCGCTGGGCGAGGTTGAACCGGAAGGCCACGGCATCGGCCGCTCTCGTGGCGGGCTGACCACGAAGATCCACCACGCCGTCGACGGGAAAGGGCTCCCGCTGGCGGTGGTGGTCACCGGTGGGCAGCGCAACGACGGCGCGGTGCTCGAACAGGTCCTCGACGACATCCGCGTTCCCAGGATCAGCGGCGGACGCCCACGCACCCGACCGGACTCGGTCGCAGCGGACAAGGCATACGCCAGTGGCGTGAACCGGCGGATGCTCCGCGCCCGCGGGATTACCGCCGTGATCCCGGAAAAGAGCGACCAGATCGCAGCCCGCAAACGCAAGGGCAGCGCCGGTGGCAGGTCACCCGCGTTCAACGCCGACGCCTACAAGAACCGCAACGTCGTCGAACGCTCCTTCGCCCTGGTCAAGCAATGGCGTGGGATCGCGACCCGCTACGACAAACTCGCTATCACCTACCGCGCCGGCGCCGTCCTCCACGCCTGCCTCACCTGGGCAACCCTATTAGGAGACACGCCCTAGTGTGTCACGTCGTTAATTCATTTCTAGTTTTGTAGAATGGAGTATGTCGCGACGAGGACCTGTGCTGCCCGAGTTGACGCTCTCGGATGTGGAGCGTGATCAGCTGGAGAGGTGGGTGCGTC
>JASGEE010000018.1:0-29056 GCA_047606715.1 Microbacterium sp.
CAGCCCGTCCGCACCGTCGCGATACTCCCAGTTGCCGAGCAGCTGTGCCGTGCCGCCGGCCCACCCCGTGGCCGGGTCTGCGGGGGCGAGCACCGCCCCGACCCCGCTGACGAACTGCGCGACGAGGTCGTCGCCGGCGAGTCCCGCGTCGCGGTACTCGTACGTCGGCACCCCGGATGCGCGCGGAGTGATGACGAACGGCGGATTGGACACGACCCGGTCGAACCGTTCTCCACCCACCGGGTCGAACAGGCTGCCGAGCCGGGTCTGGATGCCGTCGACGCCGTTGAGCAGCGCGTTCAACCGCGTGAGCTGGAGGGCGCGCGCCGAGACATCGGTTGCGATGACGGATGCCGCCGACCGCCGCGCCCGCAGGGCTTGAATGCCGCAACCGCAGCCAAGGTCGAGCACCCGCTCGGCCGGTGTCGGCAGCTGCAGCCCGGCGAGGGTGAGCGAGGCGCCCCCGACCCCGAGCACGTGACCGACGGGCAGCGCGGCGCCGAGACCGCGCAGACGCAGCGCAGTCTCATCGAGGTCGCTCGCGATCCACCACATTCCGCTGCCGTCCTCGTCGGCGAACTCTTGGGGACGTACGAGCGCCGTCGGCACCAGTTGTTCGCCCGCATCGGCGGCCAACCCCAGAGCCACGAGGCCGTCGGCGCCGAGTGCGGGCAGGGCTCGGTCGGCGTCGGCGCGAGCCGTGACGGCACCGAGGAACAGCATGCGGGCGAGCACCGCGAGGGCATCGTCGCGACCGGCGAGCGCCGTCATCGCGGGCCCGGCCAGTCCGTGCCCGATGGCATCGTCGGCGATCGTGCCCCATCCCGCGCGCACCGCGCTGGCGGTGTAGCCGGCCGCCGCAAGGTCACCGCACAGCGCCGCCGCCAGCGCCGGATCGGGGCTCAGCCGTCCCGGTGTGGCCGACTCCTCCAAATAGTCGGGTCCGCGCAGGACTTCCCCCGTCATGGCGGGGCCGAGCGCCGAGCTCGGCCCCGGATTCGAGGAGTTGGCCACGTCCGCGGCAGAGTCCGTCGTCGCAACCACCGGCAGCTCGTTCACACCGTCCATCCTGGCCGAACCCGAGCGTTCGCGGCCCGTCTCGGGTGGTGCATAGCGCGGTGAGCCTAGAATCGCACCTGATCGTGCGGCACGCATCGCACAGGAGTCGATTCCCGCCATGACCTTGAGTTCGCCCGCCGCACGCGTCAGCCGCGTCGTGACCTTCGCGGTCGCCGCCGTTGTCGGTGTGCTCGCCGCGGTCCCGACCGCGGCGAATGCGAACGCGGTGGCGGCCGGCATCCTGCCCGCGGAGCTCCCGCTCACCCTGGCGATGAGTCCCGGCAACGACGGCGTACTGCGCTCGAACGCGTCGCTGACCGTGGCGCTGTCGGTGAGCAATCCCAACTCCTGGAGCGTGGGCTCCGGCGAGGTCGGCATCCAGATCTCCCCGACCGCGCTGAGCACCGATGCCGATGTCGCCGCCTGGCTCGCAGAGCCCGAAGCGCTGCAGACGCCGCTCGGCGTCGCCTCCGTGCCGAGCATCGCCGCCGGCGACAGCGTCTCGACCTCCACCACGATCGACGCGAGCGAGCTGGACGAGTTCGCTCCCGGGGTCTACCCGATCAGCGCGACGTACGACTCCGATCAGGGCACCCTCGTCGCCGGCAGCGTCGTCGTGGTGCCCGACGACGAATCCCGCCCCGATGTCGCCGTCGTGGTGCCGATCGCCGGTCCGGCCCTGACCGCGGGCCTCCTCACCTCCAACCAGCTCGCGACGCTGACCGCACCCGATGGCAGCCTGCGCGCGCAGCTCGACGCGGTCTCCGGCACCGACGCCATCCTGGCCGTCGACCCGGCGATCGTCGCCGCGATCCGGGTGCTCGGCACCGCCGCTCCCGCCGACGCTCAGCAGTGGCTCACCGATCTGCTGGCGCTGCCGAACTCCCGATTCGCGCTGCAGTTCGGCGACGCCGATGTCGCGACCCAGATCGACGCGGGGCTGTCCGACCTGCTCGCGACGCCGACGCTCGACCCGTACGTGTCGACCGACGACTTCACGATCCCCTCCGCGACACCGCCGGCCGATGCGGTCCCGGATGCCGCTCCCGATGCGACCCCCGGCGCCGGCGCGAGCGCGGATCCGCAGCCCACCTCCGAAGCCCCCGAGGAGGAAGCCCTGCCGACGACGGAGCAGCTGCTCGACATCGGCCACGCCGACGCCGAGGTCTTCTGGCCCCAGACCGGCACGGCCGGAGCCGACCTCGTCGCAGCCCTGGCGGGACTCGGAGACGCCGTGACCCTCGTCGCCTCCACCGCGCTCACCGATGCCGATGCTCCGACCGACGCGCACGCCGACGCCGACGGTGCGGAACTGCTCGTCTACGACGCCGAGGTCTCCGCGGCGCTGAACACCGCTTCGTCATCGACCGGCGAGGTGACCCGCAGCGCGGCGTTGGCGGCGGCATCCGCCTACACCTCGCTGGCGGCGACGGATGCCGATACCGTGCTGGTCACCCTCGACCGCGCAGACGATCGGTCATCGGACGCGCTGCGCGATGCGATCGAGGCGTCCGGCGCGCTCGGGTCCGCGGCGGCACCGGGTCTTGCGCAGCTGAGGGACGGATCGGCGACCTCCGTGACGCTCGGCGATCCGGAAATCACCGATCCGGCACGGTCGGCCGCGCTGTCGTCCCTGCTGCGCGACGAGTCCGACCTGGATGAGTTCTCGTCGATCCTGACCGACCCGACGGTGCTGACCGCGCCCGAGAGAGCGACGATCCTGCAGCTGATCGGCGCCGCGTGGGATGACGGCTCGACGGCGTTCTCCGATGCGATCGAGGCCCATCGCGCCGATACGGCGGCGACACTGGATGCCGTCGCCCTCGTGCCCCCCAGCGACATCACCCTGGCTGCGACGAGCGCGCCGCTGAGCTTCACGGTGCGCAACGACCTGCAGTGGCCGGTCTCTCTCGTGCTCGTGACGACGCCGACCGATGCACGCCTGCAGGTGCAGGGCTCCACGTCGGTGGAAGCCGGCGCTGCGCAGAACACCCGCGTGCAGGTGCCGGTCGAGGCGCGCGTGGCCAGTGGAGAGTCGACGCTGCGACTGCAGCTGCGCAGCCCCACGTCGGTCGAGATCGGACAGACGGTTCGCGTCGAGGTCGCGGTGCGCGCCGAGTGGGAGTCGGTCGGACTCGTGGTGCTGATCGTGCTCGTCGGGGGCATGATCGTCCTCGGCATCGTGCGCACCGTGCTGCGGTTGCGGCGCGAGAAGACCGACGAACCCGACCCCGAAGAAGCCGACGACCCCGAAGGACCCGCCGAAGCCGACGAAGAGGGCTCCGATGGCTGAGCTCGGCCGGGCGAGCGCCCTGATCGGCGCCGGAACCCTGTTCTCGCGCCTGAGCGGACTGGTGCGCTCGATCGTGCTGGTGGCGCTGCTGGGGTCGTACGGAAGCCGCGCCGCCGACGCGTTCGCCATCGCCTCGATGCTGCCGACAAACGTCTATGAGCTTCTTGCGGCGGGGGTGATCACCGGCATCATCGTCCCGCAGATCGTCAAGATCGCCGCTCACGCCGACGGCGGCTCGCGCTACGTCTCGAAGCTCCTGACCCTCGGTGCGACCCTGCTGGTGCTGGCAACGGCGGCGGTGATGGCGATCGCCCCCCTGCTGATCTGGCTGTACGCGCCGCGGTTCACCCCCGAGCAGCACGCCCTGACCCTGTCGCTGGCCTACTGGGTGCTGCCGCAGCTGCTGTTCTACGGCCTCTACGCTCTGCTGGGCGAAGTGCTCAACGCTCGCAAGGTGTTCGGCCCGTACAGCTGGGCGCCGACGATCAACAACATCGTCTCGATCATCGGCTTCGGCGCCTTCCTGCTCATCTTCGGCGGCCCGCACCAGCAGGTGGACGACTGGGATGCCGGCATGATCGCACTCCTGGGCGCCACGGCGACGGCGGGCATCGCGCTGCAGACGGTACTGCTCCTGCTGTTCTGGAAGCGCACCGGGCTGCACATCCGCGCCGACTTCCGCTGGCGCGGCATGGGACTTCGGCACATCGGCAGTCTCGCCTGGTGGACGTTCCTGGCGGTCGTGGTCGGCCAGGTCGCCGGCATCGTGCAGTCGCAGGTCGTCTCGGAGGCATCCGGCTCGGCGGGCATGGCGGTCATGGTGTACGCGTGGCTCGTGTTCATGCTGCCGCACTCGATCGTGGCGATGTCGATCTCCACGACGTACTTCACCCGCCTGTCCGAAGAGGTCGCCGCGGGCCGGTTCGATCGGGTCGGCCCGAACCTCGACGAGTCGATCCGGGCGCTGAGCGTGTTCGCGTTCGGGTTCACGGCGGCGCTGGCGGCGGCATCCGTGCCCGTCTCGCGCGTGTTCACCAACGGCGACGACGGCGCGGTGGCGATGGCGTGGGTCCTGTGCGCATATCTGCTGGCACTCGTGCCTTATGGGGTGCTCGTGCTCATCCGGCGGGCATTCTTCGCCTTCCACGACACGCGGATGCCGTTCGTCTTCTCCGCCGTGCAGGCATCCCTGACGGCCGCCGGCGCGGGCCTGGCCGCGTGGGCCGTCTTCGCCGGGGTTCTGCCGCTCGCCTTCCTCGCCGCCGCCGTGGCCCTCACCCAGTCGCTGTCGACGTTCGCGCAGTTGCCGGTGGCGCTGCGACTGCTGCGTCGGCACACCGACACGCAGGCGCTGCGGACGACCTGGCGGGCGCTGGGACGGTTCGCGATCGCCGGCGTCCCGGCATTCGCCGCGGGCTGGGCGCTGTTCCTGCTGTGGGGCGGGCCGAACGGGTGGACGACGTCCGACCGGCTCCCGGGATTCATCGGCGGGGCGCTCGTGGGGGCGTTGTCGCTGGTCGTCTACATCGCCGCGCTCGCGCTGCTGCGGGCGCCGGAGCTGACGATCGCGGCGCGTGCCGTACGGCGCGCCCTCGGACGCTGAGCGGAATGCCCCACGGCTACGATGGGTTGAATGCGCTGGAGCCCGTACCCGGGCTCGCGCAGGGAGAGGAGACGCGCGTGCGTCAGGTCATCATCATCGGCTCGGGACCGGCCGGTTTCACCGCGGCGATCTACGCGGCGCGTGCCAATCTGAAGCCGCTGCTGCTGGCGAGTTCCGTCGAGACCGGCGGCGAGCTCATGAACACGACCGAGGTGGAGAACTTCCCCGGCTTCCCCGAGGGCGTCATGGGCCCCGATCTGATGGCGAAGATGCAGCAGCAGGCCGAGAAGTTCGGCACCGAGGTGCGCTACGACGATGTCGTCGCACTCGACGTCTCGGGTGACGTGAAGACCGTCACCGTCGGCGGCGGCGGCGTGCACGAGGCCGAGGCGATCGTGTTCGCCACCGGATCGGCCCCTCGCAAACTCGGTCTGGCGGGCGAGACACGCCTGTCGGGTCACGGCATCTCCTACTGCGCCACCTGCGACGGGTTCTTCTTCCGCGAGCAGGTCATCGCGGTCGTTGGCGGCGGCGACTCCGCGCTGGAAGAGGCGACGTTCCTCACGAAGTTCGCCTCGAAGGTGTACGTCATCCACCGCCGCGACGAGCTGCGCGCCTCGAAGATCATGCAGGACCGTGCCTTCGCGAACGAGAAGATCGAGTTCGTCTGGAACAGCGAGGTCGCCGACATCCTCGGCGCCGACGCCGTGACCGGTCTCGTGCTGCGCGACACGGTGGACGGGTCGACTCGCCAGCTCGCTCTGACCGGCGTCTTCGTCGCGATCGGCAACGACCCGCGCACGCACCTCGTGCACGGACAGCTCGACCTCACCGAACACGGCACGGTGTGGGTCGACGGCCGCTCGTCGCGTACGTCGGTGCCCGGGGTCTTCGCCGCCGGTGACGTCGTCGACCCCACCTACCGCCAGGCCGTGACGGCCGCCGCGAGCGGGACGACCGCGGCTCTCGACGTCGAACACTATCTGGCCGCCCGCGCCGACGCGGCCGTCTGAGCACCGGTCGATCATCGGCACGGCGTGGAACAAACCCGGCACCCCCGGCGTTGCTGACGACAACGGTCCGCCGGGACCGCTGAACGAAGGAGACTCACATGACCGCCAAGGCCACCAGCGAAGCCACCTGGCAGCAGGACGTCATCGACGCCGAGGGCCCCGTGCTCGTGGACTTCTGGGCGGCCTGGTGCGGTCCGTGCCGCATGGTCGGGCCGATCCTCGATGAGATCCAGGCCGAGAACGCCGACAAGATCACGATCCTCAAGCTCAACGTCGACGAGAACCAGAGCCTGGCAGCGCAGTACCAGATCACCTCGATCCCGGCGATGAAGGTCTTCAACAAGGGCCAGGTCGAGACGACCATCGTCGGCGCGAAGCCGAAGTTCGCGCTCGAGCAGGACCTGGCCGCTTACCTGGGCTGAGCGTCGCTCACGATGCCTCGGCGCGCACCGAGGCATCCCATCGGCGGTGCGGCTCGCTGCCCAGCAGCCGCCAGACGGCACGCGTGAGCGGCGGGTAGTCGAACGCGATCTGCCGCAGGACGCGATAGTTCCGTGCGGCGGTGGGGCGGATGCCGCCGTCGGCGGCGATGTTCTCGGCACGCAGCGTCAGCACGACGAGCTCATCCACCGACGGCAGGTCCTCCATGAAGTCCCACGGGTCTTCACCGTCACGCAGACGCTCCTCGATGAGCACCGACCGTTCGTCGGTCGCCTCGGCGCGCAGCAGTTCGAGGCTGGCGCGGCGCGGAAGAGGCGATCGATCGGTCACTCCTCCAGCCTATGGCTGAACCCGGCTCTGCGCCTCGAACGAAAACACGGCGACTCAGTTCGACCCGAACTCGCTCTCGCCGATCTCAGCCAGGATCCGGTTGAGATCCTGAATAGTCGCGAAATCAATGTTGATCTGGCCTTTTCTTGCCGTCAACGAGATCCGGACCTTGGTGTTCAGCCGATCCCCGAGCCGCTCGGCGACGTCATCGAGGTGCGCGCGTCGGGCGCCCGCTTTGGGCCTCACGGCCCGCGCGGGCACCTCGTTGCCCTTCGCTGCGGCTTCGGCGGCGCGCACGGACAGGTCTTCGTTGACGATCTTGTCGGCGAGGCGCTGCATGGCAGCAGCATCCTCGAGCGAGAGAATGGCCCGGGCGTGTCCCGCGCTGAGCACGCCCGCTGCCACGCGTTGCTGCACGGGGACCGGAAGCTTCAGAAGGCGAATCGTATTGCTGATCTGTGGGCGAGAACGGCCGAGGCGGCCCGCCAGCTCCTCCTGGGTGATGCCGAAGTCCTCCAGGAGCTGCTGATAGGCCGACGCCTCTTCCAGCGGGTTCAGCTGTGAACGGTGCAGGTTCTCCAGCAGCGCGTCGCGCAACAGGTTCTCGTCGGCTGTGTCGCGCACGATCGCCGGGATCGACGTGAGGCCGGCCTCCCGCGCCGCGCGGGTGCGACGCTCGCCCATGATGAGCTCATAGGCACCATCGGCATTCGTTCGCACGACGACCGGCTGTAGCACCCCGAACTCGCGCACACTGTGCACGAGTTCAGCGAGGTCGTCGGGGTCGAAGGTCGTGCGCGGCTGGCGCGGATTGGGGACGATCTCGTTCGGGTCCAGCTCGATGAGGCGCGCACCCGGGATCGAGAGCAGCGGGCTCGTCTCGGTGGTGCCGACGCCCGCGGTGTCCTCGGTTTCCGCGGTGCTTGTCGCGCTCCCCGTCCTTTGCGTTATTTGTGTTTCGCCAGGGAAGAAGACGTCGACGGGGCGCGCCTCGGAGCTCTCGGTCGTCGGGATGAGCGCTCCGATGCCCCGCCCCAGTCCAGTCCGCTTCGCCATCAGGATGCCCCCTCGATTCGTTCCTCGTGCTGCCGGCGGTGCACCAGCTCAATCGCCGCTTCGCGATACGACACCGCCCCCACCGACTGCGGGTCGTATGCAACGACCGTCTGTCCGAAGCTCGGTGCCTCCGAAACGCGCACCGACCGTGGGATGACGGTGCGCAGGACCTCATTCGGGAAGTGCGTCCGCACCTCTTCCGCGACCTGCTGCGCGAGTCGTGTCCGCCCGTCGTACATCGTCAGCAGAATCGCCGAGAGATGGAGGGCCGGGTTCAGGTGCTTTTGGATCATCTGGATGCTGCCGAGCAGCTGGCTCAGCCCCTCCAGCGCGTAGTACTCACACTGAATCGGGATGAGCAGCTCGCTCGCGGCGGTGAAGGCATTGATCGTGAGAAGGCCGAGCGAAGGCGGGCAGTCGATCAGCACGAAGTCGACCGGAGTCTCGACCGCCGCGAGATAGTCGTCGAGCGCTGTGCGCAGGCGATGCTCACGAGCGACCTGGGCGACGAGCTCGATCTCGGCGCCGGCGAGATGGATCGTGCTGGGCGCGCACAACAGGTTCGGCGACTCCGGGCTCGTCTGAATGATGTCGGCGAGCGGGAACTCGTCGATGAGCACGTCGTAGACACTGGGGATGTCGGATGCGTGGGGCACCCCCAGGGCCGTCGAGGCGTTGCCCTGGGGGTCCAGGTCGATCACGAGGACCCGCGCGCCCAGAGACGCCAGGGCGGCTGCGACATTGACGGTCGTCGTCGTCTTCCCGACGCCGCCCTTCTGGTTGGAAACCGTCAGGACGCGGGTTCCACCCTCGAACTCAAGGGTGACGACATCCAGAGCCCTGCGGCGCGATGTCAGATCGGCCAGCTCGCGCGCAATCGGGCTATCGAAGAATGAGGATGCGGGTGCGGTCGCGTTCTCCGATTCCGCCGCCATCGATTCCTCTTCTCTCCCGGGACCTCTCCACTGTAGTCGAGTGGTCGACGGGTGTTTCACGTGAAACGGCCGGGTCGACGATCGGACGCAACGGTGGTTTCGATACGGCGGCTGCGCTGCCTATTCCACCACCGGAGGCGGTGATTGAGTGCCGGCGTGCCAGCGCCGGTGTATCTAGATCACACACGTGTAAGCACCGTGGTTCGATACGGCGCCTTACGGGCGCCTACTTCACCACCGGGGCGCCTTTCGTGGCGCGGAGCACCCGCGTGGGCTCGGCGATGACGCCCTCGCCCACGACCTCCACGCGCACGCCGGTCAGCCGGTGCTTACGGATCGCCTTCTCCGCGGCACCGATCTCGTTCTGCACGTTGGCCCCCTTGAGCAGCAGCAGCTCGCCGCCGGAACGCAGCAGCGGCACCGTCAGGGGGATGAGAGTCCGCAGGGCGCTGACGGCGCGTGCCGTGACGGCATCCAGTACGCCGCCCTGCTTCCAATCCTCGCCGCGCGCCCGCATGACTTCGACATTGTCTAGACCCAGCTCCTCACGCTGCTCGCGCAACCAGGCGACGCGGCGCTCCATCGGCTCGATGAGAACCCATTCGATGTCCGGACGGGCGATAGCGAGGACGAGCCCCGGCAATCCCGCTCCCGACCCCATGTCTCCGACGCGACCGCCCGCGGGGAACAGTGGAGCGGCGATGGCAGAGTTCAGGATGTGCCGGTTCCACAGGCGCGCTGCCTCCAGTGGACCGATCAGGCCACGCTCCTCGCCCTGCTTCCCAAGGGCGAGGGTGAATCGGCGCGCCAAGTCGATGCGGTCACCGAAGACGACGGCGGCACTCGCAGGTTCGGCTTCGATCTCGATCATCGATGTTTCACGTGAAACGTCGTGCGGCGATCAGCCGCGACGAATGACGGTGTGGCGCTCGGCGCCTTCGCCGTACGACTCCGAGACGAAACCCCGGCCGGCGACGATGTCGTGCACGAGTTTGCGCTCGTAACTCGTCATCGCGGGGAGCGATGCCTGTGACGCACCTTCATCGATTCGTGCGATCGCGCGGTCTACGAGCTTCTCCAGCTGCTGCTGGCGCGCATCACGCGATCCACCGACATCCAGGATCAAACGGGAGAACCGGCCAGTCTTGGTCTGTACCGCGATCCGCGTCAACTCCTGCAGAGCCTGCACGGTATCCGGGTCTGACAACAGCCGCAGCGAGGTCGCATCGTCGTTCTCGACCGAGACATAGGCTCGCCCGTTGCGCACGTCGAGACCGAGGTCGCCATCGATGTCGGCGATGTCGAGCAGGCCTTCGAGGAAATCGGCGGCAACGTCACCCTCCTGCTCGAGCTGTGCAACGGTCGTCTCGACCCGGTCACCCGCGGTCTCCCCAGTGATGCTCATCGTGTCCCTCACGTATTCTCGGACGTGCCGCCGGATGTGCCGGGCGACTTCTGCTGGTTTTTGGGCGCTTGCTTCTTTGCGCGCTGCTTACCCATCGGCTGCTGCCGCTTCGGCGCCTCGGCCTTCGCCTTCTGCGCCTCTTCGTACAGCCGCTGCTGCTCAGCCTCGTACTTCTCCAGGGGCACGACCCGGCCCTGAGCATCGATCGCCTTGCCCTTGCGTGCCAGGCGCTCCTCGCGAGCCTTCGCGGCATCCGATCCCGGAGTGGGCAGATTCCGGATGACCAGGAACTGCTGGACCATCGTCCAGATGTTGCTGGTGAACCAGTAGAGCACGACGCCCAGGGGGAAGAAGACACCCGAGAAGATGAACATCAGGGGGAACAGATACAGCATGACGCGCTGCATCTGATAGGCCTGACCGGTCTTGGCCTCGGGGGAGAGGTTCTTCGAGATGATCTGCAACTGCGTGATGAACTGCGAGGCGATCATGAGGATCACGAGGATCACGAGGATTGTGACCGTGGCCTCCCAGCCGTCGGGCTGCTGACTGACGGCCTCGGTGAGACTCGTGTGCAGCGGCGCGACGCCGAACAGCTTGGCGTTGTAGAACTCCCACGTCAGTTCGGAGTTGAGGAGGCCGACACCCCCCAAGCCCCATTCCGCATGCTTCTTGACGTCGCTGAGCGTGTAGAACATACCCAGCAGAATCGGCATCTGCACGAGCAGCGGCAGGCAGCTGGACACCGGTGTGGTGTCGTGCTTCTTGTACAGCGCCATGGTCTCCCGACTCATGGCCTCCCGCGAGAGCTGATCCTTCTTCCCGCGATATTTGTCCTGTACTTTACGCAGTTCGGGCGCAATTTCCATCATTTTTCGCTGGCTCTTGATCTGCCGCACGAAAAGGGGGATCAACGCACTGCGGACGACGATGACGAGCCCGATGATCGACAGCACCCACGTGATGCCGGCATCCGCCTGCATGCCGATCGTCGTGAACACCCAGTGCCAGAACACGAGGATCGCCTCGACCAGCCACTTGAACGGCCACATGATGAGACTGAAGAAGTCGTCGGTTCCCGTCCCGGGATACGACGTCGACGGGGTCGGCACGACGGGTGTCGGGGTCGCATCGAAGCGCACCAGCGTCGCGGTGAGAAGATCCAGCACGGATCAGTCCTTTCTCGACGACGCGGGTTGCACACCGTCGTCGGTGGGCGGCACGACGAAACCGTACCGGGTCAGCTCGAAACGGAAATCACGGTGCGGGGGAACGTCATCGATCCCACCCTGCGCCCACGGATGGCATCGCGCCAACCGAGCCGCTGTCAAGAAGCATCCCCTCACCAGGCCGTGTTGCTGCACCGCGCCGACGGCATAGGCCGAGCATGACGGATAGTATTTGCAGACGTCCCCGTAGGTGTGTGAGATTGTCGCGCGATAGCCGTGGAGCAGGCCAAGCCCCACGTTGCGTGGCAAAAGAGGGAGCGCAGCGATCGCGGTCGACGCGCTCATGCGACCCGCACCGAGCGCGTACGACGGCAGTGTCGCGACACTCATGCCGCAGCCAGCCGACGCAAGCACCGCACGACCTCTGCGCGCAGCTGGGCGTAGTCGGCAGATGCCGCATCCGGCAGCGCGCGAATGACCACATCGGCGCCGTGCACCACTTCGGGCAGCGCTGAAGCACACACCGCCTTGAGCCGACGACGCACGGTGTTACGGGTCACGGCCGTTCCGACCTGCTTGCTCACGATGAATCCAAATCGCGTGGGGCGGTCTTCAGAGGTGACGACGACGTGTGTGACCGTGTGACGACCGGCGCACCGCGACCCCCCACGGACAACGGCCTTGTATTCCGCTCCGCGGGAGATGCGATGACCGCGCGCCAGCACCGTGTGGAATCAGGCGGAGAGCTCGGTGCGGCCCTTGGCGCGACGCGCCGACAGGATCGCACGACCGGCACGCGTGCGCATGCGGGCGCGGAAACCGTGCTTCTTGGCGCGACGGCGATTGTTGGGCTGGAACGTGCGCTTGCTCATGAGGATCACTCCGGATCGGCGGTCACCGGAACGCTGGAGGCCGGAGACACAGGTACAGGGGACTGCCCGGATGGGCATAAGTCAACCGATTAAGGCTACGTCGTAGAAGCCCAGAACTCAAACCGACGACAGAGGGACGGTGATTATCCACTGGCGGTGCGCAACGGGTGGTCAAGACACGCGGGGCGGATCTACAGTGGATTTTGCTCGAACCGGGATCGCTGGGTAGCGTGACGCGGACACTTATCCACAGGCTGCGCCCGTCACCTGCGCGCCTGTCATCGCGCAGGTTCGACGCGCACGCACACCACATCGTCGAAGGGGAAAGTCATGCTCGAGCACGAAGTTCCAGATGTTCCTGTCTGGAGCGCCGTGCTGGCCGCGCTCGCCACCGATGAGCGTGTCACCCCGCAGCTCCAGGGATTCCTCAATCTCGCCGTCGCCCAGGGCGTCATGAGTGGGACGCTGTATCTCGACGTGCCCAACGACCTGACGGCGGCGCAACTGAACAAGCGGCTGCGCGCACCCATCATGGAGGCTCTCGCTCATGCGGATGCCGAGCCGTCCGCATCGACGTTCCGCGTCGTCGTCAATCCCGAGTTGGCCGACGCACAGGCGACGGAGCCCCTTTCCGTGCCGTCGACGTCCGCGACGCGCTCGAAAACCGAGGAGTACACCGAGCAGGTGAGCTCTCCGAACGTCGGCAACAACCGGACCGACACCCGTCTCAACCCCAAATACAGCTTCGACAGCTTCGTCATCGGTCAGTCCAACCGCTTCGCTCACGCGGCGGCGGTCGCCGTCGCCGAAGCCCCGGCGAAGGCCTACAACCCACTGTTCGTCTATGGCGATTCCGGGCTCGGCAAGACCCACCTCCTACACGCGATCGGCAATTACGCGATCGACCTGTTCCCCGGCATCCGAGTGCGGTACGTCTCGAGCGAGGAGTTCACGAATGACTTCATCAACTCCATCGCCAACAACCGCGGCTCCGCCTTCCAAGCCCGCTATCGCGATGTCGACATCCTGTTGATCGACGACATCCAGTTCCTGCAGGGCAAAGCCGAGACACAAGAAGCGTTCTTCCACACGTTCAACACGCTGCACGACCACGACAAACAGGTCGTGATCACGAGCGATGTGCCGCCTCGCCATCTCACGGGGTTCGAAGACCGCATGCGCAGCCGGTTCGAATGGGGATTGATCACCGACGTGCAGGCACCGGACCTCGAGACCCGTATCGCGATCCTGCGCAAGAAGGCACAGTCCGAGCGACTGCTCGTCCCCGACGACGTACTGGAGTTCATCGCGACGAAGGTCTCCAGCAACATCCGCGAGCTCGAGGGTGCCCTCATCCGCGTCTCCGCGTTCGCGAGTCTGAACCGCTCGAACCTCGATACCGCCCTGGCGCAGACCGTGCTGCGCGACATCGTCGACACCGATGCGGCGAACGCCATCTCACCGACCGACATCATCGCCGCCACCGCTCATTACTTCCGGTTGTCGGTCGATGATCTGTACGGGTCGAGCCGCTCGCAATCGGTAGCCACGGCGCGCCAGATCGCGATGTATCTCTGCCGCGAGCGCACGAGTCTATCTCTGCCGAAGATCGGGCAGTTGTTCGGCAATCGCGACCACACCACGGTCATGTACGCATACCGCAAGATCAGCGACCTCATGAAGGAACGCCGCTCGATCTACAACCAGGTCTCCGAGATCACGACGCAACTCGGCCGCGTCGGCCGCTGAGTCGACTCCAGGCGACGTCTTCCACCGCGGGTACGCGACAACTGTCACATCCGTCATCAAAAGTCACGTTCTGCACATTGTGGACAGACTGTGGATAACTACGTCTCAGCGCGGGAGTGCTGTGAGTAGACGAGACGATCTTGTGGAGGACATCCGGGTTTCGGCGACCCACGCGGATCGTTATGCGGGTACTCGTCCTCAACCGCCCCACAACTTACACAGTTGTGGTTTCGGCTCGTCGAGCGACATCGCCGAGATTGTCCACAGTTTCCACAGCCGTTAACACCATGACAGAGAACTCTCTCTTGAGGACCATTCGATCACCATGAGGTCGGGGATCGACCGACGCTGAGACGAGCCCTTCTGCACCGCTCATGGGCACTAGCATGGGAGAGCCCACCTCGACGCCAAGGGAGCGCCAGTGAAGTTCCACGTGAATCGCGACGTGTTCAGCGAGGCCGTGTCGTTCGTCGTCAAGCTCCTGCCGCAGCGTAACCCCCAGCCGATCCTCGCCGGTGTGCTGATCGAGGCATCCGAGGAGGGGCTTTCGCTCGCCGCCTTCGACTACGAAGCCTCGGCACGAACCCTCATCGAGGCGACCGTCGACGAGACCGGCACGATCCTCGTGCACGGCCGACTGTTGTCCGAGATCGCCAGTCGACTGCCGAACGCCCCCATCCAGATCGAAACCAGCGAGGACGATGGCATCGTGCTGACGTGCGGCTCGGCTCGTTTCACGCTCGCGTCGATGCCGGTGGCGGAATATCCGGCGATCCCCGAAGTCACCGGTGAGTCTGGTCTGGTCCCAGCCGAGGAGTTCGCGACGGCGATCGCGCAGGTGGCTTTCGCTGCTTCGCGCGACGATGTGACACCCGTGCTCACAGGGGTGCAGCTGGAGGTCGCCGGCACCCGGCTCAGCCTCGTGGCGACCGACCGCTACCGTGTCGCCCTGCGCGAAGTCTCGTGGGACGGTGGCACCGTCGCCGACGAGGAGACGACGACCGCCCTCGTTCCGGCGCGCACGCTGACCGAGGTCGGGAAGACCTTCGCACACTCCGGCGACATCCAGATCGCGTTCTCCGGGTCGGGCGATCGGGAGATCATCGCCTTCACCGCGGGCAACAAGACCGTCACCTCGCTGCTGATCAAGGGTAATTTTCCCCCCGTGCGGCGACTGTTCCCCGACCAGACCGATCACTACGCCGTCGTGAACACGGGAGATCTCACCGAAGCCGTGCGACGTGTGTCGCTCGTGCTCGACAGGTCGGCCCCGCTGCGTTTCACCTTCACCGAGGATGGCGTCTCGATGGACGCATCCGGGACCGAGCAGGCCCGCGCGACCGAGTCGGTGGATGCCAATATCGTCGGCGACGATGTCACTCTGGGGCTCAATCCCCAGTACCTGCTCGAAGCGCTCGGCGCCGTCAAGAGCGAGTTCGCACGCATCACGTTCACCTCGAGCGACAACGCGAACAAGCTCAGTCCCGTGCTCATCACATCGCAGACGTCGGGCACTCCGGAGAGCTTCAAGTACCTGTTGCAGCCCAACCTGCTGCTGCGGTGAGGCGGGACGGCGACGCGTAATAGCGTCGGCGGTGCCGAATAGGCTGAGCGGATGATCGTGGAGCAGCTCAGCCTCGTCGACTTCCGCAATTATGCGGTCGCCGAAGTCGCTCTCGGTCCGGGGCCGAACGTGTTTGTCGGCCGCAACGGTCAGGGCAAGACGAATCTCGCTGAGGCGATCGGATTCTTCGCAACCCTCGGCTCACACCGGGTCTCGCAGGATGCGCCGATGGTGCGGGACGGAACGGATGCCGCGATCGTGCGCATGCGATTGGCATATGGCCAGCGCCGCGTGCAGCTCGAAGCACAGCTGAATCGATCCGGCAGCAACAGGGCGCGCGTGAACGGGTCGCCGGTGAAGACGACAGAGTTGCCGCGGTATGCGCAAGTGGTGCTGTTCGCCCCGGAGGATCTGCAGATCGTCCGGAGCGATCCGTCGGCACGGCGGCGCTTCGCCGATCAGCTGCTCATTCAACGCGCTCCACGCATGGCGGGAGTCCTCGCCGACTATGAGCGCGTCCTGAAACAGCGCACGACGCTGTTGAAGTCGGCTCGGGCACTCGCTGCCTCACGACGAGGGGAGCGCGGTGACGACCTCGCGACACTTGAGGTGTGGGATGACAAGCTCATCGACCTCGGGACACAGGTCATCCGGGCACGGCTCGCGCTCGCCGCTGACCTCGCCGGGCCCGTGCGGGATGCGTATGCGTCCATCGCCGGCGCTGATCACGATCCTCGACTGGAGTGGGCGCTGACGATCGACGGTGGCGGGGTCGTGGACGGGGATGATGTCGAGGCGTCGATGGACGTCGCCGGGACGTCCTCTGCCGGTGTGGGGGCGGATGAGATCGCCGCGCGCTTCCGGCAGGCACTCGCGGCGAAGCGCGCCGTCGAGCTCGACCGGGGGCTCACTCTCGTCGGCCCCCACCGGGACGATCTGCTGCTGCGGGTGCGTGGACTGCCGGTCAAGGGGTACGCCTCGCACGGTGAGTCGTGGTCGATCGCCCTGGCGTTGCGTCTCGCATCGGCGCAGCTGCTGCGTGCACAGTCCCAGCTCGGTGACCCCGTGCTCATCCTCGACGACGTGTTCGCCGAGCTCGATGCCGACCGTCGTGCACGCCTTGCAGCCCTGGCAGCGGAGTTCGAGCAGGTCGTGGTGACCGCTGCCGTCGAGGAGGATGTCCCGCCCGCGCTGCGCGCGCGCACCGTCCGTGTCGTTGCCGGAACGATCATCCAGGACGAGTCATGAACGACGCCGTCCCGGAGACCACGGCCACGTATCTGCGTTTGCGCGGTCTCGACCCGTCGCCCCGCGCAGCCCGGCGGCGGCGCAAGCGCTCGGCCGATGACGACGAGAAGCAGCCGTTCATGCCCGGGCGCGATCCGGCCGGTGTCGGAGATGTGCTGGCCGAGCTCACTCGGCAATCGGGATGGGACTCGCAGTTGGCGCGGGAGGACCTCGTGCTGCAGTGGACCGACGTCGCCGGGGAGGAGACCGCACGCCACGCGCATCCGGTCGCGCTCTCCGACGGCTTGCTGACGGTGCAATGCGACTCGACGGCGTGGGCGAAGAACCTGCAGCTGATGCGCGCCGAGATCGTCACGCAATTGATCCGCGCTTTCCCGGATGCCGGGGTGCAGAATGTCCGATTCATCGGGCCGGACGTCCCCTCCTGGAAATGGGGCCCCAGAGCCGTTCCAGGGCGCGGCCCTCGCGATACCTACGGATGATCCACGTCCCGCGGCATCCGGAGAGATTCCAGGGCGCCACAGGGCCGTACAGCACCGCATTTCCGTCGCGAGAAGGTAGACTGGACCGACTCTGAACCTTGATTCAGACCCCACTTCTGGAGCATCTGAAACCCATGACGTCCGATAACCCCGACATCGTTCCCGAGCACACTCCGGTGAAGCCGTCACAGAAGGTCGAGAACGAGTACGGGGCCGATGCCATCCAGGTGCTCGAGGGCCTGGAGGCGGTGCGCAAGCGCCCCGGCATGTACATCGGTTCGACCGGTGAGCGAGGTCTGCACCACCTCGTCTATGAGATCGTCGACAACTCGGTCGACGAAGCCCTCGCGGGATATTGCGACACGATCGCTGTCACGATCCTCGAAGACGGCGCGATCCGTGTCGTCGACAACGGCCGCGGCATCCCGGTCGACCCGCACGGCTCCGACCCGAGCAAGTCGACCGTCGAGGTCGTGCTCACGGTGCTGCACGCCGGCGGCAAGTTCGGCGGCGGCGGGTATGCCGTCTCGGGCGGTCTGCACGGCGTCGGCTCGTCGGTCGTGAACGCGCTCTCCACGCGCTTCGAGGTCGAGATCAAGCGTCAGGGCTTCATCTGGACGCAGTCGTTCTCCGACGGTGGCAAGCCCGTCGCGCCCCTGGCCCAGGGGGCGGCGACGGAGGAGACCGGCACGACGATCACCTTCTGGCCGGATGCCGGAATCTTCGAAACGGTCGACTTCGAGTACGACACGCTGCGCACGCGCTTCCAGCAGACGGCCTTCCTCAACAAGGGTCTGCGCATCACCCTGAGCGATCTGCGTCCCGCCTCGACGTACGTCGTCGACGGCGAAGACGGGCAGGCCATCCAGACGCAGCCCTCCGACGACTTCCACTATGAGCGGGGACTCGTGGACTATGTGGAGTACCTGAACAAGGTGCGCAAGACCGATGTCGTCAACGAGGACATCATCGAAGTCGAATCGGAAGACACCGAACGCCACATCTCGCTCGAGCTCGCGATGCAGTGGACGACGAGCTACACCGAGAACGTCTTCACATTCGCGAACACGATCAACACGCACGAGGGCGGCACGCACGAAGAGGGATTCCGCGCCGCGCTGACGACGCTCGTGAACAAGTACGCCCGCGCCAACAACCTGCTCAAGGAGAAGGATGACAACCTCACCGGCGAAGACATCCGGGAGGGGCTGACCGCCGTCATCTCCATCAAGCTCTCCGAGCCGCAGTTCGAGGGTCAGACCAAGACGAAACTCGGCAACACCGAGGCAAAGGCGTTCGTGCAGAAGATCGTCGGCGACCAGCTCACCGACTGGCTCGATCGCAACCCGGCACAGGCCAAGCGCGTCATCTCCAAGGCGATCGATGCGGCGACCGCGCGCATGGCCGCGCGCAAGGCACGCGAGACGGCGCGCCGCAAGAGCGTCTTCGAGTCGGCATCCATGCCCGAAAAACTCAAGGACTGCACGAGCAAAGACCCGTCGATCAGCGAGATCTTCCTCGTCGAGGGAGACTCGGCCGGGGGCTCTGCGGTGTCGGGTCGAGACCCCGAACGGCAGGCGATCCTGTCGCTGCGCGGCAAGATCCTCAACGTCGAGAAGGCACGACTGGACCGGGCACTGGGAAACAATGAGATCCAGGCGATGATCCAGGCCTTCGGTACCGGCATCGGCGAGGACTTCGATGTCGCCAAGGCGCGGTACCACAAGATCGTGCTCATGGCGGATGCCGATGTGGACGGCCAGCACATCACGACACTGCTGCTGACGCTGCTGTTCCGCTACATGCGGGGGCTCATCGAGGCCGGCTACGTCTATCTCGCCCAACCCCCGCTGTACCGGTTGAAGTGGTCGAACTCGGCGCATGAGTACGTCTACAGCGACCGTGAGCGCGACGCGCTGTTGGCCGCCGGCTTGGCCGAGGGAAAGCGCATCCCGAAGGACAGCGGAGTGCAGCGGTACAAGGGCCTCGGCGAGATGAACGCGAAGGAACTGTGGGAGACCACGATGGATGTCGAAACCCGCACCCTCAAGCAGGTGACGATCGAGGATGCTGCGGCTGCAGACGAGATCTTCTCGGTGTTGATGGGTGAAGACGTCGAGTCGCGCCGCAGCTTCATCCAGCGCAACGCCAAGGACGTCCGCTTCCTGGACATCTAATGATCTCGATACGCCGCGCCGGTGGCGCGGCATTCGATCACCGAAAGCACACACATGACTGACGAAGAGCGCCCCGAGCCCAACCACGGCCGCATCGAGCAGGTCGACCTGCAGACCGAGATGCAGCGCAGCTATCTCGACTACGCCATGAGCGTCATCGTGGGACGCGCGCTGCCCGACGTGCGCGACGGACTCAAGCCCGTGCATCGCCGCGTCATCTACGGCATGTACGACGGCGGATACCGGCCTGACAAGAGCTTCAACAAATGCGCCCGCATCGTCGGCGACGTGATGGGTCAGTTCCATCCGCACGGCGACACTGCGATCTACGACGCCCTCGTGCGTCTCGTGCAGCCGTGGTCGCTGCGCTATCCGCTCGCCGAGGGACAGGGCAACTTCGGTTCACCGGGCAACATGGGCGCCGCGGCTCCCCGCTACACCGAGACCAAGATGGCTCCGCTGGCCATGGAGATGGTCCGCGACATCGGTGAGGATACCGTCGACTTCGAGGAGAACTACGACGGCAAGACTCAGGAGCCGACGGTGCTGCCGTCGCGGTTCCCCAATCTGCTGGTCAACGGCTCGGTCGGCATCGCGGTCGGTATGGCCACCAACATCCCCCCGCACAATCTGCGCGAGGTCGCCTCCGGCGCCCTGTGGGCGCTGGAGCATCCGGATGCCGAGCGTGAAGAGCTGCTGCAGGCTCTCATGGAGCGCATCCCCGGCCCCGACTTCCCGACCGGTGCCCAGATTCTGGGGACGAAGGGGATTCGCGAGGCGCAGCGCACCGGCCGTGGTTCGATCACGATGCGCTCGGTTGTCAATGTGGAAGAGATCCAGGGACGCACGTGCCTGGTCGTCACCGAGCTGCCGTACCAGGTCAACCCCGACAACGTGGCGGCGAAGATCCGCGACCTGGCGCGTGACGGAAAGCTCAGCGGCATCGCCGACATCCGCGACGAGACGAGCGATCGCACCGGCATGCGCCTGGTCGTCGTTCTCAAGCGCGATGCCGTCGCGAAGGTCGTCCTGAACAACCTGTACAAGCACACGCAGTTGCAGGAGAACTTCGGCGCGAACATGCTCGCGATCGTCGACGGTGTGCCGCGCACGCTGCCGCTCGACGGGTTCATCACGCTGTGGCTGGCACATCAAGTCGACGTCATCGTCCGCCGCACGCAGTACCGGCTGCGTGAGGCGGAGAAGCGCATGCACACGCTGCGCGGCTACCTGAAGGCGCTCGATGCGCTCGACGAGGTCATCGCCTTGATCCGTCGCTCGCCGACGGCGCAGGAGGCCAACGCCGGGCTGCAAGAGCTGCTCGGCATCGATGACGGTCAGGCCGACGAGATCCTCGCTCTCCAGTTGCGCCGCCTCGCCGCTCTGGAGCGTCAGAAGATCATGGATGAGGCGGCCGCGCTCGAGCTGAAGATCGCCGACTTCAACGCGATCCTCGCCTCGCCGGTGCGGCAGCGCACGATCATCTCCGAGGAGCTGACCGAGATCGTCGACAAGTTCGGCGACGAGCGACGCACACACATCCTGCACGGGTTCGACGGCGACATGTCGATGGAGGATCTCATCCCCGAAGAGGAGATGGTGATCACCGTCACCCGTGACGGCTACATCAAGCGCACGCGCAGCGACAACTATCGTTCGCAGCACCGCGGAGGCAAGGGCGTCAAGGGCGCGCAGTTGCGAGCCGACGACGTGGTGGAGCACTTCTTCGTCACGACGACCCACCACTGGCTGCTGTTCTTCACGACCAAGGGCCGGGTCTACCGCTCGAAGGCGTATGAGGTTCCCGAGGCCGGGCGCGATGCGAAGGGGCAGCATGTCGCGAACCTCCTCGCCCTGCAACCGGGTGAGGAGATCGCGCAGATCCTCGACATCCGCGACTACAAGGTGGCACAGTATCTCGTGCTCGCCACACGCGATGGCAAGATCAAGAAGACCGCGCTCGGCGAGTACGACACCAACCGTCAAGGCGGCATCATTGCGATCCGCCTGCGCGCGAGCGCCGTGGATGCCGACGACGATGCGGTCGGTGTCGACGATGTCGGCGGAGACGAGCTGGTCTCGGCGTTGCTGGTCGACGAGACCGACGACATCCTGCTGATCTCTCGCCACGGCATGTCGTTGCGTTTCACCGCGACCGACGAGTCGTTGCGTCCGATGGGTCGATCGACCGAGGGTGTGAAGGGGATGTCGTTCCGTGCGGGCGACACGTTGCTGTCGGCATCCGTCGCGAAAGACGACGCGTACGTGTTCGTCGTGACTGAGGGCGGCTATGCCAAGCGCACGGCGGTCGACCAGTACCGTCTGCAGGGACGCGGGGGCCTGGGCATCAAGGTAGCCAAGCTCAACGAGGACCGCGGCGACCTGGCCGGCGGGCTCATCGTCGCGGAGGACGACGAGGTCTTGGTGGTTCTTGCCAAGGGCAAGGTGGTACGCTCTGCCGTGGCCGAGGTACCCGCCAAGGGCCGTGACACCATGGGTGTCGTGTTTGCCCGCCCCGATGACGATGACCGCATCCTCGCAATCGCTCGCAACAGTGAGCGTGCCCTGCGACAGGATCAGGATTCGACCGAACCCGCAGATGCCGCAGACGAGACCCCTCTGGCCGGCCACGAAGGAAGTGACACTGACGCATGAGCACGGTAGCCGACAAGCTCGCGAAGAAGTCTTCGAGCAAGACCAGCGCGAAGCAGGTGCGCTTGCGCCTGGTGTACGTGGACTTCTGGTCCGCTGTGAAACTGTCATTCTTGGCCGCAGTGGCGTTGGCGATCGTGACGATCGTCTCGATCTTCCTGCTCTACATGGTGCTGCAGACCACGAGCCTGATCGCAAAGCTCGACGAGCTGTTCAAGGCGTTCGATGACAGCTTCACGCTGAGCACGTATATCAACCTGCCGCAGGTGATGGCGTTCGGGGCGATCGTGGCGATCCTGAACCTCATCGTCGTCACGGTGCTCGGCGCCGTCGTCGCTGGCATCTACAACCTCATGGTCAAGGTGACCGGCGGTCTGCTCGTCGGGTTCACCTCGAACTGAGGCGCGATTTCGAGATGGCCCGATGATCGGGTAAAGTCTTGGAGGTTGCGGGGCTATAGCTCAGGCGGTTAGAGCGCTTCACTGATAATGAAGAGGTCCCAGGTTCAAGTCCTGGTAGCCCCACCACGCAATCACTCACTTGCGGTCACAGCATGGGGCCTTAGCTCAGTTGGTAGAGCGCCTGCTTTGCAAGCAGGATGTCAGGAGTTCGAATCTCCTAGGCTCCACAATTTCAGACGTACTAGAACCGCTGACATCGGTGGGTCGCACGCTGGTGCCAGACGTGTGGGGAAAGACCTCGGATTCCGTGCTGTTTGATCAGTCAGGCATCGACAAGTTCCCTTGTGGCAAGTAACCTTGTGACACGGAGTCGGAACCGATCGTCCTCGACAGTGTCCAACGGCACGGCGTCGGAGATGAAGCGATGCTCCATGCGCTCCGTTTCCCTGTTCGCCACTTCGTGCAAGACGACTCGATGACCATGTTCATCGGCCCCGATGAGACCGGCATCCTCGTGGAGGTCGGTGTGATCGAGCGGCACGGTGTCATCGCCATCGCGCACGCCATGCGCCCGGCCCGAACCAAGTATCTGAGGTGAACGACCATGACTCGACGCTCCATCGACGACATCAAGGCTTGTGCTGACGAGTTCGCGGGCGCTTTCGAGAACTACGACCCGAAGCCCGGCGACGTGGATGCACCCCTGCCGCCGACGATGGCGGTCAAGCTCGCCGCGTGGCGGCGCGACGCCGCCGAGAAAGAGCTTGCCGAAGCGGTACGCGCTGCTCGTGAGCAGAGCCTGTCCTGGCGTGAAGTGGGCGAAGCAATCGGCACCAGCGGCGAGGCCGCTCGACAGCGGTACGGTGCCAGGACCTGACCCAAGGCTCGACACCCTACTTATGGGGTGCTTATCCAGCGCCGCGAACGTTGTTCTCGACCCAGTCGCGCAGGTGTTTGAGCGGCGCGGCGGCGCTGTGGCCGAGGTCGGTGAGTTCGTACTCGACTCGGGCAGGCACTTCGGGATACACAGTTCGGGTGAGCAGGCCGTGGTCTTCGAGTCGTTTGAGGGTCTGCGACAACACCTTTGGGCTGATGCCTTCCAGGCGTCGTTTGAGTTGCCCGTTGCGTTGCGGTCCATCTTCGAGCGCACCGATCGCCAGCGCGCTCCACTTGTTCGCCAACAGGTCGAGCATGTCCCGGCACGGGCACATTGCAGCATAGACATCGTTCCGCTCACACTGGTCAACACTCCTCTGGCTCATGCGCTCATAGTACCCGTTAGGTACTAGCTATCCTTGACGGTAACCAGTGGTGTTCGGGAACCATCGAGTGCATGACGACCACGACTGCTATCGGATACGAGACGAACCTGCCCGCTGCCGACCCTGGGGCGCTGATCGTCCGGGAGGTCGACGTGCCGACACTCGGGCCGCACGACTTGCTTGTGGAAGTCGAGGCGGTCTCGGTGAACCCGGTCGACGTGAAGCTACGCGCGGGCGCACCATCGGGCGGTTTCCGCGTGCTTGGCTTCGACGCGGCGGGCACCGTGCGAGAGGTCGGCTCCGAGGTGACCCTGTTCACGCCGGGTGACGTGGTGTTCTATGCCGGGAGCATCGACCGACCCGGCACGAACCAGCGCTTCCACGCTGTGGACGAGCGCATCGTGGGTCGCAAGCCGAAGACCCTCTCGTTCGCCGATTCTGCCGCTTTGCCGTTGACGGCGATCACCGCCTGGGAGAGCCTGTTCGACCGGCTCGGTCTCGCCGAGGACTCGACGGGAACACTGCTGATCGTCGGCGCGACGGGCGGGGTCGGCTCGATCATGCTGCAACTGGCCGAAGCACTCTGCCCCGGCGTCACGGTGATAGCGACAGCCTCAGACGACGAGCGCGCCGCCTGGGTGCGTGGTCTCGGTGCGGAGCACGTCGTCAACCATCATCAGGATCTGGCCGCGCAGGTACTGGCGAACGCACCAGAGGGCGTGGAGTGGGCGTTCACCGCGCACTCGGACGGGCAGATCGGGACCTACGCGCAGATCGTGCGCCCGTTCGGTCACGTCGTCGCGATTGATGACGGCCCGCGTGATGTGTCGCCGTTGAAGGGAAAGAGCATCGCCTGGCATTGGGAACTGATGTTCACCCGCCCGCTCCAGCAGACCCCCGACATGATCGAGCAGCACCGGCTCCTGAACACGATCGCCGATCTCGTTGACGACGGCCGCCTGCGGCCTACGACCACGACCACGTCGGCGCCGATCTCGGCGACGACGCTCCGTGAGGCGCACGAACTGGTCGAGAGTGGACGCACGGTCGGCAAGATCGTCATCCACGGCTGGGCGTAGCGACGCACGTGCCACATTCCGGCGAACCGGACGGTCAGTTGCTGGCGTCCCATTCGTGGCGGTTTGCGGTGATCTGGGCACGGTTGGCCTGTGCCCATTCGGCTACTGAACGCAGGGGAATGGTGAGTGAGCTTCCGAGGTCGGTGAGCGCGTATTCAACCCGGGGAGGGCGGGTGCCCAGGACCGTTCGTGACACGAGTCCGTCGCGTTCTAGTCGTCGAAGCGTCACGGTGAGCATGCGCTGGGAGATGCCGTCGATGGCACGTTGGAGTTCACGGAATCCCCAGGCACGGCGTTCGAGCGCGGCCAGGACGAGGATCGTCCACTTGTCGCCAACCCTTTCCAGCACGTCTTTGACCCTGCATTCGTCGGCACTGAACTTTCCAGAGCCGGTTACTACGGGGTGCCTATCGGTCATACGAATGCCTTCTGGTGGAGAGTTGCCTGTCGGCCTTAGCCTTGTCTGGTTACCAACAGTAACCAGAAAGGAGGAATCATGACAGGACAACTCGCCTCCGTGAGTATCGTCGGCGCTGGGAAGATCGGCATCGCACTGGCCACGCTGTTGGGACGTCGTGGAGGTGTTCGTCAACGAGCCGACGACGATGCCGTGGGGCAACCGCTCGCTGCTCTTCCGTGACCCCGATGGCAACCTCGTCAACTTCTTCACTCCGACCACCGGCGAGGCACGGCAGCGGTTCGCCTCATGAGCGTTCGGGTCGGGGCAGTCACGCCGTGGAGCTGACGGGTACGGCGCTGATGATCGTCTCCAGCGTCCGCTCGCGCATCGCCGCGAAGGCTTCCACGGACGCGGTGCGCAATGCGGCGTCGAGCCGCAGCAGTGCGAGGCCGTGCAGGGACGACCACACCACGACCGGGTCACGCTCATCCAGCGCGATGCCGCCTGCTGCGTGGGTGACGTCGCTGAGCAGTTCGACGAGCAGGTTGAATCCACCGTCTCCGCCTTGGCCCTGCGCGCGCTCGGAGGGGGCCGAGAGCTCCTCGAGCTGCTCGTCGCTGGAGAAGATCGCGTGGTACAGACCCGGGTTCGAGATCGCGAACGAGAGGTAGGCCTCGCATCCGGCCCGCAGCCGTGCTCGTGCTGCGGCGAGATCTGACGAGGACCGCGGAATTCTCGCGATGCCTGCGGCGACCTGATCGGCCAGCAGCCCCGCGCACTCCTGTGCGACGGTCAGCAGCAGCGCGCGGCGATCCGCGAAATGCCGGTAAGCGGCCGCGGGCGAGACCTGTGCGCATCGCTGCACCTCGCGCAGCGACAGTGCGTTCGGACCGCGCTCGGCCACGATCGTCATCGCCTCCCGCACGAGCCGCTCGGCGAGCGGTTTCCGGACGGATCTCGACAAAGGTGTTGACACTGCTAACTCCCGGTGGCAAAGTGTGACTTGTAAGCAGTGATAACTATATCGGAGGCCATCATGCGGTACACCACTCTCACCCTCGAATCGATCAGTGAATCCGGCGCTGGCGTGACCGAATTCACCTTTCAGCCGACCCACGCGATCACGTTCCGCGCGGGGCAAGCGGGCGTGCTGATCGTCCCAGGAGGCGGCGCCAATCCGTTCACCCTCTCCGGCGACGCGAACGTGAACCGGGTCTCGATCGCGACCTCGCTGCGCTCGGGCAGTCGGTTCAAGACCGCGCTCGCACGCCTGCGCCCCGGTGAGCGAACGCATCTGCTCGCGGCGATTGGCGCCGCCGTGAACCCCACGGCGGGCAGGCACGAGGTCATGATCGCCCAGGGCATCGGGATCACCCCGTTTCTGGCGGCCGCCCGTACCTACCGGACCATGGACGCGACCCTCCTGCAGGTCGGTGGGGCGGCATTCTTCGACGAGACCGCAGCCGCCGTTCGTGGCGCCCGGCACGCGAGTCATCGCGACGGCCTCGCCCAGGCCGTCGAAGCGACGCTGCGGGAGCACGCCGACGCTCACTGGTCGATCAGCGGCCGCTCCGACTTCGTCGGCGACATTACCAGGCATCTCACCACGTCGGGCGTGCCGGCCCGCCAGATCCGCCAGTACGCGTCCTGGACCATGCCGAGCCCTCGTCCGGTGATGCCGGTCGCAGCGGTCTCGGGCTGAGGCCGCGAGGCAGAGCCCTCATTCCATGCGAAGTCAAGCGCCTGCTTCCGTCGTGGCGCGTGCCGGCAGTGTCCCATTGCGTCCGCAAAAATCCCAGGACAAAAGAGAAATCTGAACTGGGATTCTTGCTTTCTGGAACATGGAGGGCAAGGCTCTTGCACGTCGATGTCCCTTCATCGGGAAGTCACGAGCAACGCTGGGGTACGGCATCCGTACGGGAGTTTCGACGCGTGGGCGCAGGAAGTAGGGTGGCGGAATGGACATGCGGGTCGCGGCGTACGCCGTCATCGTCGACGAAGAGGATCGGCTTCTGCTCGCGCACTGGGTCGAAGGACGCACCAGCGCCTGGACGATGCCCGGCGGCGGGCTCGAACCGGGTGAAGACCCGCGGGATGCCGCACTTCGGGAGGTGTACGAAGAGACCGGATACCGGGCGGAGCTCGACGAGCTCTTGGGTATCGACTCCCGCGTGATCCCCGCCGGTCAGCGGCTGGATGCCGGCGCCGGCGCCCCGCTGCACACGCTGCGCATCCTTTACCGGGCACACATCGTCGGCGGCGAGCTGCGTCACGAGTTGAATGGGTCCACCGATCGGGCCGAATGGTTTCCCCTCGACGCCGTCGCGACGCTCAACCGGGTGAAGCTCGTCGACATCGCGCAGGAGCTCGCGGGGCTGCTCTGATATGTAGCTTGTTTTGTCAAGTGGGCAGGGTGAAGCGCCGCCAGGCGTGGCCGTGTCTGGCGGCGCTTCGTCGTTCGTCTTGGAGGGTCGGGATGCGGCGTGTTCGGTGACGCGTGGTCAGTCTGATATGCGCGGGTTTGTCACCGCATGACCCTGTTTCGGTGGGAGCGTTCGAGCTTGTCTGAGGTCGAGCGTGGCCGTCGGTGGCGGCTGCTCACAGAGCAATCGCTGGTGCGCTCCTCACGCTGCATGCGTTCCCGGTCCCCGCGGGGACGAACGAGTCTTCCGGGTCAGTCCATGACGGCCAGCGACCAGCACCAGCTCGCGAGTTCGCGGGCGATCGCGGTGTTCGCGACAGTGTGCTTCTTCTTGTGCGCGGACAGCACGTTCCAGCGGTGGTGCAGGCGACGGTTACCTGCGTCCCCGCGTGCCGCGGCCTCGGCAGACGCGGCGGCCCATCTGTCCTTCATGATCTTCCCCGGCCGGTAGAGGGGCTTGTGGTGCCAGGCGGCTTCGATCAGCAGTCGGCGGGCATGGGTGTTCCCGGTCTTCGTGATCGTGCCCAGCGACCGCGACCCTCCGGAGGAATGCTCGGACGGCACCAGCCCGAGGTATGACGCGATCGTGCGGCCGGTGAACCGGTCCCAGTCACCGATCTCGACGGCGAGGGCGAACCCGGTCAGCGTCGAGATGCCTCGCAGACAGCCCAGCCGCCGAGTGATCGCGGTGAACTCGCTGTCCGCGGCCATCGTCAAGATAGCGCGGTCCAGACGCTCCCGTCGCGCCAGGATCGTGGCGACCGCATCGTAGGCGGCATCGAACGCTGCCAGGGTGCCCGCGCCTGCCCCGTCGAGGCCGTCTCGCCGGACCCGTCGCAGCCACGCGTCGTGGACCCCGGTCCACGCTTCTTTGCCCTGCTCGTAGACGATCCCGCGGCGCAGCAGCAGCTTCGAGACCCGATGCCTCGCAGCCATCAGCTCGACCCGTGCGTCATCACGGGCGCGCACCAGATCCCGCGCCGCTTCCTCGGTCACCGCCGGCACCCGCACCGGCACCAGCTCGTCCATCCGCAGCAGCCTGGCCAGCAGCATCGCATCGCGCGCGTCGGTCTTGACCCGGTCGCCGGAGGGCCGGATCAGCTTCGACGGTGCCGCGACCGTGACCGGCACCCCCGCCGCCGTGAGCTTGCGCGCCAGCCCGAACCCGGTGGGACCGGCCTCATAGGCCGCGTGCACCGGCCCATGCCCGTCAGCCAGCCGTCCCACCCAGCCGATCACCTCCGCGCTCACCGCCGGGAGCTTGGCTTCGATCACTTCGCCGGTCGACGTGTCCAACGCCGCCGCTCGCACGCTCCGCGCGTGCACATCCAACCCAATCGCCGTACGCTCGTTGAACACCAGGGGAATGCTGAGCTTTTGGTTGACTCGTTTCCTTATGCCGCCAGGTCGGCGGTGGTCTTCATGATTGCTTCGAACTCGATGG
>JASGEE010000019.1:0-23527 GCA_047606715.1 Microbacterium sp.
CCAGGAACCATGAAACTCCTCCGATTCCCGCGGAATCTGAGGAGTTTTGCGCTGGGGTACCTGGACTCGAACCAAGAACAACTGAACCAGAATCAGCCGTGTTGCCAATTACACCATACCCCAAGGGGATCCGGCCGAAGCCGTACCAAGGGTCCAGCTTAGCCCACCGAAGAGGGGCGGCCAAACTCAGCCCTCCAGCGACTTCATAGCCGTCACCCGGCGGATCTCGCCCGCACGCCCACTACGGTGACCACGTGACAACCGCGGCCGCTCCCCCGCGGCCGACGACTCCGGCCCGGATCGCGGCAGGGCGCCGCCTCCACGTCCTGTGGCCGGGCGGCGTCGGAGTGCTGGCGGTGGCGGCTCTCCTGCTCACCGGGTGGGACGTCGGCGGATCGATGTCGGACTACTACGGCTCGATCGCCCTGTCGATGAGCCAGAGCTGGTCGAACTTCTTCTTCGGCGCGTTCGATCCCGCCGGCACCGTCACCCTCGACAAGATCCCCGGCTCGTTTTGGATCCCCGCGCTGTTCGTGCGCATTTTCGGCTTCTCGCCGTGGGCGACGGTGTTCCCGAACGCACTGGCGGCGGCGGCATCCGTCCTCCTCGTCGCATTCACGGCACGTAGCTGGGCCGGACCGATTGCGGGCCTCGTGGCGGGAGCGGTCGTAGCGACGACACCGATCCTGGTCGCAGTCGCACGCTCGAACCAACCGCAGACCTTCTTCGTGCTGAGCCTCGCCCTCACGGCGTGGGCAGCGACCAAGGCCGTCGACCGCATGAGCCTACGCTGGCTCGTGCTGGCGGGTGTGTTCATCGCCGCCGGATTCCACACCTACATGCTCGAGGCGTGGGCGGTATGGCCGGCCCTGGCGGTGGCCTACCTGTGCACGCGGCAGTCGTGGTGGCGCCGCTTGCGCGACCTCGCGATCGCGGGCGCAACGAGTCTCGCGCTCTCGCTCACGTGGATCATCGCGGTTTCGCTCGTCCCGGCATCCGCTCGCCCTTACATCGGCAGCACGCTCTCGAACAGCCCCTGGGAGATGGTCTTCGGCTACAACGGACTCGGCCGGTTCGGCCAGACCACCGCCGACGATGAGGCCTATCTCTCGTTCTCCCCGCCCTACTCGGGCGACCCGTCGCCGCTGCGACTGCTGAATCAGGCCTTAGCCGCACAGATCGGCTGGATGATCCCCGTCGCCGTCGCAGCAGCAGCCGTCCTGATCGCCCTGCGCTTCCGTGCGCCGCTGCTCGTGTTCGCCACGGTGTGGTTCGCAACGTTCGCCGTCATGTTCTCCGCCGTGGCCGGGATGCATCAGTTCTACACCTCGGCGCTCGCCGTGCCGATGGCGCTGCTGATCGGCACCGCGTTCGCCGAGGCACGAGCACGCCAGGTGCTGTGGGCGCAACTGCTTCTTCCGTTGTCCGCCGCCGCGACAGCGCTCGGCATCAGCATCGCCACGTCCGGCGACACGAGCTTCTCACTGCCGGTAGCGCTCGTGCAGCTGAGTGCCGCCGCCGTCGCGACCGTGCTCATCCTCATCGAGCACGCGCGACGAATCCGGATGCCGCTGACGACAGCGATGAGTGTGATCGCGCTGCTGCTGGCGCCGGCCGCCTGGTCGGTCGCCACGATCGGTACACCGAACTCCATCAACCCGACGGCGGCGGGAATCTCGACATTCGGCTCGAGCGGGTCCGGCAGGTCAGAGTCCACGGCCGACGCGACCTCACGCGGGAGCGAGCGCAGCCAGACCGGCAGCGACAGCTCCCGAACCGACAGCGGAGACGGCCAGCACGGGAGCGGCCGCAACCAAAGCAACAGCAGACGTGGAAGCAGCGGCTCCGGACGTGGCAGCTCCGGCGGCGGGCAGAGCAGCACGGCATCCACGATCGCGTGGCTGGAAGAGCATCGCGACGGCGAGACGTACCTCGCGGCCGCCTTCGGCGCACAGTCCGCCGCGGGGCTGATCATCGCCTCAGGCGGCGAGTCGGTGCTGCCGATCGGCGGATTCAACTCCCGCGACCCGGTGCCGACGCTGGCCGAGTTCCAGCAGTTCATCGCGGACGGTGAACTGCGCTACGTCCTGACTGTGACCAGCGGTCGATCGAGTGGGTCGTCTGACGGATCGAGCACGAGCTCGCAGATCCGCTCGTGGGTGGTCGAGAACTGCGCGGCCGTGACGGACGAGTCGGTCTCCGGCGTCTACGACTGCGGTTGACTCAGCCGACGCGCTGCACGAGCGCGTGGAGGCGACGGATCGACTCCGCCTTGCCGAGCAACTCCATCGACTCGAACAGCGGGGGCGAGACGCGCCGGCCGCTGACCGCGACCCGCAGCGGGCCGTAGGCGACGCGCGGCTTGAGTCCGAGACTCTCGATCAGCGCGCCCGCCAGCGCCTCCTGCACAGCGACCGCGGTGAAAGCCTGCTCGGGCACGAGCTCGAGGGCGCCCACGGAAGCCACGAGCACCTCCCCCGCGTTTGTGGGCAGCCCCTTCAGAGCGTCCTCCTCATAGGCCACCTCGTCGCGGAACAGGAAACCGAGCAGGCCCGGAGCATCGCCGAGCAGCTGCATGCGCTCCTGCACGAGGGGCGCCGCGGCATCCAGCATCGCCTGCTGCGGCGCGGTCGGCGGGTCGGAGACGAGCCCTGCCGAGGCAAGATATGGCACGAGGCGACCGGCGAAGTCGGCGGCATCCAGCATGCGGATATGGTCGCCGTTGATCGACTCGGCCTTCTTCTGGTCAAAACGCGCCGGGTTCGGGTTGACGTCGGCAATATCGAAGGCGGCGGTGAACTCGTCGAGCGAGAACACGTCGCGGTCGGGGCCGATCGACCAGCCGAGCAGAGCGAGGTAGTTCAGCAACCCCTCGTGGATGAAGCCCCGCTCACGGTGCAAGAACAGGTCGGCCTGTGGGTCGCGCTTGGAGAGCTTCTTGGTGCCGGTCTCACCCAGCACGAGCGGCATGTGGCCGAACCTGGGCACGAAGTCGGTGACGCCCGCGTCGATCAGTGCGGCGTAGAGCGCGAGCTGGCGCGCCGTCGAGGGCATGAGGTCTTCGCCGCGGATGACGTGCGTGATGCCCATCAGCGCGTCGTCGACGGGGTTCGTGAACGTATACAGCGCCTGCCCGCCGGCGCGCACGACGACGAAGTCGGGGAACGACCCGGCCGGAAACGTCACCTCACCACGGATCAGGTCGACGTAGGTCACGTCGTGGTCGGGCACGCGCAGCCGGTAGGCGGGCTCGCGGCCCTCGGCACGGAAGCCGGCTTTCTGCTCGTCGGTGAGACCGCGATCGAAGTTGTCATAGCCGAGCTGCTTCGCGCGCCCGGCTGCGGCGTTCCGCGCGTCGATCTCGTCGGCCGTCGAGAATGACTCGTACACCGCGCCAGTCGCGATGAGCTTCTCCAACACTTCCGCGTAGATCCCGCGGCGCTGCGACTGCCGGTACGGCACATGTGGGCCGCCCTTCTCGACGCCCTCGTCCCAGTCGATCTTCAGCCACGTCAGCGCGTCGACGAGCTGGCGGTAGCTCTCCTCGCTGTCGCGGGCGGCGTCGGTGTCTTCGACACGGAAGATCAGTTTGCCGCCGGTGTGCCGTGCGTAGGCCCAGTTGTACAGCGCCGTGCGGACCATCCCGACGTGCGGAAGCCCCGTCGGCGAGGGGCAGAAGCGCACTCGGACTTCGGTTCCGGAAGCGGTCGTGGTGCGGGGATGGATCTCGGCGGGCATCCGCCCAGTCTAATTCGGCTCTTCGTTTTCCCCTCTTCGTTTTCGCGGGTGTAGGTGTGGTCAGAACCCGCCGGTTTCGATAAGGCTGCGGACGATGTCGTGCGTGGGGTTTCGGCGGCCGGGGGTGGTGCCGCGGAGGTGTTCGAGGGGAGCGTTGATGCCTTGGCCCGGATCTGGTTCAGTGGCGTTCCCGTTGGCCTCGCCTAGCCGGGCCACCTGTTCAGAATGGTGGTTCAGTTTGGGGCACGAAGGCGACGCGGGGGATTCCGCGGTCAGGGTATTGTCTGCCGGTGGGGCTGGTCCAGAGGATGGTGCCGTCGGGGAGTTTCTGTGATTTCCACCGCGTTTTGTGTTTGACGACGTGATGTCGTCGGCACTTGTCGCTCAGGTTCTCTTCTTCGGTGGGTCCGCCGAGGGCGGCGTCGATCTCGTGATCGAGGTCACACCGCCGGGCGGGCATCATGCAGCCCGGGAACCGGCACCGCTCATCGACCGCTTTCAGAAAACGTTGTAGTTCTGCGGAGGGCCGGTACCGGTCGACAGCGAGCACGGCGCCGGTGATGGGGTGGGTGAGTGCCCTGTCCCATCCCGGTGACGCCCCGACGAGGCTAAAAGCGGTCGCGGTATCGATGGGTTGGCGCCCATCGAGCATCGCGGGCTCACCCGAAGCGCCCGCGAGAGTCAACACGGGCACCGTGACGTGGACTTCGGCACGGATCGCACCCAGCAGCTCTGCCGGGGTGTGTGGGCCGTCGTGCCCGCTCGGGAGACCCGTGAGGGCCAGGTCGCAGAGGATATCGGCACGTAGCTGGTCAAGCGTGCGCTGCTCAGGGTGCTTAGAGGCAGCGTGATGTTCCGGGCCAGCGTGTTGTCCATCGCCCGCTGCGGCGTCCTTGCCCGCCGCGTCCTTGACGGCCTTCGCGATCTGTGTCACCCGGTCGTGGATGCCGTGAACAAGCACAGATGACGCCGTGAGGTGTAGTTCGCTCATCCCGTCGTCATGGTCGAACACCCGTATGCCGCGCTCTCGCGCTGCGGTGTCGTGGCGTTCTTGGATCGGCCGCGGTGCGAGACGTTCGGCAACGAGGCGCGCATAGGGGCGCACCCGCGACGCCGACTCGCGCCCGGCGACCTCGAGCACGAGTCGCTCAAACTCCGCCCGCACCCCGGGGTCGACAAGGTGCGCGCCTGCTTCGGTGATGACAGTGACGTGCGCGCGACTGATACGCCCGACAGCGAGCGCATCATGCGTCGCGGGAAAGTCGACCGTGAGGAGCCTCGCGAGATCGAGTTGACGCTGCACCGTGCGATCAGACACCCGCAGCGCGGCACCAATCTCTGCCGCCACCTCACGCACCGCAAGATCACTGTCAACGCGCCTGCCGTCGACATGCTCCAGGGCGAGCGCGAGGGCCGCGTTCATCAGGTTCGCCTCCAACGCCTGGAACGCCGCAATGCCACGACGCGCCTCAACCAACGACGTCACCAGCGAGTCGAGCAAGCCCAGCTCGCCCTCGCTCATGTTGTCGCTTGGTGCGGGAGTTTCGTTCATATGTTCAGGATGACAGGGGGCTCCGACATTGGGACGGGGTCCCCCAAGAGGGACGAGCGGGCGCATCAGCAGCCCCTTCGCCGGAGGCAGAACACCTTCGATTGAGAAGAGCCGCTCATTCGCGGGGGTCGCGCTCAGCAGGTGCCGCGTCCTGGCCGAGCCTCCGCCCGGACTGGTTAGCCCAGCTCTGCTCGTCCTGGCTGTCCCCGACGACCGCGATGACGCGCACCAGCGTCAACTCGTGCGTGACGCAATACGGGAACAGCTCGCGCGGGCCTCGCGCTCATCGTCTTCGAGCGTGACGTACTCGTCCCAGATCGTGGCATCGTCTTCGGCGATGCGCTCGATGAGCAACCGGGAAAGACCCGAGGTCAGGTGCTCATCCACGACCGACGCCTCGATGGCATCGCGCAACTGCAGACGAGTCCCCTCATCGAGCCTCATCACCTGCTCCAAAATCGCACGTTCGACCATGCGCCCACGGCACCGGCACCCGCCGACCTTCGTCACCGGATGCCGACGGCGAGCACGGCCTCGGTCGTAGCCCGACAGGCACGGCGGAACTCACCACAGCAATCTCCCGCAACAGTCGTTTTCCGACCCACGGGATGGAGCAGTCCGCGGGAGCGCGCCGAGTCACGAACGCCGATCGGGTCACGCGCCCCCGGCCCGCGCGAGCACGTCGATCATCGTCGCGCGCGGCAGTGGCAAGCCGTCGACGCGTCCGACCGGGAAGTTCGCCATCAGCACGACGAGCTGCGGGTCGAGCCCACCCGGGATCTTGTCCATCTCGGCACGCAACAGGGGCCCGGCGACGGGGTGAGCGAGCACCTCCTCGAACGACGAACCGAGCGAGAGCGGCAGCTCGACGGTGTCGCCGTCGAGCTGCACGCTCGTCGTGGCACGGATGTCGCGGCTCGACGCCCCGACCTCGATCGTGTACTCGCCACCCTCGACGATCCAGCCGTCCACCCGCAGGTCCCAGTAGGCGAGCTCGCTGCGTCGCAACTCGACCTCCGCCGTCACCGTCTCGCCGGGCTCTACCGACACGACGGCGAAGCCCTTGAGCTCACGCGGCGGGCGCTGCACCGCCGAGCCAGGCAGCGACGTGTACACCTGGACGACCTCGCGCCCCGCGACGGCGCCCGTGTTGGTGACCGGAACGCTCACGCGCACGTCACCGTCGGCGCCCACGACCGCCGAAGCCGAACCGAACGCGAAGGTCGTATACGACAGACCGAACCCGAACGGGAAGGCGACGTCGAGCTTCTTCTCGTCGTACCAGCGGTATCCGACGAGTAGCCCCTCGCCGTAGCGCACGTGCCCGAACTCGCCGGGGAAGTTGCCGTACGACGGGTTGTCCTCCAGTCGCAGCGGAATCGTCTCGCTGAGCCGGCCCGACGGGTTCACGTCGCCGAACAGCACGTCGGCGGTCGCAGAGCCCCCCGCCTGGCCGAGGAGCCACGCCTCCAGCAGCGCGGGCACGCGGTCTGCGAACGGCAGGGCGACCACGCCGCCGTTGGAGAGCACGACGACGACGTTCGGGTTCGCGGCGATAACGGCGTCGACGAGGTCGAGCTGCGCCGCGGGCAGATCGATGTGCGTGCGGTCGAAGCCTTCCGACTCCTCCGCGGCGGGCACGCCGAGGAAGAGCACGGCGACGTCGGCGGATGCCGCGGCATCCACCGCCTCGTCCTTGAGCGCCCCCGCGTCTCCGCTGTCGTCGAGCGTGAACCCGGGCGCGAAGACGACGTCTTTCGACCGCGCGCTGAGGGCATCGAGCGCGCTGTCGAGGCGCGTCGGGTTGATCTGCGACGATCCCGCGCCCTGATAGCGCGGCGTGCGGGCGAACTCGCCGATGACGGCGAGGCGCACGTCGGGGCGAAGGGGCAGGATGCCGCCCTCGTTGCGCAGCAGCACGATGCTGCGCGCGGCGGCCTCGCGGGCGAGGGCGTGGTGCGCGTCGGCGTCGAAGCCGTCTTGCGCGGGGCGCGCCTGCGACTTGTGCACGAGATCGAGCACGCGCTGCGCGACGGCATCCAACGCGCTCGCCTCGAGGGAGCCGTCGGCGACCGCCGCGACGAGCTCGGCATCGGTACGGCCGTTGCTCGACGGCATCTCCAGGTCCAGACCCGCACGAACACCCTCGACGCGGTCGTTCACCGCACCCCAGTCCGAGACGACGAGCCCTTCGAAGCCCCAGTCGTCGCGCAGCACGCTCGTCAGCAGCCACGGATCCTCCGAGGTGTACACGCCGTTGAGCCGGTTGTACGAGCACATGACCGTCCACGGCTGCGTGTCGCGGACGACCCGCTCGAACCCGCGCAGGTAGATCTCGCGCAGCGGCCTGGGGTCGATGTCGCTCGAGGAGCGCAGCCGGTCGGTCTCCTGGTTGTTCGCGGCGAAGTGCTTGAGCGAGGCGCCGACGCCCTGCGACTGGATGCCGCGGACGAGCGCGGATCCGATCACGCCCGAGACGATGGGGTCTTCGGAGAGATACTCGAAGTTGCGCCCGCACAGCGGCGAGCGCTTGATGTTGATGCCGGGGCCGAGGATGACGGCGACGTCCTCGACGGCAGACTCGACGCCGAGAGCGACACCGACGCGCTCGGCGAGGGCGGCGTCCCAGGACGATCCGAGACCGACGGCGGGCGGGAAACACGTCGCCGGGATGCTCCCCGCGAGCCCCAGGTGGTCGCTCGCGCCCGCCTGCTTGCGGAGGCCGTGCGGACCATCGGTGAGCATGACCGACGGGATGCCGACCCGCTCGATCCCCTTCGTCGTCCAGAAGTCGGCGCCGCTGGTGAGCGCGGCCTTCTCCTCGGTCGTCAGCTCCGATAGCTCGGTCATGGCCCGTTCCTCTCTGTCCGTCACACCCGTGTGACCTCTTCGGCCACTTCCCTGTGGCCGGTTCGCCTTCGATCAGACGATGTCTGCGCAGGAGTGCGCAGGAAAACCATATCGGGTGAGGTTTCCTCAGACTAGTGGTGCCGCCGTCACCAGCCCGTCGTGGCCGGAGGTGTCGGCGGCCTCAGGCATCCCGCACGGGATTGCGCAGGACTCCGAGACCCGTGATCTCCACTTCGACGGTCTGCCCCGCTGCGAACGGCCCGACGCCTGCCGGCGTGCCGGTGAGGATGACGTCACCGGGCAGCAGCGTGAACGCCGCTGACGCGTACGCGATGATCTCGGGCACCGAGTGGACCATGTCGGAGATCGGCCCGTCCTGCCGCACCTCGCCGTCGACGCGGGAGACGACACGCGCCCCACCATCGAGGTCGAACTCGGTTTCGATCGCGGGTCCGAGCGGGCAGAACGTGTCGAACCCCTTCGCACGCGACCACTGACCGTCGGAGTGCTGCAGGTCGCGAGCCGTCACGTCGTTGGCGATCGTGTAACCGAAGACGACCCCCGGGGCATCCTCGATCGAAACGTTCTTCGCCACGCGGCCGATCACGACCGCCAGCTCGCCCTCGACGTCGGTGCGCTGCGACTGCGGCGGACGCACGATCGCGTCGCCCGGTCCGATGACCGCTGTGTTGGGCTTGAGGAACAGCAGTGGCTCCGCGGGGGCCTCCCCGCCCATCTCGGCGGCGTGATCGCGGTAGTTCTTGCCGACGCAGACGATCTTCGAGCGCGGGATGACCGGCGCCAGGAGCGCGACCTCGCCGAGCGAGATGCGCTCCCCCGTCGTCTCGAAGCCCGCGAAGAGCGGGTCGCCGGCGAGGACGACGAGCTGGCCCTCGTCGACGATGCCGAAGCGGATGGCGTCCTGGTGGCTGAAGCGTGCGATCTTCACCGGATCAGCCTATGACGCGCCGACCCGATGACACACGAGCAGGGCGTGGCCAACTCCTCCAAGTCGGCGCCGCCACGGGCGAGATCACCACGATCAGAACGTTCACCGCCCAGGCTGGAGGAGTTCGCCACACACGCCCAACGCCTCGTTCGCCGGCCGCTCCGCGCCGCGCTCAGCCGTCCAGCCGCACGAGCCAGCCATGCGGGTCTTCACGCCGACCGTACTGGATGTCGGTCAACTCTTCGCGCAGCGACAGCGCGACCTCGCCGAGCGGCTGCACGTCCTCGAAACCCTGCGCCTTCAGCACACCGATCGGGGCGACGACAGCGGCGGTCCCGCACGCGAACACCTCGACGATCTCACCCGACGCCACGCCGTCGCGCCACTGCGCAAGCGACACGGGGCGGCGCTCGACGCGCAGCCCCCGATCCTCGGCCAGCTGCAGCAGGGAGTTGCGCGTGATGCCCTCGAGGATCGACTCCGAAGCCGGCGTGACGAGAGTGCCGTCCTGGTGGACGAACACGATGTTCATCCCGCCGAGCTCCTCGACGTTGCCCGCAGCATCCAAGAAGACGACCTGGTCGCAACCCTGCTCGTAAGCCTGGACATGGGGCAGCAGACTCGCCGCGTAGTTGCCGCCGGTCTTGGCGGCGCCGGTACCGCCCTTGCCTGCCGCGCGCGCGTAGTCCTCGCTCAGCCAGATCGACAGGGGCTTCGCCCCACCTTTGAAATACGCGCCCACCGGCGAAGCGATGAGGTAGTACGCGACCTCGTTCGCGGACCGAACCCCCAGGAACGCCTCCTTCGCGAACATGAAGGGACGGAAATACAGGCTCTGGTCCTCACCCGAGGGCACCCAATCGCCGTCGACGGCGATCAGCTCGCGCAGCGACTGGACGAAGTATTCGGTCGGCAGCTCGGGAAGCGCGAGGCGGCGAGCGGAGCGCTGCAGCCTCTTGGCATTCTCGTCGGGACGGAACGTCCACACCGACCCGTCGGCGTGACGATAAGCCTTGATGCCTTCGAAGATCTCCTGCCCGTAGTGCAGCACGGAAGCCGCCGGGTCGAGCGAGATCGGGCCGTACGGCTGCACGCGGGGACGGTGCCAGCCGTCGCCTGCCGACCAGCAGATGTCGACCATGTGGTCGGTGAAGGTGGTGCCGAAGGCGGGGTCGACGAGCAGCGCCTCGCGCTCGGCGGGACTCTTCGCGGCAAGGTTACGGGTGACGGCGAACCCGAGCGGGGCGAGGCCGGTGTCGGTGGTGAGGCTCATGAACTGTCCTGACGGTGAAAAGTGGATCCAGGTTACGCCTGCACGGCGGCGGCGATCGCGTCGCCGATCTGCGCGGTCGTGCGGGCGGCCGCCCCCGGAGTGGCCTCCCGGGCGGCGATGTCGTCGCTGGCGGCGCGGGTGACGCGCTGTGCCTCGCCCGTGAACCCGAGGTGGTCGAGCATGAGAGCGATGGAGAGGATGGCGGCCGTGGGGTCGGCCTTCTGCTGGCCCGCGATGTCGGGCGCCGAGCCGTGCACGGGCTCGAACATCGAGGGGAACGTGCCGTCGGGGTTGATGTTCCCCGATGCGGCAAGGCCGATGCCTCCGGTGACGGCGCCAGCCAAGTCGGTGAGGATATCGCCGAAGAGGTTGTCGGTGACGATCACGTCGAAGCGGCCCGGGTTCGTGACCAGGAAGATCGTTGCCGCATCGACGTGCAGATAGTCTACGGTCACCTCGGGGTGCTCGGATGCCACGGCATCCACGATCCGCTTCCACATGCCGCCCGCGTGGACCAGCACGTTCGTCTTGTGCACGAGCGTCAGGCTCTTGCGGCGCCGCTGCGCCAGCGCGAACGCGTAGCGCACGACGCGTTCGACGCCGTAGGCCGTGTTCACCGACGTCTCGTTGGCGACCTCGTGCGGCGTGCCGATGCGGATCGACCCGCCGTTGCCGACATACGGCCCTTCTGTGCCCTCGCGCACGACGACGAAGTCGATCTCGCCCGGGTCGGCGAGCGGGCCGGGGGCGCCCGGGTAGAGCCTCGACGGGCGCAGGTTGACGTAGTGGTCGAGCGCGAAGCGCAGGCGCAGCAACAGCCCGCGCTCGATGTTGGCGTCACGCAGACGAGGGTCGCCCGGCACTCCCCCGACAGCTCCGAGCAGGATCGCGTCGTGCGCGGCGATGGCGGCGAGGTCGGCATCGGTCAGCGTCTCGCCGGTGGCCAGGTAGCGCGCAGCGCCCAGCGAGAAGCGAGTCTTGTCGAAGACGACATCGGATGCCGCGGTGGCGGCATCGAGCACCTTCTCCGCCTCGGCGATCACCTCGGGGCCGATGCCGTCACCGGGGATGACGGCCAGTCTCACGACGCGCGACATTGCTCTCCTCGCTCGTTTTGGGGGTTCTTCCCAGCGTAGCGGCAGCGATGACGGCTCCGATCGCGACGAGCGCCGCACCGAGGAGCGCCGTGATCCCCACACCCGCGTCGAACGCGTGCGCCGCGGCGGTGCGCAGCGCGTCGGCGGTGGCGGCATCGAGCGTGTCCGCGACGGCCATCGCGCCGGCGAGCGTCTCGCGTGCCGCATCGGCGGCCTCGGCCGCGAGGCCCGCGGGAAGCTCGATTCCGCTGCGGTAGGCGGCGGTGAGGATGCCGCCCAGCAGCGATGTGCCCAGCACGGCACCGACCTCGTATGCCGTCTCAGAGACGGCGCTGGCGGCCCCCGCCTTCGCGGGCGGCGCACTGGCGAGGATCAGCTCGTTCGAGACCGTCTCGGCGGCACCGATGCCGACACCGAGCAGCCCGAAGGCGACCACCAGCAGCGCCAGGTCGGCCGCGGCGGCGGGCACCAGCACGTAGGCGGCGACCGAGAAGCATAGCGCGGCAGGGACGACGACCCGCGGCGAGACGCGGCGTGAGATCGGGACGACCAACAGCCCCGCGACGATCATGCAGGCCATGCCCGGCGCGAGCGCGAATCCCGCCTGCATCGGAGAGAGCCCCACGACCAGCTGCAGGTGCTGCGAGACGAAGTAGAGGAAGCCGACGAGCGCGATGACGCTGAAGAGGTTCACCAGCAGCGCCCCGGTGAACGTGCCGCGACGGAACAGGCGCATATCGAGCATCGGCACGTCTGCGCGCAGCTGACGGCGCACGAAGACGACGCCGAAGAGCAACCCGACCGCGAAGAGCCCGAGCGAGGCGGAGGTCACCCCCTCGACGGCGATCTCCTTGATCGCGTAGACGACGGGCACGAGCGTCGACATCGACAGGGCGATGCTGACCGCGTCGATGCGCCCCGGCCGCGGGTCGCGGCTCTCCGGCACGAGCACCGGTGCGAACACGAGCAGCGGCACGAGCACCGGCACCGAGAGCAGGAACACCGATCCCCACGGGAAGTACTCCAGCAGCAGGCCGCCCACGATGGGGCCGAGGGCGGCACCGGCGGAGAACCCGGCTGCCCAGACGGCGATCGCGAGGCGTCGTTGGTCACGGTCGGTGAAGACGCTGCGCAGCAGCGAGAGCGTGGCGGGCATGAGCATGGCACCGAACACGCCCATCACGGCGCGCGCGACGATGAGCCACGCGGCGCTCGGTGCGACAGCGGCGAACACCGACACCGTGGCGAAGCCGGTCGCGCCGATCAGCAACAGGCGCCGGCGCCCGAACCGGTCGCCGAGCGTACCCATCGTCACGAGCAGGCCCGCCAGCACGAGCGGGTAGGCGTCGATGATCCACAGCTGCTGCGCACTCGTGGGCTTCAGGCTCAGGGCGATGTCGGGCAGGGCGAAGCTCAGCACGGTGTTGTCGACCGAGACGAGCAGCACCGGCAGCATCAGCACGACCAGCGCTGCCCAGCCGCGCCACCCGACTCGCTGTGCGTGCCGATCGGCGATGCGGATCTCTTCTGTCAGACTCAGTTCTTCTGTCAAGCTCATTTTCTATACCGTCCAGCCGGTATACTATCAGACGCCGGCATCGCTGGCAAGATGGGCAGCATGAGCAGACCTCCCCACGCACGCGAGATCGTGCTCGATGCTTTCGAGCGACTGCTCGTCGACGAGGGGCAGCGCGCTGCCACGATGGATGCCACCTCTCGCGCCGCGGGTGTCTCCAAAGGCGGGCTGTTGTATCACTTCGCCTCGAAAGAGGCGCTCGAGTCAGGCCTCATCGAGCGCCTTCACGCTCTCGTCGAGGCCGACATCGCGGCGATGACCTCGGCGGCCGAGGGCCCGATCGCGTACTTCCTGCGCTCATCCGCGATGGACGACGACCCGCTCGATCGCGCGATCATCGCTGTCTCACGGCTCGCGCAGGGAGGCAACCAGTCAGCGAGCAGAGTGCTGCGCAACATCCGTGACCGCTGGGCGAACGCCATCGCGCCGCACACGAAGGATGACGCATCCCTCGACCTCGTCATGCTCGTGGCCGACGGCCTCTACTTCAACAACGCGCTGGAGGGCGGCGTCCCGGGCCCGGTTCCCGTCGGCACCGCGATGGACGCCCTGATCGCCCTCGTCGAGGCGGCCGCGCGGCGCGCGCACCCGTCGGCGCAGGGGGTCACGCCTCGGTGATCTCGATGCGCCGGAACAGGTCGGCGCCGACGGCCTGGCGCATCTCGTCGAGGATGGCGTCAGGCACCGCGGAGTCCACCGTCAGCACCGACAGCGCCCGGCCGCTCGCGTCGGGGCGCGCGACGAAGAGTCCGGCGATGTTGATGCCGGCCTCGCCCAGCTTCTGCCCGTAGATCGCGACGATGCCGGGGCGGTCGGCGTAGCGCATGACGATGTGGTGGGTCTCGATCGGCACCTCGATCTCGTACCCGTTGATCCCGACGATCTTGGGCACCATGCGCGTACCGGCGAGAGTGCCGGCGACCGTGAGCACCGTGCCGTCGGCGAGCGTGCCGCGCAGGATCGTGATGTTGCGGTAGAGCGGGCTGTCGGCCTCGACGATCAGGCGCGCCTCGATACCGCGCTGTTCGGCGAACAGCGGCGCGTTCACGTACGACACGTTCTCGCTGATGATGTTCGTGAAGATGCCCTTGAGCGCCGCGAGCCGGTACACGCTCACGTCGTAGGCGGCCAGTTCGCCGCGCACCTCGATGTCCAGACTCGTCAGCGCACTGGGGGCGAGCCCGGTGAAGACCTGACCGAGCTTTTCCACGAGGGCGATGCCGGGGCGCACGAACGGGTCGATGACCCCGCCCGCGACGTTGACGGCGTCGGGCACCAGGTCACCCTCGAGCGCCAGCTTGACCGAGCGCGCGACGGAAACGCCCGCCTTCTCCTGCGCCTCGCCGGTCGAAGCGCCCAGGTGCGGCGTCACGACGACGTTCGGCAGGCTCAGCAGCGGGAAGGCCGTGCCGTCGGGTCTCGGCGGCTCGCTCGTGAACACGTCCAGGCCGGCGCCGGCGATCTGCCCGCTCGTCAGTGCGGTGTACAGCGCGGTCTCGTCGATCAGACCGCCGCGGGCGACGTTGACGACATAGGCGGTCGGCTTCATGATCGCGAACTGCTCGGCGCCGATCATGCCGGTGGTCTCGGGGGTCTTCGGCATGTGGATCGTGACGAAGTCGCTCTGCGCGAGCAGGTCGTCCAGGCTCAGCAGCGTCACGCCCAGTTGCTGCGCGCGCGTCGGGGTCACATACGGGTCGTAGGCGACGACGGTGACGCCGAACGCCTGCAGCCGCGCGGCGATGAGCCCGCCGATGCGTCCGAGGCCCACGATGCCGACGGTCTTCTCGAACAGTTCGGTGCCGGCGAACGAACTGCGCTTCCAGGCGCCGGTCGACAGCGATGCGTGCGCCGCAGGAACGTGGCGAGCGAGGCTCAGGATGTGCGCGATGGTCAGCTCCGCGGCGGAGATGATGTTCGAGGTCGGCGCGTTGACGACCATGACGCCGGCGGCCGTGGCCGCCTTGATGTCGACGTTGTCCAGGCCCACACCCGCGCGGGCGATCACCTTGAGAGCGGATGCCGCGGCGATCGCCTCGGCATCCACCTGCGTCGCGGATCGGACGAGAATCGCGTCGGCCTCAGCGATCGATGACAGCAGCGCGGGCCGATCGGTGCCGTCGACAGTGCGGATGTCGAAGTCAGGCCCGAGGGCGTCGATGGTGGCGGGAGAGAGTTCTTCGGCGATGAGGACGACGGGCTTTGACACAGCGACAGACTTTCGGGAGAACGTGCGAACGCGGCACGGGGCAGGGCACGAACAGCCTACCGGCCCGTGATGATCGCCCTGACCGCCGGGCGGCGTCAGCCGAGCATCGATGCGCCGGCGACGGCGCTGTAGGCGACGACGTCGAGCCAGAACACCGCAACGACCGCCAGGCCCGTCAGCAGCACGAGCGCGAGCTGCCACCAGACGCGTCGTCGGCCGATGGCGAAGGCCACCCCGAACGCGATCAGCGGAAAGACCACGGCCAACAGCAGGACGAACCAGCCGTACCCGTTGAGAGTGAGGGTGCCGGATGCCTGAGCGACGAGGAAGGCGATCGCATTCCACATGGCGTACGCGTAGAACAACCCGAAGAATGCCGACATCGTCACGACGAGCCATGACGGCGTGCGCGGCGCGACGGCGCGGTGGGCTCTGTCGCTCACTGTCCCACCGCCCCGATCATGATGAAGGGCCACGGGATCAACAGCGCCAGTCCGCCCAGCAGCCAGAGCACGCTCACCCACGACGCTGCGCCGCGGGTGAGCAGATAACTCGTGGCGAACCACAGCGCCGGAGCGGTGACAGCCAACCAGAACGCGAACCGATATCCGACGGGACTCACGAGGAACTCCGCCGTGCCCTGCAGCCGCAGCCCGCCGATAACCCAGCCGATCGTGAACAGCGCGTGCGCCCCCGCCACGACGCCGAGAGTGACGAGCATCGCGTTGCTGAGCGCGGGCCACTCCCCCGTGGCCACCACGGTGCCGTCTGCGGCCAGGCGCGCCACCTCGTCGCTGCCCCTGCCCACCGCGGTGAACCCATCGGGAAGGGCGACCGGGTGCTCGCGGTGTGCGGGCGCGGGCCGCGCGCCGGGGTGCAGTGTCGGATCGTCGTCGCCGCCCCAGCTGAGCGCGTCCTCGTCACCCGGTGGCTGGTTCATCACGAGGCCAGCGTAGTGTCCCTCCCGTCCCACTGTGCCGCGGCATCCAGCCTCGCGCCCTCCGCGCACTGCGCAATGTCCGTGAATTCGGGAATTAATGCGCATGTAACCCACAAATACTGGGAAAAAGCGACAATGATTGCGATCGTTTGAAACATCCGGCCGCTGCTGCCTCACTGGCCGGCACACTCCTCTCTGCCCCCTCAGCTTTGGAGCCCCCATGATTCACCCGCTCGCCGACCCCGGTTCCACCGATATCGCCGCCATCGCCTACGACCCCGTCCTGTGGGTGTGTGCCGCGGGGGTGTTCCTGGTCATCATCATCCAGTCCGTCATCTACCTGCGCGCGATCCGCGCTTCAGCCACTGCAGCCAACCTCACGTCCGAGCAGGTGACCGCCTCGGTGCGAAGCGGGGCCGTCGCGGCCATCGGCCCGTCGTTGGCCGTCGCGCTCGTCGCCATCTCGCTCCTTCCCCTCTTCGGCACACCCGCCGTCCTCACCCGCATCGGCCTGGTCGGCTCGGCCGCCTTCGACGTGGGCGCCGCGGGCATCGCGGCCAGCACCCAGGGCGCCGAGCTCGGCGGAGACACCTACACGCAGAAGGTCTTCGCGATCGGATTCGCCGCGATGACCCTCGGAGGTCTGGTGTGGATGCTGACGACCCTCATCCTCACGCCGATTCTCGCCAAGGGTGACGTGTCGCTGCGGAAGGTGAACCCGGCGATCATGACGGTCGTCCCGGGTGCCGCGCTCCTGGGCGCGTTCATCACGCTCACGCTGCAGGAGACCCAGAAGTCGTTCGTCCACATCGTCGCCCTCGTCGTGTCGGCCCTGGTGATGGCGATCTGCATGGCCCTCGCCCACCGCCTGCACAAGCCGTGGCTGCGTGAGTGGGGACTCGGCTTCTCGATCGTCATCGCCCTGACGGTCGCCTACGCCATCGCCTCCGCCACCGGCGCCATCGCCTGACCGAACCTGAACGGAAGGACAACGAATATGAGCACCTCCGCCCCCGCTTCCACCGGCGATCTGAGCCGGTTCGACCGCACGACCTCCATCTGGGGACCCATCACGATGGGCGTCGGCTTCCTCGTGTCGCTCTTCGCCGCGCTGTACGTCGTGTTCGGCACCGGCCTGGGCATCTCCGGCGGCGAACTGTGGACAGCCGTCGGTGCGGTCCTCGCGACCTTCGCCATCATCGCGGTGATCGAACCGATCTCCTACTTCCCGATCCTCGGCCGCTCCACGATGTACCAGGCGTTCATGATCGGCAACATCAGCAACAAGCTGCTGCCCGCGGCGATCGTCGCCCAGGCGAACCTCGATGAGAAGCCCGGCACCCGCCGGGGGGAGCTGATCGCAAGCTCCGCCATCATCGGCGCCGTCATCGTGCACCTCACGACGCTCGTCATCCTGGTCGGCGCCCTCGGCACCTGGCTCGTCTCGATCCTTCCGCCTGAGCTGATCACGATCGCCCGGACCTACATCCTGCCCTCCGTCTTCGGCGCCGTCATCCTGCAGCTCATCGTCTCGATGAAAACCCTCCGCACGACGATCATCGCCGCCATCGTGGCCATCGTCGTCGACTTCATCCTCATCCCCCTGGTCCCCTCGCTCGCCTACGTCGGGACGGCGATCGCAGTGGTCGCGACGATCCTGCTCGCCTGGTTCCTGCGCGACAAGAATCAAGAGCTCCACCCCGTCACCCTCGGCGAATAGGCTTCGCCGAGGGAGAAGGGCACGAACATGACCGACACCATGGCATCCACCGACATCGACCTCGACGAGCAGACTCTCGATGACGCGATCGCGCTGTACACCTACCTGCACGCTCATCCCGAGCTCTCCTCGTGCGAGCACGAGACGGCGAGTTTCATCGAGCGCGAACTGGACGAACTGGGCATCGAGAACTTCCGCTGCGGAAAGACCGGCGTCGTCGGAGTCATGCGGGGCGGCGAGGGGCCGGTCATCGCCTTCCGCGCCGACACCGACGGCCTGCCGATCGCCGAAGACACCGGTCTTGCGTACGCGAGCACGGCAACCGGCATCCTCCCCGACGGGTCCGAGGCTCCCGTGATGCACGGCTGTGGGCACGACACCCACATCGCCTCCCTGCTCATGACGGCGCGCCTGCTCGTCACACACCCCGAAGCGTGGTCGGGCACCCTGGTGCTGCTGTTCCAGCCGGGTGAGGAGACGGCGTGGGGCGCGAAGGAGATGGTGGCCGACGGCGTGTGGGATCGCGCGCCGCGACCCGAGGTCGTGCTGGCCCAGCACGTCATGCCGTTCCCGACCGGGATGATCGCACTGCGGCCGGGTCCGATGGCCACCCTCGCCGACTCGTGGCGCATCACGGTTCACGGTGTGCAGGCGCACGGATCGCAGCCGGAGCGCTCCATCGACCCCATCGTCCTGGGCGCGTGGATGGTCGTGCGGCTGCAGACGATCGTCGCGAGAGAGCTCGACCCGCGCACTCCCGCCGTCGTCACGGTGGGCACTTTCCACGGGGGGTTGAAGGAGAACATCATCCCCGCCACGGCGCAGTTCAGCGTCAACGTGCGCACTCCGAACGAGGAGGTGCGCACGCAGGTCCTCGCCGCCATCCGTCGGATCGTCGCCGCCGAGGCCGTCGCCGCCGGCGCACCGGAGCCGACGATCGAAGAGATCAACTCCTTCCCCAGGCTCGTCAACGACCCCGCGCAGACCGAGCGCATCATCGCCGTGTTCACCGAGACGTTCGGGGCGGATGCCGTGGTCTCTGCCGAGCTCGGGATGGGCTCGGAGGACGCTGGCTGGTTCGGCGACTCGATCGGCGTCCCCACCGTGTTCTGGGGCTTCGGCGCGTTCGACCCGGCATTGTTCGCCGACGGCGCCGCTCCCGCGGGCAACCACTCGCCGCAGTTCGCGCCCGACGCGAGACACGCGATGACCACCGGGATCTCGGCGGCGGTCGCGTCGATCCTCTCCTCGCTCGGTTCGGCTTCGTGAGGGCTGCCCGATGACCACCGACGACCTCTGCCGCCTGCCCGCGCGCGATCACCTCGCGCTCCTGGAGGCCGGACAGCTCAGCGCCCGCGAACTGCTCGAGGCGCATCTGGCGCGCATCGACGAGGTGAACGGCGTCGTCAACGCCGTCGTCTCGATCGATCGCGACATCGCCGACGCCGCGGCCGCGGCATCCGACCAACGTCGCGCCCGCGGCGAGACCCTCGGGGCGCTCGACGGGCTGCCCACCGCCTTCAAAGACCTCGAAGAGGCAGCGGGCTTTCGCACGACCTTCGGGTCCCGCCGGTTCGCCGACCACGTCTCCACGAGCGACAGCGACGTCGTCGCCCGCATGCGCGGCGCCGGCGCCGTGCCGATCGGCAAGACGAACACGCCGGAGTTCGGCACGGGGTCGCACACCCGCAACGACGTCTTCGGCATCACCCGCAACCCCTACGATCCGACGCGCTCGGCCGGTGGATCGTCCGGAGGAGCTGCGGCGGCACTGGCTGCCGGCATGGTGTCGGTCGCCGATGGGTCGGACATGGGCGGTTCGCTGCGCAATCCGGCATCCTTCTGCAACGTCGTCGGGTTCCGTCCCACGCCCGGCGTCGTGCCCAACAGTCCCGGGCGCGACCTGTGGAACACGTTGCCGGTGAAGGGCCCGATGGCGCGCACCGTGCGCGATGCGGCGCTGCTGCTCTCGGTGCTCGCGGGCGACTCTCCGCACAGCCCGATCACGTTCCCCGGCGACGGCTCGCGCTTCGCCCGCATCGCCGAGGAGGCGCCCGATCAGGGGGTGTTGAAGGGTCTGCGCGTCGCGTGGTCGCCGTCGGTCGGCGGTCTCGCCGTCGACCCGAAGGTCACGGCAGCCCTCGCAGAGCGCGGCGTCGCCGAGCTCACCGCGGCGGGAGCGGTCGTCGTCGAGCGCGATCTGGTGACCGAACTCGCGGGCATCGACGAGGCGTTCCGCATCCTCCGCGCGCACGGCTACGCCGCCGGGTTCCGCGACGCGGTCGCCGCGAACCCCGACATCCTCGCACCGGAACTGATCACGAACACCGAATGGGGTCTTCAGCTCACCGCCGCCGACGTCGCTCGTGCGGATGAGCTGCGTGTCGGCGCGTTCGCCCAGTTCGCCCAGCTGTTCACCGAGATCGACGTCATCGCCGCGCCGGCAGCCCTCGTCCCCCCCTTCCCCGCCGAGGACCGCTGGGTGCACGAGATCGACGGCGTCGTGCAGAACGACTACCTCGAATGGATGCGCGCCGCGTGGCGGTTCACCCCGCTCGGCGGCGCATCCATGAGTGTGCCGTGCGGCTTCACCGATGACGGACTGCCCGTCGGGCTGCAACTGGTGATGGCCCCACGCCGCGACGAGTTCCTGCTGAAGGTCGCGGCGGCGTTCGAAGAGCGCGTTCCCGCCTGGCGCGAGACCCCCGCCGTCCTCTCCGGAGACGTCGTTTGACGCCTATCCGGAGCTGACGCCGAGATTCTGCCAGCATGGAGAGTTGTGACGACCCTCGACGCCCTCGATCAGCGGATCACCGCGGCGCTGCTGCGCGATGGACGAGCGTCGTGGCGCCGCATCGCCGGCGTCATCGGGGAGTCCGAGCGGCGCGTCGCGCGGCGCGGCGCCCGGCTCATCGACTCGGGGGCCGTGCAAATCCACGCCCAGGGCAATCCGCGCAATCGCGACGCGGGTGAGGCAACGCTCGTGCGTGTGCGGTGTCTTCCTCGTTCGATGTCCGCGCTCGCGGCGCACATGGCTGACGACGCACGCACCCTGTGGGCGAGCATCCTGGTGGGGCCGAACGAAGTCGCCGGAGAGTATCTCCACTCCCACGACGAGCTCGCCGACATCGTCGCCGAGCTCGGAGAGCTCGATGGTGTGACGGCGATCGATGCCCGCCCCGAGCTGCGCTTCTACCGCACCGTCGGCGGGTGGACCCCCGGCATCCTCAACGAGGACGAGCTTCGCGCGCTGCACCTGCCCGCCGACGTGCTCCCGAGCGCCAGCACGTACACTCCCCCCGACAAGGCCACCCGCCGCATCATCGCCGCGCTCGGCGACGACGGCCGCGCACGGATCGAAGACGTCGCGGAGGCCGTGGGACTGTCGACGTCGACGGTGAGCCGCCGCATCGAAAAGGCGATCATGCTCGATCAGATGTCCATCCGTGCCGTCGTCGACCCCGCGCTGCTGGGTTTTCCCGTCGAAAGCGTCGTGAGCGTCACCGCCGCCGATTCCTCGGTCGAGGACGTCGGCTTCCACATCGCCCGGCAACCCTGCGCACGCTGGGTCATCGACGACGGCTCCCGCCTGGTCGCACAGTTCGCCCACGTCGATCGGGACAGCCTGCATGCATCGCTGCGGGAGCTCCGCACCCACGCAGGGGTCACTGCGATCGACGTGTCGCCGGTCATCCGGGCCGCCAAACGCGGCGGCGTGCGCTATCGCGACGGAGCGCCCGATGCGTCCACGGTGACGCCGGAGTGACCCGCGCGGCGGCGCGAGAGGAGGGAACCAACTCCCTGACACTCGTGGCGGAGTCCGCCGCAGGCGAGGCCACCACAACTGCCAAGAACATCCCGGCGCAGCATCCAGAGACCAACTTCCCGACACTCGTGGCGGGGCCACGGAGCAGCCGCGAAGCGGCATGTGACGACGCGGGAGGTATGCGCGCGGCGCCCGGATGCCTACCCCGGGAAGCGTGAAGCGCACCGTCACCAGCAGCATCGTCCTCAACGTCACCGAGACCGCCGATCTCGTCTTCGCGATCGCCGTCTCGGCGGCCTACTCTCCGACATCCGAGGTCCTCACCGCGACCCTCGACGGCGATCCCGTGCCGGTGCGCGAACTGCCGGATGCCCACGGGGGCCGCCTGCATCGGCTGACGGCCGCCCCCGGCGAGCTCGTCGTCGCGTATTCGGCGACCGTCGACGGCACCGCCGAACCGCTCGGATCGGACGAGACGGAACTGCTCGTCTACGGCCGCCCGAGCAGATACGCCGAGTCGGATGCGCTCGCCCCGACGGCGGCAGCGCAGTTCGCCGGCACCGACGACCCCGTGGAACTGCTCACCGCCGTCTCCTCGTGGGTCGGCACGCAGCTGTCCTACGTCAGCGGTTCGAGCCTGCCCACCGACGGTGCCGTCCGCACGCTCCTGAACCGCCAGGGCGTGTGCCGCGACTTCAGCCACCTGTGCGTCGCCCTGCTGCGCGCGAGCGGGGTGCCCGCGCGCCTGGTCGCCGTCTACGCCCCGGGGCTGGATCCGATGGACTTCCACGCCGTCGCAGAGGCGTGGGTCGACGATGCGTGGCGCGTGGTCGATGCGACCACCCTCGCCCCACGCAGCTCGCTCGTGCGCATCGCTACCGGGCGCGATGCCTCCGACACGGCGTTCCTCAACGTCATGAGCGGGGTCGCGACCCTCACCGAGGCGACCGTCACCGCGACGGTCGACGCACTGCCGGGCGACGATCTCGACCGGCTGGTCTCGATCCGCTGATGTGGCATCCAGACGCCGAAGGCCCGACCCCCTTGTGAGGGAGCCGGGCCCGTGTGGCGCAATGCCAGTGGCTTGAGACAAGCCGTTCTCGGATGGTGTGCCGAGAAGTCTTCGGAGGATCAGCGCGCGGCCGAACCCTCCGTGTAGTCGGCGTCCTGCTGCTTCCACGCGAACAGGGCGCGCAGCTCTTTGCCGACCTCTTCGATCGGGTGCTGGGCGGCCTTCTCGCGCAGGGCGAGGAACTCGGGTGCACCGGCATCCTGATCGTCGATGAAGCGCGTCGCGAACGCTCCCGACTGGATGTCGGCGAGCACCGCCTTCATGTTCTCCTTCACGCTCGGGTCGATCACGCGCGGGCCCGAGACGTAGTCGCCGTACTCGGCCGTGTCAGAGACCGACCAGCGCTGCTTCGCGATGCCGCCCTCCCACATCAGGTCGACGATGAGCTTGAGCTCGTGCAGCACCTCGAAGTACGCGATCTGCGGCTGGTAGCCGGCCTCGGTCAGGGTCTCGAAGCCGTACTGGACGAGCTGAGAAACGCCGCCGCAGAGCACCGTCTGCTCACCGAACAGATCGGTCTCGGTCTCCTCCGTGAAGGTCGTCTTGATGACGCCGGCGCGTGTTCCGCCGATGGCCTTCGCGTAGGCGAGGGCGGTGTCCCACGCGTGGCCGGACGCATCGCGCTCGACGGCGATGATGTCGGGGATGCCACGGCCGGCGACGAACTCGCGGCGCACCGTGTGGCCCGGGGCCTTGGGCGCGACGAGGATGACATCGACGCCCTCGGGAGCGTCGATGTAGCCGAAGCGGATGTTGAAGCCGTGCGCGAAGGCGAGCGTCTTGCC
>JASGEE010000020.1:0-8192 GCA_047606715.1 Microbacterium sp.
GGTTCGGAGGATCTCCCCGGAACGCTCCGAACTCGGTGACATTCTCCGAGGCTCGTGCCGTCTCGACGCGGATGCCGGCGCGGTCGTAATCTCGGAGCATGCGATACGAGCATCTCGGAGCTGAGCCCCGCATCCACCCCGAAGCGGTTGTCGCTCCGACCGCGGTCGTCTCCGGCGACGTGACCATCGGTGCCGGATGCCAGGTGCTCCACGGCGCCGTCATCACCGCCGAGGGCGGCCCGGTGGTCCTCGGCGAACACGTCATCGTGATGGAGAACGCCCTCATCCGTGCGACCGCGGCGCACGCCGTGCACATCGGGGATCACGTGCTGGTCGGGCCCCTGGCATCCGTCTCGGGCGCCACGATCGGCGACGAGGTCTTCCTCGCCACCGGGACACGCGTGTTCAACGGCGCGCGCATCGGTGAGCGCAGCGAGGTGCGCATCAACGCCGTCGTGCACCTGCGCACCGTGCTGCCGCCCGAATCGGTCGTGCCGATCGGCTGGGTCGCGGTCGGTGAACCTGTCCGGGTGCTCTCACCCGACCGGCACGAGGAGATCTGGGCGCTGCAGCACGACCTTGACTTCCCGGGCTTCGTCTTCGGCCTCGACCGGGAGACGCCCGACCTCATGGCGCAGCTCACCGAGCGGTACGCGGCGTCGCTGGCCCGCCATGCCGCAGATCAGCTCATCGACTGAGCTCGCACCACCGCGCGCACCACCGCGCGCACCGCCGCCGGTCTCGCTCAGAAGGCCGCATCGTGAGCGTCAGCGTCAGCCGGTGTTCTGCAGGCCGGCGGACACACCGCTGACCGACAGCAGCAGCAGATGCTGCCAGGCCGTCACATCCTGATCGTCACCGGCTGTGCGCAGCGCGCGCAGGGCGCGCAGTTGCAGCAGCGACAGCGCATCCACGTACGGGTCGCGCATCTTCACGGCGCGCTGCAGCACGGGCTTGTTCGCCAGCAGATCATCGCCGCCGACGATGCGCACGACCCAGCTGCGGGTGAGTGTGAGCTCGTCCAGCACGAGGGCGGCGAGATCGTCGCGGTCGCCGAGGCTCAGGTAGCGGCGGGCGATGCGCTCGTCGCTCTTGGCGAGGCTCATGCCGATGTTGTCGATGATCGTCTGGAACAGCGGCCATTGGCTGTACGCCTCGCGCAGCAGCTCGAGGTCGCCGACGGCATCCAGGGCCGAACCGAGTCCGAACCAGCCGGCCAGGTTGATGCGCGCCTGCGACCACGCGAACACCCACGGGATGGCGCGCAGATCGGCGAGCGATTCGACCGACAGGCCGCGTCGCGCGGGGCGCGAGCCGAGGGCGAGCAGGCCGACCTCCTCCATCGGGGTGACGGTCGCGAACCAGGGTGCGAACCCGTCGGCCTTCACGAGCGAGAAGAACCGCTCCCGCGAGGCCGTGTCCATCGTGGCGGCGACGTCGGCGAAACGCTCGGCCGCGCCGCGGTTTCGCGCCTCATTGGACGGGGCCGAGGCCAGCAGCACGGCCGCGGCGACCTGGTCGATGTGGCGCATCGCGATGTCGGGATCGCCGTAGCGGGCGAAGATGACCTCGCCCTGTTCGGTGAGTTTGAAGCGTCCCTCCACTGAGTACGGCGGCTGGGCGAGCACGGCGGAGTTGGCGGGGCCGCCGCCGCGGCCGAGCGCACCGCCGCGACCGTGGAAAAGCGTGAGGCGGATGCCGCTGTGGTGCGCCCACTCGCCGATGAGCGCCTGCGCCTCGTAGAGGGCGAGATTCGCCGCGACCGGGCCGACGTCCTTCGACGAATCGGAATAGCCGAGCATGACTTCCAACTGACGGTCGGTCTCGTCCAGACGCGCCGAGAAGGCGGGATGCTCGATGATCTCGGCCATGATGTCGGGCGCCGCCTGCAGGTCGGCGAACGTCTCGAACAGAGGGATCACGTCGAGCACCGGTGGCGTTCCCGCCTCGCCGACGGCGAACCGCGCGAGCCGGTGCACGGTGGCCAGATCGGCGGCCGACTGCGTGAACGAGACGATGTATCGACCGGCTGCGCGCGGACCGTACCGGCGCTGCAGCTGTGCGATCGTGCGGAAGACCTCGAGCACCTCCTCGGTCTGAGGGCTCAGCGGTCCGCCGGCCTCGCACTCGGCGAGCGCCTTCGCGTGCACGGCGGAGTGCTGGCGCACCTCGAGCTCGGCGAGGTGGAAGCCGAAGGTCTCCACCTGCCAGATGAGGTGCTGCAGGTCGCCGTACGCCTGGCGTGGCGCAGAGGCGCCCACGAGGGAGTCCTGCAGAGTGCGCAGCTCGGTTAGCAGGGCGGCGGGGTCGGCGTAGGCGAGGTCGGCGTTGCGCTCGCGCGTCGCGGCGATGCGGCGTGCGACGAGCATGAGCACGCGCTTGTGCGGCTCGCCGGGGGCGCGGGTGGCGACCTCGGCGGCGGCGTCCTCGTCGGCATCCGACAGGCGCTGCCACAGGGCGAGCAGCGCCGGCGACGGCGGCGTCGACCCCTCGTCGAGCGTCAGTGCGCGGGCGACGCGCGCGGCGGTGGCCTCCAGCCCCCGCAGGATGTGGTCGGCGGCGATCGCGGCGGCCTTCTTGGTGATCGACGCCGTGACGAACGGGTTGCCGTCGCGGTCGCCGCCCACCCACGTGCCCACGCGCACGAAAGGACGCACGAGCGGTTCGTTCGCTCCGGCATCCACGCCCTGCAGCAGATCGTCGACGCGACGGTAGATCTGCGGGATCGTCATGTACAGCGTGTCGTCGAAGACGGCCATGACGGCGCGCACCTCGTCGACCGGTGTGGGCTTGGCGGGGCGCAGCGGCGCGGTGCGCCACAGGGTGTCGATCTCTTCGAGCATGCTGCGTTCGATGCGGAGATGCTCGACGCCGCCCGCGTCGGCACCGTCGTGGTCGGCCAGCAGGCCCGCGAGACGGCGGATGCTCGAAGACACGGCGCGACGGCGCGCCTCGGTGGGGTGAGCGGTGAAGACGGGGTGGAACCGCAACTGACGAAGCCGCTCGGTCGCCTCGTCACGGCCGACCTCGGTCGACAGACGGGCGAAAGCCGATGCGACCGAGTCCTTGGCGTCATCGCGGGTGGTCCTCCCGTCGCGCTCGCGCAGCGCACGCACGCGCTGGTGCTCCTCGGCGAGGTTGACGAGGTGGAAGTAGGCGGTGAAGGCCCGGGCGACCTCCTCGGCGCGGGCCACGTCGAACGACTCGGCGATCGACTCGGCGATCGCGAAAGCTTCGGGGGAGTCGTCGACGTAGGCGTCGATCGTCGCACGCCGCAGCCGCTCGACGTCATCGAAGAGTCCCGGCGAGCCGCTCTCGTGCAGCACACGACCGAGCAGGCCGCCGAGCAGCCGCACGTCCGCGCGCATCGGGGCGGGGAGCTCCTGTTCGGCGTCGCCGCGGCCCACGAGATCGATGGCTTCCGTGCGCGTAGGTTCAGGCATCCCCCCACGCTAGTGGCCGGATGTTTCCCCTGTGTCACGCGGTAGAATCGCGCCCGGTGAGCCGGGAAGTCTGGTCGGCATCCGCTCTTTCGACCCCGAAAGCAGACACGTGTCGCTGCGTTCCGCCCGATTGCCCGCCCTTCTGCTGCTGGCCGCGGCCGCGTTCGGTCTCGTCCTGGCGAACTCGCCGCTGCGTGAGGGAGCCTTCGCGCTGAAGAGCGCGCAGCTCATCGTGGGGGTGCCGGGTCTGTCGGTCGGTGGGGTGATTGAGGAGGGGCTGCTGGCGGTGTTCTTCTTCATCGCGGCGGTGGAGCTGCGCGTCGAGCTGACGAGCGGTCTGCTCGCATCGCCTCGGCGGGCGATGCCGCCCGCTCTCGCCGCGCTCGGCGGCGTGCTCGCGCCGATCGCCGTCTACCTCGCGATCGCGCGCACCGGCGTCGTCTCGGCGGGGTGGTCGATCCCGACGGCAACAGACGTCGCGTTCGCTCTCGGCGTGCTCGCGATCTTCGGGCGCGCTCTGCCGCCGCAGGTCCGCGTCTTCCTGCTCGCGCTCGCGATCCTCGATGACATCGTCGGGATCGTCTTCATCGCGGCGCTGTCGGCCACGGGGGTGAAGGCCGGCCTCCTCCTGCTCGCGGCCGTGTGTGTCGCGTTCTTCGGCGTGTGCAGCCGGCGGTGCGAATCCGCAGCTCGCCGACGCGCGCTCGCGGGGGTCCTCGTCTCTGCGCCGGCAGCCTGGCTCGCTGCGTACGCCTCCGGCGTGCACCCGACGATCGCGGGGGTCGCGCTGGGACTGGTGATGGCGCCGGCCCCCGCCCGGACCGCGCGGCATGCGCTGGAGCCGTGGGTCAACGGTGCGGTGCTGCCTCTGTTCGCGCTGTCGGCGGCGCTCGTGGTGATTCCGCCGGCGTCGGCGGGCGCGCCGTCGCCCGCGTTCTGGGGAGTGCTCGTCGCCCTGCCGCTGGGAAAGCTCGTCGGCATCGTGCTGGCCGGCGCGGCGGCGCAGCGCCTCTTGCGGCATCCGGATGCCGTCCCGCTCGCTCTCGGCGATCTGCTCGCGGTGGGGGCGCTGGGCGGGATCGGCTTCACGGTGTCGCTGCTGTTGACCGGGCTCGTGTTCGCGCAGGAGCCCCGCGTGCACGACGACGCGACGCTCGGGGTGCTCGCCGGGTCGGCGATCTCCCTCGTCCTGGCCGCGATCCTCGTATCGTGGCGGTCATGGCATCACCGGAACACGACTCCGATCTCCCGCTGAGCGTCGACGCGCTGCGTGCCGCCGCCGACACGATGCGCGCCGTGCGCGAGCGGTGCGTGTGGTCGCAGCGCATCAGCCACCGCGACCTCGTGCCGTATCTCATAGAGGAGAGCGCCGAGCTCATCGACGCCGTCGAGGCGGGAACGCGCGCCGATCTGCGCGAAGAGCTCGGCGACCTGTTGTGGCAAGTGCTGTTCCACGCCGCGATCGCCGCCGAAGACCTCGACGATCCGTTCGACATCGACGACGTCGCCCGAGGCCTGACCGAGAAGATGGTGCGACGGCATCCGCACGTCTTCGCCGATGCCGTCGCCACCACCGCCGAAGAGGTCCTCGTGCACTGGAACGCCGCGAAGGCCGCCGAGAAGCACGAGCGCCGTTCCGTGCTCGACGGCGTCTCGCCGCACATGCCCGCCCTCGCCCTCGCCCAAAAGGTGCTCGCCAAGGCCGCCGCCCTCGCCCCCGTCGCCCCCGCCCCCGTCGCCCCCGCCCCCGTCGCCCCCGCGAAACAGCATCCGTGCACCGAGACCGCACCTGCCGTTCGCCGTCTCGGTGCATCACTGCGCTCTCGCGAGACGGGGGAGGACGTCGCGAGCGAGGCCGAGCTGGGGGAGGCGCTGCTGGGGCTCGTGGCGGTCGCACGGGCGCGGGGGTGGGATGCCGAGCGGGCGCTCCGCGAGCGGATTCGGGCGCTCGAGGCCGACGTGCGGGCGCTAGAGGCCGACGTGCGGGCGGCCGAGGCCGGGCGGGCCTGAGCCGGCTGGAAGAATGGATGCCATGGCATCCGTCACCCCGCCGCGCGGCATGCGCGACTTCCTCCCCGCCGACAAGGCCCGCCGTGAGCGCGTGCTCGCCGTCATCCGAGAGCGCTACCGCGCACACGGGTTCGATGAGATCGAGACCCCCGTCATGGAGGAGTTCTCGCGCCTGCACGCCGGGATCGGCGGCGACAACGAGAAGCTCGCCTTCAACATCCTCAAGCGGGGACTGGATGCCGACGCCATCGCCGCGGCGGCGGCCGACCCGGCGGCATTGAGCGACCTGGGCCTGCGCTACGACCTCACGGTGCCGCTCGCGCGGTTCTACGCGAGCCACCGCGCCGAGCTGCCGACGGTGTTCCGCTCGGTCCAGATCGCCCCGGTGTGGCGCGCCGAGCGTCCGCAGAAGGGCCGTTACCGCCAGTTCGTGCAGTGCGACATCGACATCATCGGCGATGCGACCGACCGCGCCGAGGCCGAGCTCCTCGTCGCGAGCCTCGACACCCTCGACGCCCTGGGCCTTGCGGGCGGCACCATCCGCATCAACGATCGGCGGCTGCTGGATGCGATGCTCGCCGCGTTCGGGTTCGCCGACGGCGAACGGCCCGGAGTGCTCATCACGATCGACAAGCTCGACAAGATCGGCCCCGTCGGCGTCGCTGCCGAACTGCGCGAGCGGGGAGCGACGCCCGTCGCCGTGGATGCCTTCGAGGCGTTCCTGTCGCGGCCGCGGGCCGCCGAGGACGTTCCCTTCGGTGCGCAGCGGATCCGTGCGGCGTTGCCCGAGGGGGCACCCGACGAGGTCGTCGCCTCGCTCGTCGGCATCGGCGAGGCGGTCGCGGCGGCCCGGCCGGGCACGGCCGGAGTGCCGCTCGTCTTCGACCCGTTCCTCGTGCGGGGCATGGGGTACTACACCGGCACGATCTTCGAGCTCGCGCACCCGTCGGCCGGATACTCGCTGGGCGGCGGCGGCCGCTACGACGGCATGATCGGGCGGCTCCTCGGCCAGGACGTGCCCGCGGTCGGCTTCTCGATCGGCTTCGAGCGCATCGTGGATCTCGTCGCGGGAGCGGAGGATGCCGCTTCCTCTGCCGTCGTGCTCGTCCACGACGCCGACGTGCCCGTCGCCGAGCTGGCGGCGCTTAAGGCGACGCTCGTCGCCGAGGGTGCCCGTGTGCGCCTGGAGCGGCGCGCGAAGAACCTCAAGGCCCTGTTGGAGAGGGCGGCATCCGACGGCTACACCTCGTTCGCGTCCGTATCCGCCGGTCAAGCGCCCGCGTCTCTGGAGTTCAAGCCGCTGACCCGATCCGGTCTGTGAGGCTGAGGCATGCCGGGTATCCATCACGTCGAGATCTCGGTTGCGCACCTCGATGGGGCGCGCGCGGAGTGAGGCTGGGTGTTCGACCGGCTCGGGTTCGCGCTCGAGAGTGAGTGGCCCGAGGGCTCATCGTGGTCGGCGGGTGGGGCGTACGTGACCGTGACGATGTCGCCGAACCTCGTGGATGCCCCGCATGATCGGCGGCGCGACAGGTCTCACCTCTCACCGCGCGCGCGGCGGAGCCGCGAGCGGGATGAATGTGCGGTCGCCCGTGCTCGCGACGGAGTCCAGGAAGGCCCCCGCGAAGCGCAGCCGCCGTGCTGCCCCCGGAGCGCCCCACTCGGCGGCGAGGAGCGGCCCCATCTCGCGGGCGAAGGCGGTGATCGCGGGGAGCGGCCGCATCGCGACGGTGATGGTGCGGATCAGGCCGTCTCGGTCGAGTTCGAGGTGTTGCAGCTCGTGCAGCTCCACACCGCGTACGAGCGCACGTGCCGTCAGATGCGCCTCTCGATCGCCACGCAGATCCGTCTCGTAGCGATAGTCCGAGAGGACCTCGAATGCCGCGGTGAGCAGCGGGCCGATCTCGTCCGCGCCGCGGAACCGGAACCGCGCCGTGAGCGGCGAGACGAGCTCCGCGTCTTCCGTGAGCGCCGTGAGCGCCGCGGCGGCATCGCCCGCCTCACCCGCGCTCTTCCAGGTGTCGATCGCGTTCATCGGTGCTTCCCTTCGTGTGGGGTGGGCGCGTCCTCGTTTGCGGGTGAGCGGTGCTCCTTGCTCGCGGACGACGGCTCCGCGATCGCGGCCAGTCGCTCCGCGAGCACCGCGGTGCCCGCGGAGCGACGCCCTCCGGGACCGGGGAGCGCCGAGACCGACGCGGCCTCGACCGACGTGCCACACTCGTCGCATCGGAGCCGGGCGGTGAGCACATGCCCGCACTCGTGTTCGAGGAGCAGGGGAGGCCCGGCCGGTGCGCGCCACCGGTCGCCCCACTGCATCAGCGCGATCAGGACCGGTACGAGGTCGCGGCCGGCGCGGGTCAGCCGGTAGTGCCGGCGCGGCGGATGCTCGCTGTAGATCTCGCCCTCGACGATCTCGTTCTCCGTGAGGTGCGCCAGCCGGGCGGACAGGAGCGCCCGCGAGATGCCGAGGTCGCGGACGAGCTCATCGAACGTGTCGACGCCGAGGAAGAGGTCTCGCAGGACGAGTGGCGTCCACGCATCGCCGATCACATCGACCGTGCGCGCGATCGAGCACGAGAACTCTCCGAAAGTGCGACGTGACATGCGTCTGACAATAGTCAGTGCAGATTATGAATGCACAGCACAGCACAGCACAGCACTGCACTGCACTGCACTGCACTGCACTGCACTGCACTGCACTGCACTGCACTGCACTGCACTGCACTGCACTGCACTGCA
>JASGEE010000021.1:0-5384 GCA_047606715.1 Microbacterium sp.
AACCTCTTCAAGTACACGCTCGCCAAGCTCGGCATCGAGGTCACGTTCGTGGAGAACCAGGACGACCCCGAGGAGTGGCGCCGAGCGGTGCGCCCCAACACGAAGCTCTTCTTCGCCGAGACGATCGGCAACCCGAAGATCAACGTGCTCGACATCCGCACGGTCGCCGACGTCGCGCACGAGGCGGGCGTGCCGCTCATCGTCGACAACACGATCGCGACGCCGTATCTCATTAAGCCGTTCGAGCACGGCGCCGACATCGTCCTGCACTCGGCGACGAAGTTCCTCGGCGGCCATGGCACCACGATCGGCGGCGTGATCGTCGACGGCGGGAAGTTCGAGTGGTCGAAGAACGTCGACAAGTTCCCGGGACTCACCCTGCCCGACCCCTCCTACCACGGTGCGAGCTACACGGCCGCGGTCGGCGACGGCCTCGCCTACATCATCAAGGCCCGCGTGCAGCTGTTGCGCGACCTGGGAGCGGCGATCTCGCCGAACAGCGCGTGGCTGCTCATCCAGGGCATCGAGACGCTGTCGCTGCGCATCGAGCGCCATGTGCACAACGCGCAGGAGATCGCCGAGTGGCTGGAGAACCACCCCGACATCGCGTCGGTCAACTACTCCGGGTTGCCGACCTCGCCCTGGTACGCCGCGGCGAACCGCTACGCCCCGAAGGGCGTCGGCGCGGTGCTGTCGTTCGAGCTCAAGGGCGGCGTCGAGGCGGGGCGCACGTTCGTGAACTCCCTGACGCTGTTCAGCCACCTCGCCAACATCGGCGACGTACGCTCGCTCGTCATCCACCCCGCCTCCACGACGCACTCGCAGCTGACCCCCGAGCAGCAGCTGACGACGGGGGTCACCCCCGGGCTCGTGCGCCTGTCTGTGGGTCTGGAGAACATCGACGACCTCAAGGCCGACCTCGAGCAGGCCCTCGCCGCCGCGCGTCGCGTGTCCGAGGCCGCCCGCGCCTGATTCGCTCGCCCTCCTCAGCGAAACTGCACTGGTACACCGAAACAGCCGCTACGGTCGGCTGTTTCGGTGCACCGTTGCTGTTTCGCGGGATGTATGCCGCGTAACACGGCGTCGGGGGGCGGCGACAGCCGAGAGAATGGGTGCATGGACTGGCAGACCTCTGAAGACACGGTGCCCTCCGCACTGATCACAGAGGCTGACGCGCGCCTGCTCGGCGCTCGTCCCCCCGCCACCGGCGCGTGGCGCGACGGCGATCCGGCCGGCGAGCGCAGATTCGCCGCGCTCGGCGCGTTCACGACCGAGGGCGGGCGGAGCCTTCCCGGCATCCGGCTCGCCTACGAGACGTGGGGCGAGCTGTCACCGGCCCGCGACAACGCCGTGCTCGTCCTGCACGCGCTCACCGGCGACAGCCACGTGCGCGGGCCGGCCGGTCCCGGTCATGCCACCGACGGCTGGTGGAGTGACATCGTCGGCCCGGGCGGCGCGATCGACACCGACCGCTGGTTCGTCGTGGCCGCCAACATGCTGGGCGGATGCCAGGGCTCGACGGGCCCGGCCAGCATCGCCCCCGACGGGTACGAGTGGGCGTCACGTTTCCCGACGCTGACGATCCGCGATCAGGTGGCGGCGCAGGTGCTGCTGGCCGACGCGCTCGGCATCCCGGTGTGGGCCGCCGTCGTGGGCGGTTCGATGGGCGGAATGCACGCGCTGGAGTGGGCCATCGGCTACCCCGACCGCGTCGCGCGCGCCGCGGTGCTGTGCTCCCCGCCCACCACGACCGCCGACCAGGTGGCGCTCAACTCGGTGCAGCTGGAGGCGATCCGCATGGATCCGCGCTTCGCCGGCGGTGCATACTACGATGCCCCCGCCGGCGCCGGTCCGCACCGCGGACTCGCGCTGGCCCGCCGCATGGCGCTGCTGAACTACCGCAGCCCGACGGAGCTCAACCAGCGCTTCGGGCGCAGTTGGCAGTCGGAGAAGAGCCCGCTCACCGATGGCGGTCGGTTCGCCGTGGAGAGCTATCTCGACTTCCACGGCAACAAATTCACCCGCCGCTTCGATGCGAACTCCTACCTGACCCTCGTCGAGGCGATGAACTCCCACGACGTCGGTCGCGGTCGCGGCGGCGTCGACGACGCCCTGGCGCGCGTGAGCGCCCGCACTCTCGTGCTGGGGATCGACAGCGACCGGCTCTTCCCGGTGGACGGCCAGGCGCGCATCGCCCGCGGCATCCGTTCGACGATCGACGACGGGGTCGTCGTGCTCTCCAGCGATTTCGGCCACGACGGCTTCCTCATCGAAAGCGAAGCGGTCGGCATCCACCTGCGGCGGCTGCTGGAGAGCTGACCGGCGCACTCCGGCGCATAACTCAGGCTATCTGGGCGGGTTCGGGGCGATTTCCGCCGCAGACCCCTCACACAGCCTGAGTTATGCGCCGGAGGTCGGCCGACGCGTGGCGCCGCTCGACGGCGAAGCTGAGCGTCGCGATCGCGAGTCCGCCGGTTGCCAGCAGCACCCCCACCCAGATCGGCGCGACGAAGCCGAAGCCGGCGGCGATGACGACACCGCCCAGGAACGCACCGAGCGAGTTGCCGATGTTCAGCGCGGAGTGGTTCAGCGCCGCCGCGATCGACTGGTTGTCGCCGGCGACGTCCATCAGCCGGGTCTGGATCGTCGGGCCGAGAACCGACGAGGTGAACCCGACGGCGAACACGAGCACCGCGAGGGTGACGATCCATCCGGAGGTCAGGGCGAGCACCGCCTGGACGACGACGAGCGCCGCGAGACCCGACAGCAGCGTCCGGCGCAGATCGCGGTCGGCCAGGCGTCCTCCGACGAGGTTGCCCACCGTCATCCCCAACCCCATCAGGACGAGGACGATCGGCACCGCCCAGGTCGGTGCGCCGGCCACCTCGGTGACGATCGAGGCGACATAACTGTAGGCGGCGAAGAAGCCGCCGAACCCGATCGCACCGAGCGCCAGCGTGAACCAGATCTGACCGATGCGGAAGACTCCGAGCTCGGCGCGCAGCGTGCGACTGGCGTCCCCGGCGTGCGGCGGCACGAACAGGGCGACCGCGACGGTCGCCGCGGCGAAGATGACGGCAACCCCCAGGAAGGCGACCCGCCACCCGAACTGCTGCCCCAGGAACGTGCCGGCCGGCACGCCGACGACGTTGGCGATCGTCAGGCCCGCCAGCACGAACGACACGCCCTGGGCTCTGCGACCGGGACCGAGCACGTCGGATGCCACGAGGGCACCGATGCCGAAGTAGGCGCCGTGCGGCAGGCCCGCCAGCAGCCGCGAGATCGCCACCGTCTCGAAGGTGGGTGCGATGAACGTCAGCGCGTTGAACAGGGTGAGCGCCGCAGCGAGGGCGAGCATGACGCGATGACGCGGATACTTTGCGACGGTGGCCGCGATGGTCGGCGCACCGATGACCACCCCGAGCGCGTAGAGCGAGATCAGCCAGCCGGCACGCGCGATGGCGGCCTCGGAATCGGCATCCCACACGGCGGGCAGCAGATCACGCGCGATGTCGGGCAGCAGCCCCATGACGACGAACTCGGTCATGCCGATGCCGAAGCTGCCGATGGCGAGGGAGAGGAGCGCCCCCATCGCCGCGCCCCTCGACGGGGTCGAGGAGATCACCAGGCAATGCTACTGCCCGGCGCGGTGCTCGAGCGCCGCACCGTCGCTGATCGCCTGCTCGAGCCGGGCGAGCTTGCCGTCGAGCTCACCCGCGTATCCCGGCCGGATGTCGGCCTTCAGCACGAGCGAGACACGCGAGCCGAACGGCAGCACCGCCTCGGTGGCCCGCCTCACGACATCCATCACCGTGTCCCAATCGGGGCCCTCGAGCTCGGTGAACATACTGGTGGTCCGGTTCGGCAGACCCGACTCCCGGACGACCTTCACCGCCGCCGCGACGGCGTCATGCACCGAGCCATCGGCATCCCCGGCCCCCGACGGCGCAACGCTGAAAGCTACGAGCATCTCCCTCTCCTCCCGTAAAGACGATGGTCACACCGTCAGCCGCTGGCGCTGTATGGCACCCAGCGGCACCGCCGCCGGGTGCCGCACGATCGCCACCAGCCGCGCCACCATCCAGGCGAGCATCGCGACCAGCACGAGGTTGCGCACCGTCAGGACGGCGATCGCGAGCATGCTGGGATAGAGGATGCCGTTGTACAGCACGGGGTAGACGAGCTGGGTCAGCACGGCCGCGAGCAGGGCGACGCTGGCCGGGGCCACCCAGCGGTGCCGCTCGACGACGAGCCCGAACACGATCGACGGCACGAGCCAGCACAGGTATTGCGGCGAGCCGACCTTGTTGAACACGATGAAGCCGAGCACGAGGGCCAGCGACAGGGGCGGGAACAGCCGGACGAAGCGCGTCCCGTGCCACGCGGCGAAAGCCCCGAGGGCGGCGAGGGCGGTCATGGCGATGACGAGCACCGGGGTCATCGCGGCGATGAAGACGTCGACGTTCGTGCCGGTCACCTGGAAGGTCAGCATGTCCTGGTCGTAGAAGACCCAGAAGCCGTCCCACCCCAGCAGCGCTCCCCAGAGGAATGGCGTGCTGATCACGGCCTCCACCTGAAGCCCCCGCGTGGTCTGGTCACCGATGAACCCGAAGACGTTGGCGGCGCCGCCGCGCAGCACGACGAACCCCACGGTGACGGCCGTCACCAGCACCGCGCCGCCGAGCAGAGCACCGCGCCGGCGCACCGCGACCACCGCCGCCGCGAGCAGCGCCGCCGGCCACACCTTCATCCACGTCGCGACCGCGAGCAGAGTCGAGGCCCACCAGGGCCGGCCGATGAGCCACAGACACCCGACGATCGCGATCGGCACCGTGAAACCGTCGAGCCGGTACAGACCGACCGGGCCGAGCAGCGCGATGTACGAGAGCCAGAACCAGGCCGCCGTCACGCGGCCGGTCGACTGCGCGCGCCCGACGAGGATCGCGAAGGCCGCCGCATCGGCGGCGATGACCACGAGCGCCCAGGCGATCGTGTATCCGGCGATCCACGCGAACGCCTGCGCGACGACCATCGGGATCAGTGCGAGCTGCGGATACACCCATGGCTCGGTGATGCCGACGACCCCGTACCCCTCCAGGGCTCGCAGCGACCACGGATCGTAGACGCGATACACGTCGCCCATCGGCTCGTTCGGCATGAGGAAGCCGAGCCACGCGACGCCCAGATGCACGACGGCGAACGCGATCCACAGCACAGCCCGCCTCGACATCGTCCCATCCTAAAGAGGTCGGCTTAGAAGGTGCGACCGAGCATCTCACCGATGACGGATGCCGTCGCCTCCGCGACCTCGAGCGCCACGACGGGACCGCCGGCACGGGCGGCGGAGGCGGAGGCGGCCGCGCGGCCGTGCAGCCACGCCGCGG
>JASGEE010000022.1:0-4820 GCA_047606715.1 Microbacterium sp.
GATCCTGCGCGGCCGGCTGGAGGAGCTGCAGGCGGCCGACCCGCGCATCGGAGACGTGCGCGGAGCCGGCGCGATGATCGCCGCCGAGTTCGTCGACCCGGCCACGAAGGCTCCGGATGCCGCCCTGACCGCCGCGGTCGCGAAGGCCGCGATCGCCCAGGGCGTCATCGTGCTCACGTGCGGCACCTACGGCAACGTCATCCGATTCCTCCCACCGCTGTCGATCGGCGACGAGTTGCTCACCGAAGGCCTCGACGTCATCGCGGCCGCACTCGCGGCAGCCTGACCCGTACCGAAAGAGAAGAATGACCACCGAGATCACCCGCGACGTCGTCATCGTCGGGGCCGGAGCGGCGGGCCTGACCGCCGCCAACCAGTTGAAGAAGGCGGGCCTGTCGGTCGCCGTGCTCGAGGCGCGCGACCGCGTCGGCGGTCGCCTGTGGACCGACACGATCGAGGGCGCGATGCTCGAGATCGGCGGACAGTGGGTCTCGCCCGACCAGGACGCCCTGATCGGCACGATCGCCGAGTTGGGGCTGGAGACGTATGATCGCTACCGCGAGGGCGACAGCGTCTACATCGGCGCCGACGGGGTGCTGCACCGCTTCTCGGGCGACCTGTTCCCCGCCGGCGAGGGTACCGAGCGTGTCATCGCCGAGATCACCGAGCGTCTCGACGCCATGGTCGCCGAGATCGATCCCGACCGTCCGTGGGCGCACCCGCAGGCCGCCGAGTGGGACGCGATCTCGTGGGAGGCGTGGCTGCGCGCCCAGACCGACGACGACGAGGCCGTGCGCAACCTCGCCTTCGCGACGGGGCCAGCGATGCTCACCAAGCCCACCCACGCGTTCTCGCTGTTGCAGTCGCTGCTGATGGCGGCATCCGCGGGAAGCTATTCGCACCTCGTCGACGCCGACTTCATCCTCGACAAGCGCGTCGTCGGCGGGCTGCAGCGGGTTCCGCTGCAGCTGGCAGAGCGCCTCGGTGACGACGTGTTCCTCGGCCAGCCGGTGCGCACGCTCCAGTGGTCGGATGCCGGCGTCACGGCGATCGCCGAGGGCATCACGGTGCGCGCCCGACACGCGATCCTCGCGCTCGCGCCGGTGCTGTACCCCCGCATCTCTTTCGTGCCGGCACTGCCCCGCCTGCAGCACCAGATGCACCAGCACATCTCGATGGGCTTCGTCATCAAGGTGCACGCCGTCTACGACCGCCCGTTCTGGCGCGAGCAGGGCCTGTCGGGCACGGCGTTCAGCCCCTACGAGATCTCGCACGAGGCGTACGACAACACCAACTTCGGCGACGAGCGTGGCACGCTCGTCGGCTTCGTCTCCGACCGCACCGCCGACGACCTGTTCCGCCTCAGCGCCGAAGAGCGAAAGGAGCGCATCCTCGAATCGCTCAGCCACTATTACGGCCCCGAGGCGAAGAACCCGATCGTGTACTACGAGAGCGACTGGGGGAGCGAGGAGTGGACGCGCGGCGCGTACGCCGCCTCGTTCGACCTCGGCGGTCTGCACCGCTACGGCGCCGACCTGCGCACCCCGGTCGGGCCGATCCGTTTCGCCTGCAGCGACATGGCCGGCGCCGGCTACCAGCACGTCGACGGCGCGATCCGGATGGGCCGGCTGGCCGCCGAACAGATCCTTGCGGACGTGCGCGGATGATCGCTCGCGCACGGGCCGCTCGTCCGAACCACACCTGTGATCCCCGCGTCCTGATGCCGATTGGAGCATGACCATGACCTATGCCGTTGTGAACCCCGCCACGGGCGAGACTCTCGCCACCTACCCCGGAGCCACCGATGCCGAGGTCGACGCGGCCATCGCCGCCGCTGACGCGGCCACGCGCGGCTGGGGGCGCTCGTCGACGCCCGCCGAGCGCGCCGCACTGCTGCGCCGCGTGGCGCAGCTGCACCGCGAGCGCCGCGACGATCTCGCCGCGACGATCGTGCGCGAGATGGGCAAGCCGCTCGCGGCGGCCGAGGGCGAGGTCGACTTCGCCGCCGACATCACCGAGTTCTACGCCGACCACATCGACGAGATCACCGGCGACACCCCGCTGACGATCCTCGCCGAGGGCACCGCGGTGATCCGCCGCGCGCCGCTGGGGGTGCTCCTGGGCATCATGCCGTGGAACTTCCCGTACTACCAGGTGGCCCGCTTCGCGGCCCCCAACCTCGCGATCGGCAACACGATCCTGCTCAAGCACGCCCCGCAGTGCCCCGAGTCGGCATCCAAGATCGCCCAGATCTACACCGACGCCGGCTTCCCCGAGGGCGCCTATGCCGACCTGCGCCTGAGCAACGACCAGGCCGCCGTGGTGATCGCCGACCCTCGGGTGCAGGGCGTCTCGGTGACCGGTTCGGAGCGCGCCGGAGCGGCCGTCGCCGAGATCGCCGGGCGCAATCTGAAAAAGGTCGTGCTCGAGCTCGGCGGCTCTGACCCCTTCATCCTGCTGTCGACCGACGACCTCGACGGCGTGGTGCAGATGGCTCTGGATGCCCGCCTGGACAACACCGGCCAGTCGTGCAACGCCGCCAAGCGCTTCATCGTCATCGATGAGCTCTACGACGCGTTCCTGGAGAAGGTCACGGCGGGCATGGTCGCCGCGAAGGTCGGCGACCCGTTCGCCGACGACACCGTGCTCGGGCCGCTGTCGTCGCTGGCTGCTGCCGAGCGGCTCGCCGACCAGGTCGACCGAGCCGTTGCCCAGGGGGCGACGCTCGTGACCGGCGGCGTGCGCGACGGCGCGTACTACCCGGGCACGGTGCTGACCGGCATCACGCCCGAGATGGACGCCTACCGCGAAGAGTTCTTCGGCCCGGTCGCCTCGGTGTACCGGGTCGCGAGCGAGGAGGAGGCGGTGGAGCTCGCCAACGCGACCGCATTCGGTCTCGGGTCGTACGTCTTCACGACCGACCCGGAGCAGGCCGCGCGCATCGCCGACAAGATCGACGCGGGCATGGTCTACATCAACATCGTGCTGGCCGACTCGCCCGAGCTGCCCTTCGGCGGCGTCAAGCGCAGCGGCACGGGCCGCGAGATGGGCCTGCTCGCCGCCGAAGAGTTCGTGAACAAGAAGCTGATCCGCACCGCCGCATCCTGATCCCGCGCCCAGCCGCCGGCCGCGGAAGCGGTTTTCTCTGGTCCAAGGCATGGAGACGGCGGCCGGGGGCGGGGCAGGATGGGGAGATGGAGAGTCACGCCGAAGTCGTCACCGTTCTCACCGAGGCTCAGAGTTGGGACCGCCTCGCGGAGCATCAGCTCGGCCGCCTCGTGACGCGCGTCGGTGCGGTGCTGGACATCTTCCCCGTCAACTACACCATCGACGGGAAGAGCATCGTCTTCCGCACGGCCGAGGGCAGCAAGCTCACCGAGCTGACGATCAACGACGAGGTGCTGTTCGAGGTCGACGAGTACACCGACGTGGATGCCTGGAGCGTCGTCGTGCGCGGGAACGCCCAGCGGCTCGAGACGGGTGACGAGGTGCGCTCCGCCGACGCGCTGCCCTTGACGCCGTGGATACCGACGCTCAAGTACAACTACGTGCGCATCGTGCCCACGGCGCTGTCGGGACGGGAGTTCCAGCGCGGCGAGGAGCCCGATCGCTACGGCGTGCAGGACTACTGAGGCCAACAGGTGGGCATCCGCCCGGTTCGCCACGCCCGATGGCATGACGTACACTGGAGCGTGCAGTAGAAGTCTGCATTCTTTCGCCATGCCCGCGAAGTGTCCCCCAGGTGGCACGGGCTGCACGAGAAGCGGACTCCCCGGGATCGCAAGATCTCTAGGGCGGTAGCTCAATTGGCAGAGCAGCGGTCTCCAAAACCGCAGGTTGCAGGTTCGATTCCTGTCCGCCCTGCGCGTCGGCGTGTGGCCGACACAGAACGCGTGCCCGCACTCGCGGGCACGGAAGGCACGTCATACAGGTGGGTACATGGTTCAGGAAGAGGCGCACGGTGACGTCGTCGCAGCCAGCGGCACACTCCGTGAGAAGAGGCTGAACTTCTTCCAGCGCATCGCCCTGTTCATTCGTCAGGTCTTCACCGAACTCCGCAAGGTCGTCACCCCGACCCGCCAGGAGCTCGTGAAGTTCACGGCGGTCGTGATGGGCTTCGTCGTCGTCATGATGGCGCTGGTCTACGGACTCGACACCCTGTTCACCTGGATTATCAAAGTCGTGTTCGGTTCGCCGTCGTAGCCTGCGCGCAACCCGATGTGAAACACGATCCCCGATGGAAGAGAACGCACGTGTCTGAAAAGTATGCCGACGACGTCGACTGGGCAACGGCTGCCGAGCAGTCCAGCGAAGATGACGAGGCGCAGGAGGGCAACGTCCTGGCCGCCGAAGAGCTCTCGTCGTCTTCTGCCGAGCACCTCGCCATCCACCTCGTCGACGACGAGGAAGAAATCGACGAAGACTTGGACGACATCAACGACCCGGAGGCCGACGCCATCGTGAACGACGCACTCGAGATCGACGAAGCCGCCGAGGCCGAAGCCGCAGCCTCGGTGCTCACCGACGCGCTGGCCGAGGAGGAGGCGGAGATCGCTGCGCACGCCGCCGAAGAGATCGCCCCCTACGACGGACCCGACGTGAACGGCGAACCGGACGAGGTCGTCCCCGAAGACCCTTACGAGGCGTTCCGCGCCGAGCTGCGCGAACTCCCCGGAAAGTGGTACGTCATCCACTCCTATGCCGGCTTCGAGCGCAAGGTGAAGGCCAACATCGAGCAGCGCAAGAACACGCTCGAGGTCGAGGAGGACATCTACCAGATCGAGGTCCCGATGGAGGACGTCGTCGAGATCAAGAACGGC
>JASGEE010000023.1:0-8351 GCA_047606715.1 Microbacterium sp.
CATCCGCCGCAGCGCGCCCCGCCCGCAGCGCGCCCCCACGCCAGCGAGACCCGCTCCGCACGCCGAGACCCGGCATCCGGGCGGCGGGTCTCGGCGTGCCGGGGCGGTCTCGATGGATGCCGCCGGAACGCACTCCGCCGAGGTCAGTGCGTGTACTCCATCAGATCGATCCCGAGCGCGTGCAACGCGTCGTGCGCGCGCAACCGGTGCACGATCGAGACGTCGTCGAAGACGACCGTCACGGCGTAGGCCGCGCCGGCGCGCGGACCGGCGAGCGCCCCCGCCTCGGCGCGGATGCCGTCGGCCCGACCGGTCTTGTTGACGAAGAGCAGCCCGTGCCGATCGTCGTCGTGCGCGAACGGGTCCAGTCCCATGCCCGCCGCCACCAGGGCGAGGTCCTGGTTCAGGCTCAGCCACTCCGCCACCTGTGCGCTGACGGCGGGCGAGACGAGCTGCGCGTTCACGAGCGCCGCGAACAGGGGGGCCAGGGCACCCGTCGCAGCCTCCACCCCGCCCGCCTCGTCCACGCCGAGCTGCGCCGCCCGCTGACGCACCGCATCCGCCCCGACGCGTGCCCGCAGCGCGTCGGCAGCCACCGCGTCGGAGCTCGCCGCGACGAGCACCGCCGCGTCGGCCACCGGCAGCGCCGGCACGGTCAGCCGCCGCCACAGTCCGGCGGCACCGCCGGAATCCCGCACGTCCGCCTCTGCTCCGACTCGCTCCACGCGCTCTGCCGCGTCGAGGGTGCCGCGCTCGAGCCGGGCCGCGACCTCGACGAGCAGCGGCACGACGCCGAGCCCGGCCACCGGCAGGATCACATCGGGGTCGATCGCGAGAAGGTCTTCCCCGCTGTCGAGGTCGATGACCCGCACCGACACCCGAGCGCCCGCCGCCCCGAGCGCCTCCAGCGCTCCCCGGGTGCCGTCGAAAGCGCGGTCCCGGCGCGCTCCGGCTCTCACCGTCGCACGATATGCCGCGCGCGAGGCGCCCCCACTGGGCTCGTGTGCGCCCGTGCGGCGCGATTGCCGGTCACTCACCAGATCGTGACCCGCCGGTCGGGGGCGAGCCACAGCTCGTCGCTCTCGGTGACCTCGAACGCGCGGGCGAACTCGTCGAGGTTGCGCACCACCTGGTTGCAGCGGAACTCGCTCGGCGCGTGCGGATCGATCGTGAGCAGGCGGATCGTCTCGGCATCCCGACTCTTCTGCTGCCACACTTGCGCCCAACTGAGAAACAACCGCTGGATTCCGGTGTACCCGTCGATCTCCGGCCCGTCGCCGCCCTGCCCGAGCGAGAGGCGGTACGCCTTGATCGCGATGCCGAGCCCGCCGAGGTCGCCGATGTTCTCGCCGATCGTGAGCGCCCCGTTGACGGTGTGCTCGGCCGCGAGCCCCTGCGGCACGAGCGCGTTGTACTGGTCGATGAGGGCGCCGGTGCGCGCCTCGAACGCCGCGCGGTCGTCGTCGGTCCACCAGTCGCGCAGCGCTCCGGTGCCGTCGAAGGCGCTGCCCTGGTCGTCGAAGCCGTGCCCGATCTCGTGGCCGATCACAGCCCCGATGCCACCGTAATTGGCTGCGGCATCGCGCTCCGGGTCGAAGAACGGGTACTGCAGAATCGCCGCGGGGAAGACGATCTCGTTCATCAGCGGGTTGTAGTACGCGTTGATGGTCTGCGGCGTCATGTACCACTCGTCGCGGTCGATCGGGCCGCCGAGCTTGGCGAGTTCGCGGTCGTGCGACCAGGCGTTCGCGCGGTGCACGTTGCCGACGAGGTCCTCCGCGTCGATCTCCAGGGCCGAGTAGTCCTTCCACCGCACGGGGTAGCCGACCTTGGGAGTGAAGGCGGCGAGCTTGTCGAGCGCACGCTGGCGCGTGGCATCCGTCATCCACTCCAACCGGGAGATCGACTGCCGGTACGCCTCGATGAGGTTGGCGACGAGGGCATCCATCTCCTCCTTCGCGGCGGGCGGGAAGTGGCGCTCGACGTACACCTTGCCGACGGCCTCGCCCATCGCCCCCTCGACCAGGCTCACGCCGCGCTTCCAGCGCTCCCGGTTGACGGGCACGCCGGTCAGCTCGGTGCCGTAGAACGCGAAGTTCGCATCGACGAACTCCTGCGGCAGGTACGGCGCGTGCCTGCGCACGATGCGCAGTCGCAGCCACGCCTTCCAGTCGTCCAGGCGGTCCTCGGTCAGGAGCGTCCCCAGCCCTTCCAGGAAGCTCGGCTGATTGACGTCGACCTCGGCGAATCCGTCGCCGCGGCCGGGCGCTGCGGCATCCCGCCACGGCGTCAGGTCGACGCCCGTGAGGTCCTGTGCCTCGTCCCAGGTCATGAGGTTGTAGGTGGCGACGGCGTCGCGGCAGCGCACGTTGTCCCAGTGGTGGCCCGCCAGCTCGGCCTCGAGCCGCACGACGCGATCGGCCTGCGCACCGGGGTCGGCGACGCCCGCGAGCGTCAGGATCTGCTCGACATACACGCGGAAGGCGGCACGGGTGCCCTCGAAGTTCTCCAGCCGGTAGTAGCTCTCATCGGGCAACGACAGCCCGCCCTGCACGAGGAACACGACGTAGCGGGTCGGGTCGCCCGGGTCGGGCTCGACGTACGTGGCGATCGGCCCCCCGATCCCCTCTCGCTCCAGCTCGCCGGCCGTGCGCAGGAAGGCCGGGATGCCGTCGATCCGGTCCACCCGGTCGAGCAGCGGCCGAAGGGGGTCCGTGCCCAGCGCCTCGATGCGCTCTTCGTCCATGAAGCTCGCGAACAGGTCTCCGATCTTCCGCGCCTCGGTGCCCGACTCGGCGCCCTGCGCGTCCTCGATGATGGCGCGCACGTCCTTCTCGGCCTGCTCGGCGAGGAGGGAGAACGAGCCCCAGCGCGCCTTGTCGTCGGGGATCTCGGTGCGCTCCAGCCACGCGCCGTTGACGTGGCGGTAGAGGTCGTCCTGCGGGCGGACGGCGGCGCTCAGCTCGTTCAGAGCGATGCCGGAGGGGAGAACGTCGGTCATGCGATCCAGCCTACGGCGCCCGATCGCGGCCCCGGTGCGGTCATTCGCCGCGAGGACTTGACGGATCGTGTGCCAAAAGCAGGGCGAGCCGCCTCCCTGCGGGCGATATCGGCCCCTGGCATGCGATTCAGCCTGCGTTTGGCACGCGCGGCGGCCGGGAGACCGCGACACCCTAGGCTCGAACCGTGCCCACCCCGACGCTCAACCGCGAGATCCTGCGGCTGGCGGTGCCGGCCCTCGGCGCTCTCGTGGTCGAGCCGCTGTTCCTCATCGTCGACTCCGCCCTGATCGGGCACCTCGGCGTCGTGCCCCTGGCCGGCCTGGGCGTGGGCTCGGCGGTGCTGCAGACGATCGTCGGGCTCATGCTGTTCCTGGCCTACTCGACGACCCCGGCCGTCGCGCGCCGGTTCGGTGCGGGAGAGCACACCGACGCCGTGCGCGCGGGCATCGACGGGCTCTGGCTCGCCCTCGCGCTGGGCGCCGTGCTGGCGGTCGCCGGATCGCTCCTGACGCCGGGGCTCGTGTCGCTGTTCGGGGCATCGGCGGAGGTCTCCGAGCAGGCGGTGATCTACCTGCAGCTGTCGATGTGGGGCCTGCCCGCGATGCTCATCGTGTTCGCCGCGACGGGGCTGCTGCGCGGGATGCAGGACACCGTCACACCGCTGTGGATCGCCGGCATCGGTTTCGGTCTCAACGCCGCGCTGAACGCCGTGTTCATCTACGGCTTCGGATGGGGCATCGCGGGGTCGGCGGCCGGCACGGTCGTCGCGCAGTGGGCGATGGTCGGTGCCTACGCCGTCGTGGTGGGCCGGCTCGCGCAGCGGCACTGCGCATCCCTGCGCCCGCAGCGCGACGGGGTGCGGGGGTCGGCGCGCGCGGGCGGCTGGCTGTTCCTGCGCACGGTGGCGCTGCGGATCGCGCTGCTGGCGACGGCGGTCGTCGCGACCGGCATCGGCACCGACGAGCTGGCCGGGTGGCAGGTCGCCTTCACGATCTTCTCGACGGCGGCGTTCGCCCTCGACGCTCTGGCGATCGCGGCGCAGGCCCTGATCGGCCGAGGCCTCGGTGCCGGCGACGAGCCGTTCGTCCGCCGCGTGCTCGGGCGCACTCTCGCGTGGGGAGTGTGGTTCGGAGTCGTCGTCGGTGCGATCATCGCCGCGCTGTCGGGGCTGATCGGGCTGGTGTTCACGGGGTCGGCGGAGGTGGCATCCCTCGTGCGCCCCGCACTGCTGGTGGTGGCGGTCGCCCAGCCGGTGTGCGCCGTCGTCTTCGTGCTCGACGGTGTGCTGATGGGTGCGGGGGATACCCGCTACCTCGCGATCGCCGGCGGCCTCAACCTCGTGCCGTACCTTCCTGCTCTCCTGATCGTGCAGCTCGTGCGCCCGACGGGCGCGGCGGGGCTGATGTGGCTCGCGGTGAGCTTCTTCGGCGTGTTCATGCTCGCCCGGCTCGCGACCCTCGGCTGGCGCGTTCGCCGTTCCGAGTGGCTCACGGCCGGGGTGTGAGTGCGGGCGCCTCGCTCGCGTCGAAGATGTCTTCGAGCGGCATCCCGAACACGCTCGCGATGCGAAACGCCAGCGGCAGCGACGGATCGAATCTCCCCCGCTCGATCGAGATGATCGTCTGCCGCGACACCGCCACCCGCGCGGCGAGCTCCTCCTGCGTCAGCCTGCGTTCCTTGCGGAGCTGCGCGATCCGATTCTTCACGACAGCTCCTGGCGCCGGACGAGGACAAAACGCACGATGACGCTCAGCGCGGCGAAGATCGCGACCCCTTGGAGCACGACGCTCACCGGCAGCGCGACCACGGGCACGAACTGCGAGGCGATCCACAGCACGAGCGACCCCCAGCCCGTCAGCACGAGCACGTCGAAGAACGCCCCGCTCGTTGCGCGCTCGATCCAGCGCACCTCCACGATGTCCTCGTCGCGCAGCCGCTTGCCCTCCTCGACGTGCCGCCCGACGAAGATCGTCCACCCGATCAGGTAGGCGGTGGGCACCAACGCGATCGGCGCGACGGGCCAGAGCCCTCCGGCGAGGATGCCGACGAGCACCGCGACGACGACGAGCGCGAGCGCGGCGCCGAGCGCCTGCCGATGGGCGCGACGCGGAACCACCGGAGCGCTTCGCTCGGCGTCGTCGGCGATCACCCGGACGGCGTCGCGCGCCGCCGCGAACACCTCGCCGGGCGACGGCTTCTTGCCGGCTTCTGCGTTGTCCATGTGAGTGCCCTCCGTGGTGGCGACGTGCCTCTCACGTCCGACTCAAGTGTAAAGCCTGCTTGACTTACAGTGTCAAGTTTCTTTTACACATCCTTCGGTGCGGCGCACGGGCGGGCGCGGAGTGCGACCTCACGCCCAGCGTCGGCACCACTCGTACATCACGACCGCAGCGGCGGCGCTCGCGTTGATCGATCGGGTCGACCCGTACTGCGTGATCTCCACGACGGCGGATGCGGCGGCGAGCGCTTCGGGCGACAGGCCCGGCCCCTCCTGACCGAACAGCAGCACACAGCGCTCGGGCAGGTCGGCACGGTGAACCGGCACCGATCCGTCGACGTTGTCGACGGCCACGACGGGGATGCCGGCATCCGACGCCCATCCGGCGAAGGCGGCGACGTCGGCGTGATGGCGCACGTGCTGGTAGCGGTCGGTGACCATCGCGCCGCGCCGGTTCCAGCGCCGCTTGCCGATGATGTGCACCTCGGCGGCACCGAACGCATTGGCGCTGCGCACGATGGAGCCGATGTTCAGATCGTGCTGCCAGTTCTCGATCGCCACGTGGAAGGCATGGCGGTGCTCGTCGAGATCGGCGACGATCGCTTCCATCGTCCAGTACCGGTACCGGTCGACGACGTTGCGGCGGTCGCCTGCCGCCAGCAACTCGCGGTCGTAGCGCTCGTCGTCGGGCCACTGCGCCGGCCCGCCCGGCCACGGCGGAGCCCCGACCGGCAGCTGCAGCTCGCCGCGGTGCTCGCCGCCGGTTTCGCCGCCGGGTGCGGGCGCGGATTCCGCGTCACGCTCGGCATCGTCCACCCGCCCAGGCTAGCGCTGCCGCCCGTTCCTCCCCGGCAGTGGCGCATAATTCAGGCTGACATGGCCCCACGGGCCGCGCAGACCCCCTCCGGGGCTCATTCAGCCTGAGTTATGACCCACCCCGATATTTTTCGGTAGCCCGAAAACAGGCTAGATTGTCGGCATGCCGCAGACGGACACCGCCCCGCGCCGCACCGTCTGGCTCCTCGGCCCCGCGCTCGTCGCCGGAGTCGCCTACCTCGACCCGGGCAACGTCGCGAGCAACATGACCGCCGGGGCGCGGTTCGGGTACCTCCTCGTGTGGGTCATCGTGCTCGGCAACGCCCTCGCCTGGCTCATCCAGTACCTCTCGGCCAAGCTCGGCGTCGTCACGGGCCGCAGCCTCGCCGAGACCCTCGGCGAGCGCATCGCGAACCCGTGGGCGCGACGTGCGTACTGGCTGCAAGCGGAGCTCGTGGCGATGGCCACCGACATCGCCGAGGTCATCGGCGGCGCGGTCGCCCTGCGGCTGCTGTTCGGCGTGCCGCTCCCGGTCGGCGGACTCGTCACCGGAGCCGTCTCGATCGCGCTCCTGCTGGTCCAGCAGCGCCGCGGCGCGCGCGCCTTCGAGTTCGTCGTCATCGGCCTCCTCGCCGTCATCGTGATCGGATTCGCCTACGGGGTCGTCATCGCGCCGCCGGATGCCGCCGGCATCGCCGCGGGCCTCGTCCCGCGCTTCGCGGGAACCGACTCCGTGCTGCTGGCCGCCTCCATCCTCGGCGCGACGATCATGCCGCACGCCATCTATGCGCACAGCGCACTGGCCCGCGACCGCTTCGCCGCACGGAGCGCGCGACCCACACCCGCCACACCCACCGCACCCGCGACGGGCGCACGGCCCGTCGCACCCAGCACGGGCACCCCGCCAGCATCCGAACCGGCGCCCGCTGCACCCGAGACCGACCGCATCGCGAGCATCCCCCGTCTGCTCCGCGCGACCCGCTGGGACGTCACGATCGCCCTCGTCGTCGCCGGCACCGTCAACCTCGCGATCCTGCTGCTGGCCGCCGCGAACCTCGCGGGGCAACCGGGCACCGACACCCTCGAGGGCGCCCACGCGGCGCTCGCGAGCGGACTGGGCGCAGCGACGGCGACCCTCTTCGCGGTGGGGCTGCTCGCGAGCGGTCTTGCGAGCACCGCCGTCGGCGCGTACGCGGGCGCGGAGATCATGCAGGGGTTGCTGCGTATCCGCATCCCGCTCCTCGCGCGGCGCATCGCAACGCTCCTGCCGGCGCTCGTCCTCCTGTCGGCGGGGGTCGATCCGACGTGGGCGCTCGTGGTCAGCCAGGTGGTGCTGAGCTTCGGCATCCCCTTCGCCCTCGTGCCCCTGGTCGCCTTCACGGCGCGAGCGGAGCTGCTCGGCACCTTCCGCAACCGCTGGTGGACCACCTTCGGCGGTGTGCTCGCCGCGCTGTCTCTCATCGGCCTCAACGCGGTGCTGCTGTGGCTGCTTCTGACCGGCGGGTGAATCGTCGCGCACAGTAGCCTGGGCGGGTGCCGAGCTCCGTCGCGATCGACGACTACCTGAAGACGATCTACCACCACACCGAGTGGCAGGACGATCCGATCACGCCGTCGCAGCTGGCCGCCGCGCTGGGACTCGCCCCGTCGACGGTCACCGAGATGGTGCGCAAGCTCGCCGCTCAGCAGCTCGTGTCGCATCGGCCGTACGGGCCGGTGCGATTGACGGATGCCGGTCGCCTGCGCGCGGCATCCATCATCCGTCGGCATCGCCTCATCGAGACGTGGCTCGTGCACGAATTCGGCTACGCCTGGGACGAGGTGCACGACGAGGCCGAGGTGCTCGAGCACACGATCAGCGATCGGCTGTTGGAGGGCATCAGCGCACGCCTGGGGCATCCCCGGTTCGATCCGCACGGCGATGCGATCCCGGATGCCGCCGGCAACACCTCCCGCGAGCCGTTCGTCCTGCTCGGTTCGGCGCCCGTCGGCCACACCGGACGGGTGCTGCGCGTGAGCGACCGCGACCCGGCGCTGCTGCGCGCCCTGGAGCAGTCGGGCATCGATGTCGGGCGCGCCCTGACGGTCACCGCCCCCGGCGCGGTCACCCTCGGCGATGCGGATGCCGTGGCGCTCCCGCCCGGCGCCGCCGCCGCCGTCTGGCTCACCGCCTGACCCCCGCCCCCTTCCACCCCCGCCACTCCCCCTCCCCCGCCACTCCCCCTCCCCTCCCCTCCTCCACACCCGCGAAACCGCATCGGTGCACCGAGACAGCCGACGGCATCCGCTGTCACGGTGCACGGATGCCGTCTCGA